>CAWBIG010000280.1:0-3804 GCA_963788435.1 uncultured Acidobacteriota bacterium | reverse complement strand
GAATATTGGCGTAAGAGCAGCGCCGCTGTCAGGAGACCTACCAGAACAATAGAGAACGCGACGTGGCGCCTAGCCAATCGGGGCAATTCCTCTCGGACAATGGGACACCGAAAGAGGTAGCGCGGCATACCTCGGTTTGCGCTGAAGGTATAGATAATAATAGCGGAAGTGTAAAGCACCAGCGCCGCCGTCTGAATTCCCCACTTAGTATCGGCGAAGAGAAAAAAATGATCGCACTGCCGCAGGTCATCATCAGGAATACCGGTAGGAAGAGCATGAATCGCTCGCCCGAAAACGAGGGCCGAATAGGGCATGGATCAACCGGCTTTGAAGATATTTCAATCAAAGGCTCGTCCTGGATTTCTTACGGGAATCCTTTCATATCTTGCACCTGACGCGACGGTAATTGTCGAATGGCCTACTCTTCCCCTTGGGAAGCCGGATCAGGATTTGACGCGGTGCCGCGCACGAACAGGCGAAAGGCCCTTTGAAATGGAGCATCGGAATCATTCGTGCTGGCTTGATCGTTTCGCTCAGGTAGAGGAATTCAGCTCTCGACGCGATCGCATCCGAATTCCCCGCTCGGTAGGGAACGATTTGGTAAAGTGGGTGCATTCTTTTTCCCCGAGGTAAGAAATGCGCAAACCTCTTCTATTCTGCTGGGCTATCGCCTTCGCTTCTTTCGGTGCATACGCTGATGGCCCTTCCGACCGCAAGCCAACCGATCCCCAGGCCGTCACCTCGGAGAGTGGGCACACATCGACTCCTCTGCCGGTCGAGGCAGTGCTGACAACCACTTCCACGGGCGGAGTTTCACTCTCCAACGACGGTCGCAAGCTTGTTTGCATCAGCGACAAGTCCGGGCGCCCCAATCTGTGGATCATGAACGTGGATGGTACCGGAGCTCAGCAACTGGTCACCAATAACGACCGCCAGTCGCGCCCCCGCTTTACCCATGACGACAGCGCCGTTGTATATGGACAGGATCGCGGCGGAAACGAATACTACGACATCTATGTGGTTCCCGCCGCCGGCGGCGAACCTCGCAATCTGACCAATACCCCGGATGTGAGCGAAACCGTTGGGGGGTTCTCGCCCGACGGCAAGCTGCTGGCTATCGGCGTGAAGCAAAAAACCGCTCCGGCAACGAACCTCGCCGTGATGGACTGGCCCGGCGGGGAGATTCGCCTGCTCACCCACGAAGCCGATCCCAAAGCATCCTGGACGGAGCGTGCATGGAGCCCCGATGGCCGGTTTATCTACGCCACCCGCTCCATCGGAATCGATAACTCAGAGATCTATCGCGTGAACGTGGCCAGCGGTGACGCGGAGCAGCTCTTAGAGCACACCGGGAAACAACTGATTAACGTGGCCGAAGTGAGCCGCGACGGCCGCACCCTGCTGGTTACCTCCAACGCCAAGGGCGGTTATGAGAATGTAGCCCTGCTCGATCTCGCCACCAGGAAGTTGCGCTGGCTCACCGATACACAATGGTCGGCCAATGGAGTCACTTTTACGCCGGACGGCAATAGTGCGGTGATCTATCGGAACGCGGATGGCCGCGTCTCCACACAGTTCCTTGACTTGAAGACCCTCAAACAGTCCGATCGCGGTGTGCCCCCTGGGTTAAACATTCCCGCAGGATCTCCCACGCCCTTTCTTCCCGATGGCTCCATGCTTCTATCGCACGAGGATTCCAGCCACCCCCAGGAGCTATACCGGCTGGACGCCCATGACCGGCTGACGCAGATTACCCACAACGCCAACGAATCGCTGCAACATATAGCCCTGCCCAAGTCGCAGCTCGTGGTGTATCCCAGCTTCGATGGCCGCCTGATTTCCGCCTTCGTCGTGGTCCCCTTCAATCTCAAGCGAGATGGCTCGGCCGCGGCGGTGGTCATTCCGCATGGCGGACCCACCGGGCAGACCGTTGACGATTTTAACGACCGCGCCGAATTACTGGCTTCCCGTGGATTTGTCGTAATCGCGCCCAACGTGCGCGGTTCCACCGGCTACGGCATGGACTTCCAGAATGCCAACTACAAGGATCTTGGCGGCGGCGATCTGAAAGACGAGATCGCAGGTGTCGAACTCCTCAAGGCCACCGGCTTCATCAATCCGCGGCACGTGGGAATCTGGGGCGGATCCTACGGCGGTTACATGACGCTGATGGCGATCGGCAAGACCCCAGGCGTGTGGACGGCCGCAGTGGATGAGTACGGCATCCTGAACTGGCTCAGCATGCTGGAGCACGAAGATCCGCGCCTCCAGGAATACGAAAAAAGCCTCCTCGGCGACCCGGTCAAGGACCGCGCCGTGTATGAAGCCAGTTCGCCACTCCAGTACATTCGCAATGAAACCGCGCCGCTGCTGGTCCTCCAAGGCGAGAACGATATTCGCGTTCCTCGCGAAGAAGCCGCGCAAGTGATCAGCACTCTGAAGGCGGAAGGCCGCACCGTGGACGCGGTCTTCTACCCCGACGAGGGGCACGGCTTCGTCAAGCGCGAACACCGGCGAGACGAGCTAACCCGCTCCATCGCCTGGCTGCAGAAGTACCTGCAGAGAACCGAATGAGCAAAACTTCCAAACTTCTGCATCGGCGGTAATTCGTCCAGAACTCAGAGACCTGGCTCCCTGACTTCGATTCGCGCATTGGCGATAACCATGATTTGAGAGTCCACCCGTCATATTCAGGCTCCCATGCATCGGGATGAAATCTTGGAGCTGTTCGCGACACATCCCGCCTTGAACCACCGAATAGAGGCAATCAACGTGGATGACTTGTGAGATCCATGTGGGATCCTCCGGCTGGCCGTCCCCGACTTTGCCGCATGCGCTGCGCTTTATTACCAGCACGGGCTGGAGGACGGCCTGATTGGGTTGATTGCCGGCGGGCAGCGCGATCCGTACGATTATCACAAGATGATCTTCGATGAGAACTATCTGCGCCGCGACTTGCTTGCCTCGGGCTTTCGAGAGGTCCACCGCTGGGATTGGCACAACACCGAGCATCGCTCCGTTGACGACTATTCGCAGGCCTACCTGCCCCACATGCACAAGGAAGACGGTCGCCTGGTCAGCCTTAATCTTGAAGCGGTTAAGTAATGCTTACCAACGCCATCCACGCGATATTTGCGAGCGACCAGTTGGGATAATGGCGGTACGTGGGTATGCTCGCGATTTGGTTTGCTGCCAAGGCGCGCTTCAAGTGACGGCGAAATCATGATGAAACCCGCCTAAAAGGCCGTCCGCAAACCGAAGTGAGATTGCCAGCGACGATGCTCAGTAGGGCATCTGGCTTGGTTATGGGAGCCAGAATGTTGCGCCGACAGCTTTTGCAGGCGACAACAAATGGGGAGGAGGCCCGGAGCTTGGAAACTTAAAAACAAATAACTGCATAGGCGGAGAAAGGGCGGATATTTTGAAGTGGAGTGAAGGATCATCAAGACGGAATTGTGCCGAAAGCTGCATAAACTGATGCCTATAAGGGAAAATCAGGCACAGTCTAGGCGCAATTTTAGGCATGAAGGTTTCCGGCAATCTATAACCGTATGATTCTAAATATATTCAGCTCTGGTGCCGGGAGGGGGGGTCGAACCCCCATGGCCGCAAGGGCCGGCGGATTTTGAGTCTGATTTTTCGGATTTTGCAGTTTGTCGCACGTTCGCGCAAAAATATGCATATCTCTTTTATATGCAACACATACGTCATCGATCAAGATTGCAGTGCAATGCAGTAAAATGAACGGAATTCCGGTGCGAACATGCACCAAAACATGCACCAGATTCCACAGCGGACTCCGCT
>CAWBIG010000279.1:0-27920 GCA_963788435.1 uncultured Acidobacteriota bacterium | reverse complement strand
AATTGTGCGTCATTCAGTGCCGCCGCGCCGGATGCAGCGGGCATGGCGGCTGCCGTTGCCGCCAGTTCCCCGGCGCCGAGTGCAGTTCCGGAAACCAGCGCACACTGCAGGAATCGGCGGCGATTCATTGGTGTTCCCATCGCTTTTTCAGTGGCGGAGGAACTCGGTTGCATCCTGCACCTCCCGGCGTCAGTCATGTTTCGATGACTGTGATCTGGCCAGCCCGGTTATTGCCCAACCGATGATCGGCGTCGGCCGCGGTGGCGATGTAGTGAGGCGCGCGCGTCTCGGCTTCGAGCGTCTTCAAGCCCATTTCCGCTCGCTTGCGCTCGATCATTTGCCAGCCGGTGAAGTCCAGCCCGACTGGATCCTGAGAAAGGATGAGGCTGTTGGCATTCCAACTGTGCTCGGGCTTGAATGCGGGGCCGCCCTCATACATTGCTGTGGTTGCATCGCAGATCACCAGCTTCATTCGCGAGCGAATCTCCGGCAGCATGTTCAGGTCGGCGACATACGGATCGCAGCCATTGGGGTGATACTTGTTGGGGTTGTGAATCGCGCCGTACATGTTCTTGAGCGCGATGGTCACGCCGGCGCCGTCATGGTCCTTGAGCACGGGCAGATTGATCAGAACGGTGGTCGATCGGGTGAGGATTCTGGAGAGCCGACTGCCCACGTTTCCCCACACCGAAAGGTCGTCCTCGTAACCTGCGCGATCGGTCCCATAGCATTGCACGCGGTTGCCGCCGATGGCGATGCGGAAGCCGGCGCGTTCCATTTCCTCCGTGTCGCGATCCCAAACAACGATGTTGGCTGGATTGACGCCGACCTGCTGCAGCCGATCGCAGACCGCGGCGACCAGATCGACATGGGTGGAGATGCCCCGGCCGCCAAGCGTATTCACCTTCAAACCGACGGTGTCACGAGGGCCTGCAACGCGGAGCCACGCTGCAAGGATTTTCTCTTTGGTTATAGCCGCGGCAGGGACGCCGCTGAAGAGTGCAAGCACGGCACGGTCGAGCAGAGCCTGCAAACGATTCGAATCGATGACTGCGTCCGCACCGCGAAGATCGGGATCGCGTGCGACCACCACGCGGGATTTTGGGCCTGGCGCCGGCTGCGCCGGAGCACGCAGAGCGGCGCCTGTTCCGCAAGCCACAGCGCCTGCAAGGCACTGCGTGAAAAAGTTCCGCCGGCTCCGGTCACTCAGGTCAGTCATAAAGTCCGCATGCGCCAGGGAGCACACCACGATGCGACTATCTATCGCGACCGGCTGGCTTTGCAGTGATCCGGAACACTATAGGATGGGGGCGAATTCTGCGGCGGCGGCGATCACGCCGGGAGCATGCGAAGCGCAAAGTTCGCCGCCAATGCTTCCTTAAGCACCCTCGCCGGCGCGCCGCAGGTCGCGAAAGGAGATGAGCTCGATCTCCGGGCGCTCGCGGAGCCGCTCCAGCGCGCGCATTTCCACCTCCCGCGACTCGCGCAGGCGGGTGCGGAAATTTGCAAGCGCGGCGTCATTGTAGCCGGGATGCGTAACCAGTTCCCATGTGCCGCTGGGGACGCGCTCCAGCAACGACTCGATGATGCGCCCGTTCAGCATTCCCGTGGCCAGCACGCCAAGCGCGCCCCCAGTGGTGGCAAACCCCTCCTCGGCCACGATGCGGTGGAACCCCGGCTCGAAACGGCGCAGCATGTGCACCTGCGCCCGCCGCAACAGGGCCGCACCAGGAGTTGCGCGCACGCTCCAGGCCGGCTCAAAAGGATTGCGCACTGCCAGAATGCCGCACCCGCGCGCCGCCCGCAGCAGTGGCCGCAGCACCGCTGGAAACATGTGCGTATGTTTGTGAGTGTCCACATGGGTAAGCATCACGCCCCGGGTTTGCAGGGATGCGATCTGGGCGCGCGCTTCGGCCTCGATTTCGTCTTCGTCAATTCCGCCCGTGAACAGGTCCCTCACAAATGCGCCCAGTGCCGGGCGAAAGCACACGTCGCGCGCGGGAACCAGCGTGGATAGCTTTGCGGATTCGAGCACCGCTTCGCCATCGACCAGCACCACGTGGCATCCCACGCCCAGGGTGGGCGTCTCCCGGGCCATGGCAATCGCCTCATCCGCCGCCACGGCGCGCGCCATCAGCGTGGCGCTGGTCAATGCGCCCGCACGATGCAGTTCCAGGATGGCGCGGTTGACTCCCGCGGTCAGCCCGAAATCGTCTGCATTCACGATGAGGGAGGTCACGCGCTGAGTGTATCAACTCCGCAATGAAGGCAAGAAGGGAAAGCGGCCGCCCCTTCCCTCGTCTATTCCGCTTCCAGCGCTTCCACAACATCCTCAACGCGCGGCTTGCTGTGACGCAGATGTTCGCTGATCCGCGCGCGCTCTTCCACGCTCAGCGTGGGGATAAACGCCAGCATGCGCCGCAGCGTCACGGACACGTCGTCAATGTAGTTCATCAACCGGATTGCTTCTCCACTCAACGGCATACGCAGTACCCCTCGGGGATTCGATCTCAAGTTCCATTTTAGGCGCTCGGCCGGCAGTTGCGTCAGATGGCCTGCACGTCGAAGAGTTCCGGCAGCACTTCGCCGGCATTGCCTTGGACGATGCTGGTGAACGACGCGGCGTTGAGGGGCCGCTCCGGGCCCACGTAGATGGTGCTCGCGCCGGCGTGGCGGGCCCAATTCACAAAGCTGGCCGCGGGATACACAGAACCGGAGGTTCCGATAACCAACATGAGACTGGAACGGGAGATTTCGTCCTGAATGCGGCTCATCTCGAGGGGCATTTCGCCGAAGAAGACAATGTGCGGCCGCAGCCGCGCTCCGCACGCGCAACAAGCAACCTCCTCCAGGCTGCGGTAAACGGCGCGATCCTCAACCGGAGGGCGGCCGCACGCCGCCTCGCAGCGCGACCGATATAGTTCGCCGTGCATGTGGATGAGGCGGCGCGAGCCCGCGCGCTCGTGCAGGTCATCCACATTCTGCGTGCACAGAAAAAATCGGCCGCCGAGCTTCGCCTCCAGCTCCGCCAGCGCGAAATGCGCCGGATTCGGCTGCGCCTTCAGGCAATCGGCGCGACGCTTGGAGTAAAACTCCCATACCATCGCCGGATTCTCCTCAAGAGCTTCCGGCGTGCACACGTCCTCCACACGATGTCCTGCCCACAGCCCGTCCGACGCGCGAAACGTGGGCAGCCCGCTCTCCGCGCTGATGCCGGCGCCGGTTAGGACGAAGACGCGGTCGGTGGGGGCAATGGAGATGGTTGTCATTGCGACTTCCTGAGCTTCTAGCTTCTAGCTCTTAGCTTTTAGCTTCCGTTTCTAGCTCCAATCGCTCCTCGCGCCAGATTCCCGCGACGCAATCCGCACCCTCGTTCCAATCGGAAACGACGATTTGTATTCCATTCTCATCGAGACTCCCGCGAATGGCGGCTGCTCACGTGCGGACAAACAAGCGAACAGCTAAAAGCTAAAGGCTAATGGCTGCTTTTACGGCTCCAGCAAAACTTTCCCCGTAGTCTTCCGGGCTTCCATATCGGCCTGTGCTCTGCCCGCTTCGGTCAGCGAGTAGACGTGCTCCATGCGCAGCTTGATGGTGCCGTCGGCCACCCACCCCAACACCTCGCCCGCGCGCCATTCCAGTTCCTCGCGCGTGGCCACATAGTGCCAGAGCGTGGGCCGTGTTACGAACAGCGAGCCTTTGCTGCTCAACTGGATCAGGTCAAACGGAGGCACGGCGCCGGACGATCCGCCGAAGAGCGCGAGCAGGCCGCGCGGGCGCAGGCAGTTCAGGCTGCCTTCGAACGTCGTCTTGCCCACTGAATCGTAGACCACGTCCACGCCCTTGCCGCCGGTAAGCCGCTTCACTTCGGCCACGAAATCTTTCTCGCTGTAAAGAATCGTGTCCGCCGCGCCCGCCTCGCGCGAAAGATTAGCCTTTTCTTTGGTTGAGACGGTGGTGATGACGCGCGCGCCCAGGCGCGCAGCCATCTGCGTCAGCAGCAGGCCCACCCCGCCGGCACCGGCGTGGATCAGGCATGTTTCGCCCGCCTTGAGCGGGTGCGTGGAGTATGCCAGGTAGTGCGCCGTCATGCCCTGCAGCATTGAGGCCGCAGCCTGCTCCGGAGTCAGCTTCGCGGGCACCTTCACCAGTTGCGCCGCGGGAACAAGGGCGTATTCGGCATAGCTGCCCAGCACCGCGGTGGATGCCACCAGGTCGCCGGGCTTGAAGTGGTTCACGCCGGGCCCGCATTCTTCCACCGTGCCCGCCGCCTCGCTTCCCGGCACCATTGGCAGCGTGGACTTGTACTGGCCCTTGCGGAAGTAGATTTCGATGAAGTTCATCCCGATGGCTTCTACGCGAATTAGCAACTGGCCGGGGCCAGGCTCGGGTATGGGCAACTCGGCCAGCACCAGAACCTCCGGCCCACCGGTCTCGCGAATCTCGATAGCTTTCATAACAGGCAAGGATACTGCAATACAGGGAATAGGGAGTAGGGAATAGGGAGTAGAAGGCAGCGAGCAACTTCCGGCACTCTAAACAGCATCGATTTCAAAAGCTAAAGGCCCCGCGCAGACTCACTCTGCGCGGGGCCGTCGCCTTCTACTCCCTGTTCCCTGCTCCCTTTTCCCTGCTCCCTTTTCCCTGCTGTTTTACTCCCTGTCGTTCAGCATGCTCGGCTCTTCCGGCGTGCGCAGCCGCACCAGCCGGTCAATGGTGTAGGGCGTGTGGTGCTGGGTGCTGTAGTAGTGCCGCACCTGCAGCTCGCCCAGCAATCCCAGGGCCAGCAATTGCACGCCGGCCACTATCAGCACGCCCGCAATCACGAACAATGGCCCGTGCTGGTCCATCACGTTCAGGTGCGGATTGAAGATCTTCATCCCCAGCAGCACAGCGGAGATCAAGCTGCCCGCCATGATACCCAGCGCGCCGAAGCCCCCGAAGAAATGCAGCGGCCGTCCCAGGTACTTGAGCAGGAACCGGATCGTGAGCAGATCGAAGAACACACGGAACGTGCGCCCGATGCCGTAGTGGCTCTTGCCCTTCTCCCGGTTTATGTTTTTGATGGGAATTTCGCAGATCGACGCACCGTACCAGCTTGCCAGCGCCGGAATGAACCGGTGCATCTCGCCGTACAGCGGCACGTTCTGGATCACCTCGTGCCGGTACGCCTTGAACGTGGTGCCGAAGTCGTGAATGTTCACGCCGGAGAGCTTCGCCATTAGCCAGTTGGCGATGCGCGAAGGGACACGCCGCATTACAAAGTTGTCGATGCGCTTTTCCCGCCAGCCGGAAACCACGTCGTAGCCCTCTTCCAGCTTCTCCAGGAAATTAGGGATGTCGTTGGGGTCATGCTGCAGGTCGCCGTCCATCGACAGGATGAACTCGCCCGAGGCGTGGTCGAAGCCCGCGGCCAGCGCCGGCGTCTGCCCAAAATTCCGCCGCAGCTTGACCACCAGCACCCGGCTGTCCACCGCGGCAATCTCTTCCAGCAACTTGTAGGTGCGGTCGCTCGAACCGTCGTCCACCAGCACTAGCTCAAAACTATCGCCAACCTGCTCCATCACCTGCTTCAGGCGTGCGTAGAGAGCAGTAACGTTCTCTTCTTCATTGTGGAAGGGAACAACGATTGAATACTTCGGCATATCAACATTATAGATGCGCTGTTGTTAAAAAAGAGAGCACAAATACGCCAGGCGGACGCCCTCTGTAACGTCGCATCAACCGCTTTGCCATGAGGACTTTGTCAACTCTCCAGCTCGTCCAGCATGCCTTGCATCTCGCTCAGGGCATGGCGGTTCCCCGTGCGCGCGGCGCAATTGATGCCCGCCTTCAGGCGTTCGATGGCTTCCCCGGTGCGTCCCGCCTTTGAGAGCGTCTGCGCCGCCATGAAATATCCTGCCGTATAGTCCGGAAATTTCTCCAGAAGTTGGTTAAACTCCGCAACCGCCGCATCGGTCTCGCCGCGGTTGGCCAATTCCACGGCAATCCCGTAACGGGCAAAGCTGCTATTCGGATCCAGGGCGAGAATCTCTTTTAAACCTGCGATTTTGTCCATGGTGCTCATGTGCTTCGAGAAAGCTTCAGGATACCCGTGGCGGGATTTGCGTTATTTGAGTGGATTGCCGAAACTGGAATAGTGTCTCCCCCCGGCTTGTTCGGCTCTCTTCACCATTGTAGCTGGAGCGGAGCTTTTCATGTTGCCTTTTCAGTCTGGATCGGAGTAATCAGCACATGAGTTCGACCGATGCCCTTTCCGCGCCCGCGCGCCTCGTATCCGACTCGCAGTCGGAGATGAATGAGATTGTGTTGCCCAACGACGCCAACATCCTGGGCAACCTGCTCGGCGGCCGCCTCATGCATTTCATTGACCTCGTCGGCGCCATGGCCGCCTATCGCCACTCGCGCGCTCACGTGGTCACCGCCGCCATGGACCACATCGACTTCATCCAGCCCGTCCACGTCGGCGACCTGCTCACGCTCCGGTCCAGCGTCAATCGCGCATTCTCAACATCGATGGAAGTCGGCGTCAAGGTGTGGGTTGAGAACACCCAGACCCAGGTCATGCTCCACGTGGCCAGCGCCTATCTCGTCTTTGTCGCCATTGACCAGAACGGACGCCGCGTGCGCGTGCCCGAACTCCAGCCCGTCACCGCCGACGAACAACGCCGTTACGCCGACGCGCTCCTGCGCCGCGAACACCGTGAAAAGGAAGCCGCCCGCCGCAAGCACGAACGCCTGTCCACCAAAGCCCCCGCATAGGCGGGGCAGCACCCGTCTGAACGCGCTCCCTCGCGCTCCGTGCGGCTACGAAACAAATCGGAAAAGGAGTTACGAAAAACTTATGGCGCATTCTCATGCCATGCCCCAGCCCGTCGCTTTACCGGGCGTCTCCAAGATCGTCGCCATCGGTTCCGGCAAAGGCGGGGTGGGCAAGACCACCATCGCCGTCAACCTCGCCATCGCGCTCTCAAAGCTGGGCCAGCGCGTCGGCCTCATTGACGCGGATGTCTACGGTCCCAACGTTCCCCTCATGATGGGCTCCAGCCAGTCGCCGCGCGTCGGCGAGGGCAACGTCATCCTTCCCAATCTCACCCACGGCATCAAAACCATCTCCATCGGCTACATCTCGCCTGGCGACAAGCCCATGGTCATGCGCGGCCCTATGTTGCACCAGATCATCCGCCAGTTCTTGCAGCAGGTGGACTGGGGCGAACTTGACTACCTCATCGTCGATCTGCCTCCCGGGCACTGGCGACGTGGTCATTTCGCTGGTGCAGACCGTGCCGCTAACCGGCGCCGTCGTCGTCTCCACGCCCAGCGACGTCAGCCTGCAGGACGCACGCAAAGCCCTCGAGATGTTTGCCCAGGTCAATGTCGAAGTCCTCGGCATCATCGAGAATATGAGCCACTTCACCTGCCCGCACTGCCACGAGGTGATCGACATCTTCTCGAGAGGCGGCGCCGAGCGAATGGCTACACAATTCAATGTGCCGTTCCTCGGCTCCATCGAGTTGATCCCGGCCATCCGCGAGGGCGGCGATCGCGGCCTGCCCGTAACCTTGGCCGGCCCCAAAAGCCCGCAGGCCACGGCGTTCTTCGACGCCGCGCAAAAGCTTATGGAGCGCGCCGAAGCCGCGGCAGCTGCGAGCGGCGATGTGATCGAGATTAGCTAGCGATGAAACGCGTCCTCCTTTCCTGGAGCAGCGGTAAAGACTGTGCCTGGGCGCTTCACGTGCTCAGGCAGCAGCCGGAGATCGAAGTCGTCGGCCTGCTCACGACAGTCAATTCAGAATTCGATCGCGTGGCCATGCACGGCACGCGCTGCTCCATCCTTGAAGCGCAAGCTGATGCCACGCAGTTGCCTCTCTGGATCATTCCCCTGCCTTGGCCATGCTCCAACGAAATCTACGAACAGCGCATGGGGGAAGCCTGCCAGCGCGCCGTCTGCGAACGCATCGATGCGATCGCCTTCGGTGACCTGTTCCTGCGCGACGTCCGCGAATACCGCGAGAAACAGCTCGCGCCCACCGGCCTCGAACCGCTCTTCCCGCTGTGGGAGATCCCCACCCCCCAGCTCGCGCTCGAGATGATCGCCGCCGGCCTGCGCGCAAAACTCGTCTGCGTTGACTCGCGCCAGCTCGACACCACCTTCGCCGGACGCGACTTTGACCCGTCGTTCCTGCGCGATCTCCCAGAAGGAATCGACTCCTGCGGCGAACGCGGCGAATTCCACTCCTGCGCTTACGCCGGCCCCATGTTCTCCGCGCCCATCGCGCTGCAGCCGGGCGAAATCGTCAACCGCGATGGCTTCGTCTATGCGGACTTCTGTCTGCCGGCATAGCCAAGCAAGCTGCCGCATTTCCGGGAACATTCCCTCGCCCCGCGGTGTCTAACCCTCCAAGACCAGGAACACTTGACGACGACGCCGTCGTAGCTCTGCGATGACGGCCCCAGGATTGCCGGCGCGGAATGCCGCTTGACAAGCAATATACAGAATGCTACATAGGTGCAAGTGCCAACGGAGGGACGTCTATTCATGCTTGAACTCCGCCGCGTCTCCAAGCATTTCTCGGGAATCCCCGCCGTCGATGACGTGAGCTTCTCCGCCCGCCCTGGCGAGGTCACCGGCTATCTCGGCCCCAATGGCTCCGGCAAATCTACCACCATAAAAATGATTACCGGCCTCATCGAGATGACCTCGGGCCACATCCTCTTTGAGGGCAAACCCATCGAAGACGACCTCTTCGCCTACAAGCGCCGTACGGGTTACGTCCCCGAGGAGCCGTACCTCTACAACCATCTCTCCGGCGTCGAATACCTCACCATGGTGGCGCAGCTCCGCGACCTGCCCCCGCGCCAGACCTCGGACCGCATCGATGGCCTCCTGCGCCTTCTCTCGCTCCACGACGATCGCCACGCCTCCATCTCCGGCTACTCCAAAGGCATGCGGCAAAAGATCCTCATCGCCGCCGCGCTCATGCACAATCCCGACCTCATCCTGCTCGACGAGCCGTTCTCTGGCCTCGACGTCGCCTCCGCGCTCACCCTGCGCAGCCTCATTCAGGAATTGGCACACCGCGGCAAAGTCGTTCTCTTCAGCTCCCATGAACTCGACACCGTGGAGCACATTTCGGACCGCGTCGTCATCCTTCATCGCGGCAAAGTCGTCGCCGACGACTCCATCGAGCGACTTCGCTTGCTCATGGCGCTGCCCACCCTCGAAGCCATCTTCTCCCAGCTCGCCGTTGAACAGGACTCAAGCTCTGTGGCGCGCCAGATGGTGGGGTTGATCGATGGATGAGCGCGTTGGAGATGCGATTGCGGACGGCATGGACTTGGCCTCCCGGAAACTGCGCGATGCGCCGCGCCGGGTCTTCGGGAACTGGGTGCGGCGGCTACCGCTGGGTTTTCGCGTCCTTTACAAACAATTCCTGCTGCGCGTCATCGATCTCGAATCGCTCTCGATCGAAGCCGACATTCCGCGCTTCCTCGGCCAGTTCGCCGGCATCCTTATCATGTTCAGCTTGCTGCGCGCCGTGGGGATGCTCTTCTTTCCGCCGCCCCCCGCCGCCGAACTGTCCATTCAGCAGTCGCAGTTTTCGCTCATGATGCTCATTGCCGGGCTCATCACCGTGATCTCCTGGGATTCCATCTTCCCCGATCGCCGCGATGTCATGATCCTCGCCCCATTGCCGGTTCGCCCGCAAATCATCCTCCTGGCAAAACTCGCCGCTTCCGCCGGCCTCATCGGCCTCGCCATTGTCTGCGTCAACTGTGCGTCCAGCCTCGCCTTCGCCGGAGCCTTTGCCGGACTTGCTGGTTTTCCCCGCTATCTCCTGGCCTGGTGGTTCACCATGGCCGCGTGCAGCGCATTTCTTTATTGCGCCGTGTTCGCCGTTCAAGGGCTCACTGCGCTCCTGCTGCCGCGCCGGGCCTTCCTGCGTTTGTCCGCAATCCTGCAGCTCGTCGCGTTTGCTCTCTTCCTCGGCGCTTACTTCCTCGCCCCCACCTTCCTCTCGTTCCCTGACTTTACTGCCGCCGCCAACCACACGCTCGTCGCAAGAATGCCTTCTTTCTGGTTCGTCGCGCTCTTCAACCAGTTAGCCGGCCACCTGCCTTCGCAACTCACATGGCTCGCTACCCGCGCCTGGATCGCCCTCGGTATCGTCGTCGCCGGCGCCGGCTTTTCCCTGCTCCTTTCCTACACCCACACCATGAAGAGGATCGTGGAAGAGCCCGACCTCGTCCCCTGGTGCGGCCGGCTTCCATTGGGTTCCCCGCTTCAACCGCTCCCTTCCCGGCGCCATCGCGCTCTTTTCCCTGCGCTCCATTACCCGCAGCCGGCAGCATCGCCTTGCCCTCGCCTTCTCCTGGTCCGTCATCTTCGCGCTGGCCCTGGCGTTGATCCGCAGCGAGCTCAAAACCCCGCCCGAGCCCGTCAACCTCGACTTCCTCATGTCCACTTTTCTCATGATGTGCTTGCGGTCCTCGGCCTGCGCGGCGTCTTTTCCCTTCCCATCTCGCTTCACGCTAACTGGATGCTGCGCGTCACCCAGCTCCGGCCCACCACGAAATACCTCGCCGCAACTCGGCTCTGTCTTCTTCTCTTCGGCGTCACCCCCATCTGGATCATCGCCGCCGCGTTCTCCTTCCACTTCACCCCGTGGCAACCCGCCGCGCGCCATCTCGCCTTCCTCGCGCTCGCCGGATGGGTGCTGGTCGAGCTCGGCCTCGTCCGCTTTTACAAGGTTCCCTTCACTTGCTCCTACCTGCCGGGCAAGACCAATGTCCAAGTCATCTTCTGGGGCTTCGTCTTCGTCCTTTTCATCCTGGGATTCACGCTGGAAACCTACGAGCTCGGCGCCCTTACCAATCTCCCGCGATTCTTCTCGCTGATGGCTTTCGCCGCGGCCGCAGCCGCCGGACTCTTCGCCTATAACCGCGTCAAGGCGAGTTCCGCTGTGCTCTATTTTGAGGAGTTGCCGCCGGAGATCATCACCCGCCTGGGCCTCGTCTACGTCCCGCCCGCCCAACCCACGTTCTATAAAAACATCTTCCAACTAGGTCCGTCTTTACTGTTCCCTGTTCCCTGTTCCCTGTTCCCTGTTCCCTGTTCCCTGTTCCCTGTTCCCTGTTCCCTGTTCCCCGTTCCCCGTTCCCTGCTTCTTACTCCCTTGCCCCAACTCCCTGCATCAACTCAATCTCCTCCGTCAGCACCTCGGCCGCGCGCATGCAGTGCCCCCGGCTCACGTCGTTGTGCGTCACCAGCCGGATCGCATTCGGCCCCACCGTGCTGATCAGCACGCCCCGCGCCTTCATCCGCGCCACAATCTCCGTCGCCGAAAGCCCCGCGTCCGCGCGGAAAATCACGATGTTAGTCTCCACCGTCTCCGGATCGATCTCCACGCCCTCGATATTCGACTAGCGCCTCGGCCAACAGCTTCGCGTTGGCATGATCCTCCCCTAGCCGCTGCGGCATCTTTTCCAGAGCAATCAGCCCCGCCGCCGCCAGCACGCCCACCTGCCGCATTCCGCCCGCCCAGCGCCTTGCGGTAAATCCGCGCCTGCGCCATTCGCTCCGCCGATCCCACCAGCATCGATCCAATCGGCGCGCAAAGTCCCTTCGAAAGGCAGAACATCACCGTGTCGAACCCGCGCGTCAGCGCCTTCACATCCATGCCCAGCGCCGTGGCCGCATTGAAAATCCTCGCGCCATCCAGGTGCACGCCCAGTCCCTTGTCCTTCGCCTTGGCGCAAATCTCTTCCATCACCGCCGGCGGCGTCACCCGCCCGCCCGCCATGTTGTGCGTGTTTTCAATTTCCACCGCGCCCGTCGCCGCGCGGAAATTCCCCCGGCCATAAATCACCGGCTCAATCTCTTTCCAGCTCAGAATCCCGTCCGGCGTTGGCACTGTTCGCAGCAGGCATCCGGAAAACACCGCCGCCGTCGCCATCTCCCAATCCAGAATGTGCGCCCGCGCATCGCAAACGATCTCCTGCCCCGGCTGTGTCAGCAGCCGCAGCGCAATCTGGTTCCCCATCGTCCCCGTAGGCACAAACAGCCCCGCCTCGCGCCCGAACATCTCCGCCGCCCGCCGCTCCAGCAGGTTCACCGTCGGATCTTCGCCGTACACGTCGTCGCCCACCTCGGCCGCCGCCATCGCCATCCGCATCTCCGGCGTAGGCCGCGTCACCGTGTCCGACCGCAGATCGATCAACTCCACCTCATCCGCCAATTTCGTCCCTCTGTCCCTGTTCTCTGATCTTCTGATCCCTGTTCCCTGATCCCTGTTCCCTGATCCCTGTTCCCTGCTTCTACGGTATCTGCCCCATCGGCAGCTCCATGACCGGCGTCACCTTTCCCCCATTCAACGCATACGCCCACATTCCATGAAAACTCTTGCGCAACTCCGGCTTGGCTTTCAGCAGCGCGCCCAGCACCGCCGTGGCCTCCGTCCGCTGCGCCGCAGGATCGGTCACACCCGTCGACTCATACGTAACTCCCAGGTCCGGCTCCCGCAGGCTCGGGTCGAAGCGGATGGAATCAATCTTCCATGTTCGGTCCCCCGCCGTCACGCTATAAGGAAATGCATTCAGCGGCGAATCGGCGATCTGCGCCTCTTCCTGTCCCAGCTTCTCCAGGTTCGGCGACGCAATAATATCCACCGGCAACGACAAGTACCGCGCTGCCTCGTACAAGTAATAGGCCGCCCATGGCGCACCCGCCTGCACCGTCTGCCGCGCCTGGTCCCAGTACCACACTCCGTCGTGGCCTTCCAGCATGCCCGGCCGGATAAATACTCCGCCCAGCTTCCACCCCCCGCCTTCCAGGCCCAGGATGAACGCCATCTGCCCCGCCAGCGGCGTGCCCGTCGCATCTGCCAGGACCAGTGCATACCGCCCCGGCGGCAACTCTGGCAGCGTGATCGTCACCGTCATCGAACCATTCGCACTGGAACAGAAGAATTGCGTATCCTGGGGCGCCGTCAGTGAGGTTGCGTCCAGCGAGTACAGGCTGCGCAACTGCACCTGCCCCCCCTTTACCACCGGCGCGTTGTATTCCACCGCCTGCCGGATCCCGTTCCATTGCGACGTCACCTCGGGCAACAATGCGCCCTGCAGCGTCGCCATGTCCTGCTGTATTACCGCCATTCCCAGCCTCTGCGCCGTGCCGGCCAGCGCGTCGCGCTCCGGCCCGCTCATCTCCGCCTGCGTCGTGCAGCTCGTGGCATGGCTCGCCGCCGGCATGGCCAGTAATCCGCCCAGCATCACCATCGCGGCCCAGCTTCTCATCAGGCGCATCGATACCCCTCTTCTGATGTCTATTCCTTTTCCCTGTTCCCTGTTCCCCGCATTGTGAGCGTTCGCAGGCCACTGTTAGTCTAGTACACAGATGGGTGACGCGCTCTGCTCACCGTCTGCCGGAATTCCGGTTCTATGATGCGTTTCCATCGCCAATCTCCGGCTCCCGTTTCCGCTGTGGCCTCGCATTGCGCCACCGCTCGTCTTGCCGCCATCCTTTGCGCCGCTGCGCTGCTCGCGCCCGCAACGTCCTTCGCCCAGCAGCCCCAGGAGCCAACTCCCCAGCACAAGACCGTGCACCATCGCGCCGCCCAGAAGCCCGCCCCGGGCCAGTCCGTGCAGCCTGTTGCCCCTCCCGCGCCTGTGGCCCCGCCGCCGCCAAAATGGCCCGCCAATGATCCGCCCTCCCCGCCCGCCGTCTCCTTCGATAGTCACGGCCTCCATATCGTCGCCGAGAACTCCAGCCTCAACTCCATCCTCGACCAGGTCTCCACTGAGACCGGCGCCAAAGTGGAAGGCCTCTCCGGCGACGAACGCGTCTTCGGCGATTTCGGCCCCGGACAGTCCCGCGACGTCCTCTCTCAGCTCCTCAGCGGCGTCAATTACAACGTCCTCATCGTCGGCGACGAGGCCCTCGGCGAGCCTCTCCACGTCATGCTCAGCCCCCGTCCCTCCGGCCCCGCGACCAACAACCGCACTCAGCCGCAAGAGGTGGAAGAGGATATTCAGCCTGAGCCGGAAGAGCCACCCTACCAGCCTCCAGTCATCCGCCCGCCCATCAATCCAAATCCGCAGCCGCCCAGCAATCGCCCCATGACGCCCCAGGAGCGCCTCCAGCAGATGCAGGAGCGCCAGCGCGAGCTCCAGCAGCAGCAACAACAGCAGCAGCAACCTCAGTAAACTTCTCCGTCATACCCGCTCCAACGCCCCCTGAGAATTATTTTCTTATATGCCTTGACACGTATATTCCTGTTGAGGTATATAAGAAGAGTGGAATCCGTATTCGAAGTCATTGCCGAGCCCAATCGCCGCGCCATCCTCAGTCTCCTCGTCGCGTCCCACCAGACCGTGGGGGAAATCGAGCGCCGGCTCCGTATGCCGCAGCCGGCCGTGTCCAAGCACCTGCGCGTGCTGCGCGAGGCCGGCTTCGTTGAATCCACAGTGGACGCCCAGCGCCGTCTTTACCGGCTCAGGCCGGAACCGCTCCAGGAGGTCGATATGTGGCTGGCCCAATTCCGGCGTTTCTGGTCCGCGCACGTCGATGCCCTTGAGCGGCACCTCGACCGCATGGACCCACCCGCCCCGAAAAAAACCAAATCCCCAGGCAAACGGCACCATCCCAACCGCAAAAACCACAAAGGAGAAGCGAAATGAAAATCAAACTCACCACCATCTACGTTGACGACCAGGAAAAAGCCCTGCGTTTTTACACCGATGTGCTCGGCTTTCAAAAGAAGGCCGACTACAGCAACGGCCCCTATCGCTGGCTCACCGTAGCCTCCGCCGAAGATCCCGAGGGCACCGAGCTCCAGCTTGCCCTCAACAACAATCCCCCCGCCAAGGCTTACCAGCAGGCCATTTTCGCGCTCAACCAGACGGCGGCTATGTTCTTTACCGAGGATCTGGATGCCGACTACCAGCGCATCAAGGCAGCGGGAGCACAATTCCCCACTCCACCCAACGACGTCGGCTACGCCACCATCGCGATCGTCAACGATACCTGTGGCAATCTCATTCAGATCACGCAGCTGAAGCGCTGGCAGGGCTGAAGTTCTGCCTTGCAGGCCTGGAAGTCCTTCGCTTCGATCGGAAAAGCATAACGGAGAAACCCATGAGCCATCTCGCACCATACGCGCCGGGACCTGCCGTCGGGGCGCGGGTTGAAAAAACCAGCCCCGACAAGTGGACGCTCATCCTCGTCCGCGATCTGCGCCACGCGCCGGAAAAAGTCTGGCAGGCGCTCACCCAGCCGGAGCATCTGCGCGAGTGGGCGCCCTTTGAGGCCGACGGCAACCTGGCCACCGTCGGAGCCACGGTCAAGCTCACCTGGGTGGGAACGGGGCACGTCTCTGAAACCAGAGTGACGCGGGCCGACGCTCCCCGTGTCCTCGAGTTCCACGACATCCGCTGGGAACTCGAGCCCTCCGACGGCGGCACGCACCTCACCCTATGGCACAGCATCGATCGCCGCTTCGTCTCCTGGGGCGCGGCAGGATGGCACATCGGCATCGACGTGCTCGATCGGCTGCTGGCCGGCGAACCCATCGGCCGCATTGCCGGCCCTGACGCGATGCACTTGACCGAATGGAAGCGGCTGACCGCCGAATACGCAAAGCAGTTCGGCGCGGAGCCGCGCAACTAGCCGCCCGCGCATTCGCAAGGAACTTCAGAAATTCAATGAGGAGGTCGAATCCAATGAACTCAAAACAATCGCCCGCATCCAGTACATTGAATATCCTCCTGTGGATCATCCAGGTTTTGTGGGGAGTCATCTTCTGCATCACCGGCTTTGGTAAAGTCCTCGCCTACGACCCGGCCGTATGGAATCGAATGCTCCACCAGGTGGCCTGGTTTTCCGCCGTGCCGCAAGAGCTCTTCATAT
Source organism: uncultured Acidobacteriota bacterium (assembly GCA_963788435.1). Taxonomy (GTDB): domain Bacteria; phylum Acidobacteriota; class Terriglobia; order Terriglobales; family Acidobacteriaceae; genus Telmatobacter. The sequence continues at coordinate 12,013 of CAWBIG010000279.1, read as the reverse complement.
TCATTGGCCTTTGTGAAGGATTGGGAGGCCTGGGGTTGATTTTGCCGGCAATCACGCGAATCGCACCCAAGCTCACGCCCATCGCCGCCGCCGGCCTTGCCACCATCATGATTCTCGCGGCGGGATTTCACATCGCCCGCGGGGAATTCCACTGGTTCCTGCCCGTCACTCTGGTGCTGGGCGGGGTCGCCGCGCTCATCGCTTACGGACGATGGGCCATGCCCACCGCATCCAGGCCAATCGGCGCCTTCCGCACCCTGGCTGGGCTGGCGGTGCTCGGCTTGCTGGTTCTCGCCGGCGTCGGTCCGGTCTGGTACCAGTCCACGCACATTCACTAGTTCCACAGACTTCAAAGGAGGAAACCATGGAATCCGCCCTGCACAATCCGGCTTTTGTAACCGGCCGCGCCTTCCCCAAGGCCGTCCCCATCCTCTTCTGGATCTTCACCGCGCTCTTCTGTCTGGAGATGAGCTTCACTGCGTACTACGAGTTGCTCCCGCAAGGCTACCTGGCGTTCGCCCGGCTCGGCTTCCCCAACGGCTCCTTCCGCTTCGAGCTGTCCCTGGCCAAGCTGTTGGGCGCTGCGGTGCTGCTCTTCCCCATCGTGCCCGCTCGGCTCAAGGAATGGGCCTATGCCGGCTTTGCCATCAACCTCGTCTCCGCCGTCATCGCCCACGCCTCCATCAGCGATCGCCCGCTCGCGTTTGTCCCCTCCACGCTCACTGGTGTGCTCTGGGCGATCTCGTACTTTTCCTGGCGCCGCTTACAGGCCACGCGCGAGAATGAATCCAGGTCGTAAGGAGGCTACGAACGCCCGGAAACAAATCCGCAAAGAAGGGCGCGCAAATCTCCGCCGGAAGCACCGCGGCAAAAGTATTCACTGACGAAGGACGCTCCGCGATGCAGGAACGCGCCCAGGAAATGAAGTCCTCGGCGCGCCGCGGCAAGAAGCAGGACGAGGAGCCCGCCTTGCTGGCGAAGCTTGCCTCGATGGCTGGTCCCGATCGCGCCATCGGCGAGCGGCTCCATGCAATCGTCAAAGCCAACGCGCCATCCCTCTCGCCAAAGCTCTGGTACGGAATGCCCGCGTACGCCAACCAGGAAGGCCAGGTGGTCTGCTTCTTCCAGGACGCGCGGAAATTCAAAACGAGGTACGCGACCCTCGGCTTCAGCGACAAGGCGCGACTCGACGACGGCCACATGTGGCCGACTTCCTACGCGCTAATGGAGCTTGGCTCCGCTGAAGAAGCAAGGATCGCCGCCCTCCTGAAGAAAGCCCTGGGCTGAAGGCGCATAGGAGCCTCAGCCCGCCCCATCCGTCACTTCTCCGCCGGCTTCGTCATCTCTTCCGGCCGCACCCAGTCATCGAACTGCTCCGCCGTCACGAATCCCAGCTTGAGCGCCGCGTCCCTCAGGCTGGTGTCTTCCAGGTAAGCCGTCCGCGCAATCTTGGCCGCCTTTTCGTAGCCGATGTGCGGATTGAGAGCGGTCACCAGCATCAGCGAGTTCTCCAGATTCTCCTGGATCCGTTCCTCGTTCGGCTCGATGCCCTTGGCGCAGTGCTCGTTGAAGGAGCTTGCGGCATCGGCCAGCAGTTCAGCCGACGTCAGCAGGTTGTGCAGCATCACCGGCTTGTACACGTTGAGCTGGAAGTTGCCCTGCGAGCCGGCGAACGCCACCGCGGCATCGTTGCCGAAAACCTGCACGGCGACCATGGTCAACGCCTCGCATTGCGTGGGGTTCACCTTCCCCGGCATGATCGACGATCCCGGTTCGTTCTCCGGAATCTTGAGCTCGCCGATGCCCGCCCTCGGGCCGCTCGAATACCAGCGCACGTCGTTGGCAATCTTCATCAGCGCCCCGGCCAGCGTGCGCAGCGAGCCGCTCACCGTAACCATGCCGTCGTGCGCGGAAAGCGCGGCAAACTTGTTGGCGGCGGTTACGAAGGGCCTGCCGGTCTCTTCCGCGATCCGCCGCGCGGCCTCTTCGCCGAATCGTGCGGGCGCGTTCAGGCCTGTGCCCACGGCGGTTCCGCCGATCGCCAGCGGATACAGCATCCCCAGCGACTGGCCGATCGCCGCCATGCACTCATCGAGCTGCGCCACCCAGCCCGACATCATCTGCCCCACCGTCAACGGGGTTGCGTCCTGAAGGTGCGTGCGGCCGATCATCACCACTTCGGCGGACGCCTCCGCCTTGGCGTTGAGTGTCTCGCGCAGCGCGGTCACAGCGGGCGTCAACTGCCCTTCTATCGTTTCCACTGCGGCGATATGCATCGCCGTGGGAAACGTATCGTTCGACGATTGGCTGCGATTCACGTCGTCGTTGGGGTGGATCGGCTTTTTGGAACCAACCACGCCACCGGCAAGCTGAATGGCGCGATTGGCGATCACCTCGTTCGCGTTCATGTTGGTCTGCGTGCCCGAACCGGTTTGGAAAACTACGAGCGGGAACTCCTCGTCCCATTTGCCGTCAATGACTTCCTGCGCCGCGCGGACGATCAGATCCACTTTCTCTTTGGGAAGCTGGCCGAGATCGCCGTTGGCGAGAGCGCAGCATTTCTTCAGCACGCCCAGGGCTCGGATCAATTGCCGTCCCCACCGGAAACGCTCCACGCCGATGACGAAGTTTAAAAGGGACCGCTGCGTCTGTGCACCCCACAGCCGATGCGATGGAACTTCCAGCTCTCCCATCGAATCTTCTTCCATCCGAAACTCGTTTGCTTCATGGCTGGCTGTCATTCTGTGGCCTCCGTGTCTCAACGCTTGTTGCGTGCGAAAGAAAACCTGTCAGTGCATTAAAAACCGGAAAAATAAAAAACGACGATGTCATTTGGATTCTTGCATATATGCTTTCAACCTGCACCAAATTGCTGTCCGATTTCGAACAGTATCCGGTGGGAACAAAAGAGGTGAACAGGCGCTGGAAACGCTGCCGGTAGACACGACAATAAAAAAACGACGATGTCCTGTGCATTGAGTGAGATGCGTACTGAAAGTGCACTGAATTGCGTACCTCTTTCGGGCGCGATTCCGACGGAGCGGACTGGGGGCGGAAAATCCGTGCGAGGACCGCGGAGAGGGCCTGGAGTGTGGCGGGCGCACGCATGATTGGGGTTCTCTCTTCCGGGCAAAATGCAAACGCCCGCGATGGATCGCGGGCGTTCATTTGGCTACTGTTCATAGCGTAGCATTTCCAGAACTTAAAACTGATGAGAGGGAAGCATTTACATAAGATTGTTGGGCGCATCTGGATTCATCAGATTGCGGGCATGTTTTTTGTTACATTTTGGGCCGGGGGGCTTGACAGGAAGTTTTCCACAGGATTGCTTTCAGGTGCGCGACGCTGTTTTTTTGGCGGGGTGAAGGCTTACATAACGGCCTAGGTTCTTCCGACGCGGTTACCTATCCGCGAATGCAACCCCTTAAGAACCAAGTGCATCTACTCAGAATCTGCATGGTACATGCCATTCCCCGGACCTGATTGTGGAGACGGAATACTCAGAACCACCATCCCCCGCCCTGACATCTGCGCCCGCACGGGCGGATGAGCCAGAATCGGCAGCTTCCAGTGAACTGTTCGCTGGAGGCGGCGAGCTTGGCCGCCGCATGCGCGAGATGAATTGGGCGGCGACGCCCCTGGGGCCGGTGGACAAATGGCCGCAGAGCCTGCGGACCTGCATTCGAATCGTGCTCACCTCCCGCCAGCCCATGTTTGTGTGGTGGGGCGATGACCTGATCAATCTCTACAATAACGCCTACCGCAGCATTCTTGGGGGCAAGCATCCTGAGGCGCTGGGCCGGCCCGCGCACCTGGTGTGGCATGAGATTTGGGACCAGGTGGAGCCTCGGGCCGAGTCGGCCATGCGCACCAACGAGGGCACCTACGACGAGTCGCTGATGCTGATGATGGAGCGCAACGGCTATCGCGAGGAGACTTACTACACCTTCTCGTATAGCCCCGTTCCCAACGACCAGGGCGGCACCGGCGGCATTATCTGCGCCAACACCGATGACACCGACCGGATTATCAGCCAGCGGCAGATTGCAGCTTTGCGGGATGTGGCCTTTCGCACGGCGGACGCACGCAATTATCGCGAGGTGTGTGAGCTAGCGGCAAAAAGCCTTGAAAGCAGCCGCGACGTGGCTTTCGCCTTGATTTACATCTCCACGGAAAACCAGAGCGATTTGGAGCTTTCGGGATCGGCCCGGGTGGCTGAATTCGACCCTGCCGCGCCCCGAGTGATCCGCCGCGACGAAGAAAACCAGTGGCCCATCTCGGAGGCGATCCGAACCAACGAGATCAAGATCGTCACGGCCATGGAACACCCTTTTCCAGAGACCGCGCATGGGGACGAACAGGAGCGGGTAAGAAATGCCGCCGTGGTGCCCATCTCTCAAGTGGGCAACACCACCCATAACGGCATCCTGATTGTCGGGCTGAATCCATTCCGCCTGCCCGACGATAATTACCACGGCTTCCTGAAGATGCTTTCGGGCCAGATTGCGGCCAGCATCGCCAACGCCGAGGCTTACGAGCAGGAGCGACGCCGCGCCGAAAGCCTGGCCGAACTGGATCGCGCCAAGACCATCTTCTTCAGCAACGTAAGCCACGAGTTTCGCACGCCGCTGACCCTGATGTTGGCCCCGCTTGAGGACATGCTGGCGCATCGCGCCGAGCTACCGGCGGAAGACGCCATCAATGTGGAAACGACCCATCGCAACGGGATGCGGCTGCTGAAGCTGGTAAACACGCTCCTCGATTTCTCCCGGATCGAGGCCGGCCGGATCACCGCATGCTTTCGTCGCCTGAATCTGGGTGAGTTCACGTTGGAACTGGCCGGTGTTTTTCGTTCGACCATGGATAAGGCGGGCCTGCGCTACGTGGTGGAGTGCGACTGTTCCGATCAAGCTACATTTGTGGACCCGGAGATGTGGGAGAAGATTGTGCTGAACCTCATCTCCAACGCATTTAAATTCACGCTGGCGGGCGAAGTGCGGGTGGACTTCAAATACGTGGACGGGCAAGCGGAACTCACCATTGCCGACACCGGCGCGGGTATCCCTGAGAGCGAGCTGCCGCGAATTTTCGATCGGTTCCATCGGGTGGAGGGGACCCTCGGGCGCACCCACGAGGGGACGGGAATCGGCCTTGCGCTGGTGAGCGAACTGGCCCGCCTTCACGGCGGCGAGGTCCGGGTGAAGAGCGCGCGCGGGTCGGGATCTGCTTTCATTGTGACCCTTCCCATGGGATGCGACCATCTGCCCGCGGAAAAGATCGCGATTGACGGAGAAGATGCGGCAATGGGGCATGGTTCCACTGCCTTTGTGCAGGAAGCGCTGCGCTGGCTTCCCGAGGCGGCATCTTCAGTGGAAACCATCAGCGATTCATTGCCCGAAGAGGAGATTCCACTGGACCTGGAGGAGGATGGCGGGCGGCTCGGTCGGGCCCGCATCCTGCTTGCCGACGATAACCGGGACATGCAGGAGTATCTCAAGCGGTTGCTTTCGCGCCGATATGAAGTGACAGCGGTCTCCGATGGGGAACAGGCTCTGGAATCGGCCCTCAAGAACACGCCCGACCTTGTTCTTACCGACGTGATGATGCCGCGCATGGACGGCTTTGCGCTTCTTCGTGCGCTGCGTTCCCATCCGCAGACAGTGGCCATCCCCATCGTGATGCTTTCCGCGCGAGCCGGCGAGGGAGCCGAATCGGAGGGTCTGGAAGCGGGAGCGGACGACTACCTGGTGAAGCCATTTACGGCCCGGGAACTTTTGGCGCGGGTGCAGACTCACGTGACCATGCACCGCCTGCGCGTGGAAATGACCGAGCGCGAAAAGGAGTTGCGACGCATCGCAGAGGACGCAGAGCATCGCTATCGCAGCATGCTCGAAAGCATCTCGGAAGCCTTCCTTTTTGTCGATCGGGACTGGGCCATCCGGTACGCCAATCGACAGTTCGGCGCCCTTACAGGAATGGATGTGGAGAGCCTGCAGGGGAAGATTCTGTGGGAGTTTCTTGCGGAAGCGGCGGACGGCAACTTTGGACGGGCCTATCGCCAGGCCATGGACGAAGGCAAAACCACGCGCGTGGAAGACTACTACGTGCCCATGAAGAAGTGGTTCCACGTCAATGCATATCCCTCGGCGGAAGGGCTGTCGATTTTCGTGATGGATGTGACCGAGCGCAAGGAGCAGGAACAAAAACTGCTGGTGACGGAAAAGCTGGCCGCCACGGGCCGGCTGGCCGCCACCATCGCGCACGAAATCAATAATCCGCTGGAATCGGTGCTGAACCTGATCTACCTGGCCAGGACTTCACGCGGCGAAGCCGATCAAACGCGCGAGTATTTGACCACGGCGGAACGGGAGATTGCGCGTGTGTCGCACATCGCGCGGCACACGCTCGGCTTTTATCGCGATACGTCGCAGCCTGTGCTGGTTGAATTGCCTCGCCTGGTGGATGAAGTTCTGCAGGTTTACGAGAGCCGTATGCTGGGCGCCGGGATTGAAGTGGTTCGAGATTTCAGACCGGTTCCGGCGGTGAAGGGCCTGCGCGGGGAGTTTCACCAGGTACTCTCCAACGCGCTCTCCAACGCGATTGACGCCATGCCTGGCGGGGGACGCATGGAAATAACATTGCGGGAAGAGCAATCGGGGATTCTCATTCGCATTGCCGACACCGGCAAAGGCATACCCGCGGAGAACCTGTCGCGGGCGGGAGAGCCGTTCTTCACCACCAAGGAGGGCACCGGAACCGGCCTGGGATTATGGATCATCAAGCAATTTGTGAGAGGATGGGGCGGAACAGTGAACGTGACCAGCAGCACGGATAAAAAGAATCACGGGACCGCCATTTCGATCACTTTACCCCGCACTTCGGTCCCAGAAGTACCCGCGTCTGTTACCTCCTCGCAGAGGGTGATGTAACGGCCAAAAGGACCTTATGCTTGGGCCAATTCTGCTCTTTGCCGGTGAATTGCCGCCGGGCAAGCCCCCACTAGCGGATGAAACGCTCGCGCTTCGTGACGGCAAATCCAAAATTATCGCCATGGTGGTCCCACTGCGAATTTCAAAAAAAAAAAAATTACCCAGTCCAGCTCATCTCGCAGTGGTCGACCATGGCGATAATTTTGGATTTGCCGTCACGAAGCGCGAGCGTTTCATCCGCTAGTGGGGGCTTGCCCGGCGGCAATTCACCGGCAAAGAGCAGAATTGGCCCAAGCATAAGGTCCTTTTGGCCGTTACATCACCCTCTGCGAGGAGGTAACAGACGCGGGTACTTCTGGGACCGAAGTGCGGGGTAAAGTGATCGAAATGGCGGTCCCGTGATTCTTTTTATCCGTGCTGCTGGTCACGTTCACTGTTCCGCCCCATCCTCTCACAAATTGCTTGATGATCCATAATCCCAGGCCGGTTCCGGTGCCCTCCTTGGTGGTGAAGAACGGCTCTCCCGCCCGCGACAGGTTCTCCGCGGGTATGCCTTTGCCGGTGTCGGCAATGCGAATGAGAATCCCCGATTGCTCTTCCCGCAATGTTATTTCCATGCGTCCCCCGCCAGGCATGGCGTCAATCGCGTTGGAGAGCGCGTTGGAGAGTACCTGGTGAAACTCCCCGCGCAGGCCCTTCACCGCCGGAACCGGTCTGAAATCTCGAACCACTTCAATCCCGGCGCCCAGCATACGGCTCTCGTAAACCTGCAGAACTTCATCCACCAGGCGAGGCAATTCAACCAGCACAGGCTGCAACGTATCGCGATAAAAGCCGAGCGTGTGCCGCGCGATGTGCGACACACGCGCAATCTCCCGTTCCGCCGTGGTCAAATACTCGCGCGTTTGATCGGCTTCGCCGCGTGAAGTCCTGGCCAGGTAGATCAGGTTCAGCACCGATTCCAGCGGATTATTGATTTCGTGCGCGATGGTGGCGGCCAGCCGGCCCGTGGCGGCCAGCTTTTCCGTCACCAGCAGTTTTTGTTCCTGCTCCTTGCGCTCCGTCATATCCATCACGAAAATCGACAGCCCTTCCGCCGAGGGATATGCATTGACGTGGTAAACCACTTCTTCATGGGCACGTAGTAGTCTTCCACGCGCGTGGTTTTGCCTTCGTCCATGGCCTGGCGATAGGCCCGTCCAAAATTGCCGTCCGCCGCTTCCGCAAGAAACTCCCACAGAATCTTCCCCTGCAGGCTCTCCACATCCATTCCTGTAAGGCGCCGAACTGTCGATTGGCGTACCGGATGGCCCAGTCCCGATCGACAAAAAGGAAGGCTTCCGAGATGCTTTCGAGCATGCTGCGATAGCGATGCTCTGCGTCCTCTGCGATGCGTCGCAACTCCTTTTCGCGCTCGGTCATTTCCACGCGCAGGCGGTGCATGGTCACGTGAGTCTGCACCCGCGCCAAAAGTTCCCGGGCCGTAAATGGCTTCACCAGGTAGTCGTCCGCTCCCGCTTCCAGACCCTCCGATTCGGCTCCCTCGCCGGCTCGCGCGGAAAGCATCACGATGGGGATGGCCACTGTCTGCGGATGGGAACGCAGCGCACGAAGAAGCGCAAAGCCGTCCATGCGCGGCATCATCACGTCGGTAAGAACAAGGTCGGGCGTGTTCTTGAGGGCCGATTCCAGAGCCTGTTCCCCATCGGAGACCGCTGTCACTTCATATCGGCGCGAAAGCAACCGCTTGAGATACTCCTGCATGTCCCGGTTATCGTCGGCAAGCAGGATGCGGGCCCGACCGAGCCGCCCGCCATCCTCCTCCAGGTCCAGTGGAATCTCCTCTTCGGGCAATGAATCGCTGATGGTTTCCACTGAAGATGCCGCCTCGGGAAGCCAGCGCAGCGCTTCCTGCACAAAGGCAGTGGAACCATGCCCCATTGCCGCATCTTCTCCGTCAATCGCGATCTTTTCCGCGGGCAGATGGTCGCATCCCATGGGAAGGGTCACAATGAAAGCAGATCCCGACCCGCGCGCGCTCTTCACCCGGACCTCGCCGCCGTGAAGGCGGGCCAGTTCGCTCACCAGCGCAAGGCCGATTCCCGTCCCCTCGTGGGTGCGCCCGAGGGTCCCCTCCACCCGATGGAACCGATCGAAATTTCGCGGCAGCTCGCTCTCAGGGATACCCGCGCCGGTGTCGGCAATGGCGAGTTCCGCTTGCCCGTCCACGTATTTGAAGTCCACCCGCACTTCGCCCGCCAGCGTGAATTTAAATGCGTTGGAGATGAGGTTCAGCACAATCTTCTCCCACATCTCCGGGTCCACAAATGTAGCTTGATCGGAACAGTCGCACTCCACCACGTAGCGCAGGCCCGCCTTATCCATGGTCGAACGAAAAACACCGGCCAGTTCCAACGTGAACTCACCCAGTTCAGGGACGAAAAAGCATGCGGTGATCCGGCCGGCCTCGATCCGGGAGAAATCGAGGAGCGTGTTTACCAGCTTCAGCAGCCGCATCCCGTTGCGATGGGTCGTTTCCACATTGATGGCGTCTTCCGCCGGTAGCCCGGCGCGATGCGCCAGCATGTCCTCAAGCGGGGCCAACATCAGGGTCAGCGGCGTGCGAAACTCGTGGCTTACGTTGCTGAAGAAGATGGTCTTGGCGCGATCCAGTTCGGCCAGGCTTTCGGCGCGGCGTCGCTCCTGCTCGTAAGCCTCGGCGTTGGCGATGCTGGCCGCAATCTGGCCCGAAAGCATCTTCAGGAAGCCGTGGTAATTATCGTCGGGCAGGCGGAATGGATTCAGCCCGACAATCAGGATGCCGTTATGGTGGGATTGCCCACTTGAGAGATGGGCACCACGGCGGCATTTCTACCCGCTCCGGTTTGTTCCATGCGCGGTCTCTGGAAAAGGGTGTTCCATGGCCGTGACGATCTTGATCTCGTTGGTTTGGATCGCCTCCGAGATGGGCCACTGGTTTTCTTCGTCGCGGCGGATCACTCGGGGCGCGGCAGGGTCGAATTCAGCCACCCGGGCCGATCCCGAAAGCTCCAAATCGCTCTGGTTTTCCGTGGAGATGTAAATGAAGGCGAAAGCCACGTCGCGGCTGCTTTCAAGGCTTTTTGCCGCTAGCTCACACACCTCGCGATAATTGCGTGCGTCCGCCGTGCGAAAGGCCACATCCCGCAAAGCTGCAATTCGCCTGCTGGCTGATAATCCGGTCGGTGTCATCGGTGTTGGCGCAGATAATGCCGCCGGTGCCGCCCTGGTCGTTGGGAACGGGGCTATACGAGAAGGTGTAGTAAGTCTCCTCGCGATAGCCGTTGCGCTCCATCATCAGCATCAGCGACTCGTCGTAGGTGCCCTCGTTGGTGCGCATGGCCGACTCTGCCCGAGGCTCCACCTGGTCCCAAACTCATGCCAAGCCAGGTGCGCGGTGGCCAGCCTCAGGATGCTTGCCCCCAAGAAACGCCGCCGGTAGGCGTTATTGTAGAGATTCATAAGTCATCGCCCCACCACACAAACATGGGCTGGCGGGAGGTGAGCACGATTCCAGTACGCAGGTCCGCAGGCTCTGCGGCCATTTGTCCACCGGCCCCAGGGGCGTCGCCGCCCAATTCATCTCGCGCATGCGGCGGCCAAGCTCGCCGCCTCCAGCGAACAGTTCACTGGAAGCTGCCGATTCTGGCTCATCCGCCCGTGCGGGCGCAGATGTCAGGGCGGGGGATGGTGGTTCTGAGTATTCCGTCTCCACAATCAGGTCCGGGGAATGGCATGTACCATGCAGAGTCTACGTCGAGTGCATTGATAATTAAGGGGTTGCATTCACAGATAGGTAACCACATCCCAAAAACCTCAGCCATTATGTAAGCCTAGCTCCCCGCCCAAAAAAACAGCGTCGCGCGCCTGGAACAAGAGATCCTGTGGAAAACTTCCTGTCAAGCCCCCCCGGCCCAAACTGTAACAAAAAACATGCCCGCAATCTGATGATCGAGATGCGCCCAACAATCTTATGTAAATGCTTCCCTCTCATTCGCGTTAGTTTCTGGAAATGCTACGCTATGAACAGTAACCCAAGTGAACGCCTGGGATCCATTCGCGGGCATTTGTCATTTTGCCCGGAAGAGAGAACCCCAATCATGCATGGGCACGCCACACTCGGGCCTGTCCCGCGGTCCTCGCACGGTTTTCCACCCCAAGTCCACTAAATCAAAATCGCGCCCGAAAGAAATACATTATAAAGATGCACCTTCAGTCGCGGTCACGCTCAATGCACAGGACATCGTCGTTTTCTCTTTGTCGTGTGGACCGGCAGCATTTCCAGCGCCTGTTCACCTTTTTTGTTCCCACCGGATACCCTTCTAAAATGGACAGCAATTTGGTGCAGGTTGAAAGCGTGTGTGCGAGAGTCCGAATGGCATCGTCGTTTTTTATTTTTGGTTTTCAGTGCGCTGACAGGTTTTTCTCGCACGCCTCAAACTTGACACTGAGGCCACAGAATGACGGCCAGCCACGAAGCAGACGGGTTTCAGATGGAAGGAGATTTAATGGGAGAGGTGGAAGTTCCGTCGCATCGGCTGTGGGGCGCACAGACCGAGCGCTCCCGTTTAAACTTGTCATCGGAGTGGAGCGATTCCGCTGGGGACGGCAGGTGATTCGCGCTCTCGGGATGCTGAAAAAATGCGCCGCTGTAGCCAACGGCGAACTCAGCCAGCTTCCCCGGGAAAAGGTGGACCTGATTGTTGGCGCGGCGCAGGAGGTCATAGACGGCCAATGGGACGACGAGTTCCCGCTGGTGGTTTTCCAAACCGGCTCGGGCACGCAGACCAACATGAACGCGAACGAGGTGATCGCCAATCGCGCCATACAGCTTGCCGGCGGCGTGGTTGGGTCCAAAAAGCCGATCCACCCCAACGACGACGTGAACCGCAGCCAGTCGTCGAATGACATTTTTCCCACGGTGATGCACATCGCCGCGGTGGAAGCGATCAGCGGCCGGCTGCTTCCCGCGGTCGACCGCTCTTCGCGACACTCTCCATGCCAAAGCGGAGGCATACGGCGACGTAGTGATGATCGGCCGCACG
>CAWBIG010000278.1:0-3282 GCA_963788435.1 uncultured Acidobacteriota bacterium | reverse complement strand
GGGCCGCATGAGACGGCGTGGCGCATCCACGGCGGGCCCTCCCGGCGCGTGAGCTGGACCATCCGCCCGTTGCAGGGACCCAGCGGCGAGCTTCAGTACCTGATCATCAGCGGCCGGGACGTGACTGAACAGAGGGAAGCGGAACGGGCGCTGCTCTCCAGCGAAGCGCGTTACCGCGAAATGGTTGAGGGATCACTGGGCTTCGTGTTCACCTGCACCATGGAAGGCCGTCTGACCTCGCTCAATGCGTTCACTGCGGAGACGCTGGGCTATCGCGCGGAAGACCTGATGGGCCGCTCCGTGACGGAGATGCTGGATGCAGCCGGCGCAGCCACTTTCCAGGAGTGCCTGCGCACGCTGGAGACCAGGGACGAGTGGCAGGGGGCGATCCCGGTGCGGCGCAGAGACGGCGTTTACCGCCGCATTGCGTTCCGCAGTCGCCGGGTGGACCTGAACGACGAGCGGCCATTTGTGCTGAATCATGGCGTGGACGTGACAGAACAGCACGAGGCCGAAGAGGCGCTGCACCGGGCCACACGCCAGCGCGAGCTGATCCTGGAGGCGGTGGGCGATGGCATCTGCGGCATCGACCTGGAAGGCCGTCTGACATTTATCAACGAAGCCGGCGCCCGCGCCCTCGGCTACCAGCCCGGGCAGCTTACCGGGCGCGACGTGCATGAGGTCATCCACCACAGTCACTCGGACGGCACACCCTACTCGCGCGTCACCAGTCCCATTTTGCAGGGCATGCGGCGGCAGGAGATGGTGCGCATGCACGACGAGGTTTTCTGGCGCGTCGACGGCAGCTCCTTTCCGGTGGAATACACGGCCACCCCGCTGTTCGAGGATGGCCGGGTGACAGGCATGGTGGTTGCCTTCCAGGACATCAGCGAGCGCCGGCGTCTGGAAAGAATGAAGGACGAGTTTATCTCCACCGTGAGCCACGAACTGCGCACCCCACTGACGTCGCTGCGCGCCTCGCTCGGGCTGCTCTCTTCGGGGACGCTGGAAAAGCGGCCGGAGAAGCAGCGGCAGATGGTGGAAATGGCCATCGTGAACTGCGACCGGCTGGTGCGGTTAGTGAACGATATCCTGGATTTCGACAAGGTGGAAAAGGGACGGCTGCCGCTGAGACGTGTTCCCGTGGATGCGGTGGAGCTGCTGCGCCGCGCCGCCGATATTGCGCAGATGGCCGCCAGCAATGCGCGCTTGCGGCTGCGCATTGAGGCCGTGCCCGCGCTGGTGTTGGCTGACGAAGACCGCATGCTCCAGGTGCTGAACGAGCTGGTAAACAACGCCATCAAATTCTCGCCGCCGGAGGCCATGATCCGGCTGAGCGCGCAGCCGGCAAGCCAGAGCGAGGTCTGCTTTGCCGTCGAGGACCACGGGCAGGGCATCGCGCCGGAGAAACTGGAGCATATTTTCAATCGCTTCCAGCAGGGCGACTCCTCCGATTCGCGCGCCATGGGCGGCACTGGCCTGGGATTGGCGTTGTGCCGCAGCATTGTGGAGCAGCATGGCGGCCGCATCTGGGCAGAGAGCAAGCTGGGAAGCGGCAGCCGCTTCCTGTTTACCCTGCCCCGCGGCAACACCGTGGGACCACCCAGCCCCAAGTCATAATTGGCGCCCGGAGCGTCGCAGATCCTCCGCATCCACTTGCGCTGGAACCTCGACCGTGTTTGCCGCTCATTCATCGAGCGCGTGAGACAATGCGGTGAACGGTTCCCCATTCGTTCCAGCCGCACGCAGTGAAAACGCATGCCTGTCCTCACCAGGTCACTCAACTTGCTATTTGGCCGGCCGCTCGCTACCAGTGAGGAGCGCGCCGAGCACATCGGCCCCATCGCGGGCATTCCCATCTTCGGCCTGGATGCCCTGAGTTCTGCCGCGTACGGCCCTGAAGCCGCGCTCACGCTGCTCATCCCCCTCGGCTTGGCCGGCGTCCATTACATCGTTCCCGTCAGCCTGGCCATCATCATTCTGCTAGCCATTGTCTACTTCAGCTACCGCCAGACCATCGAGGCCTATCCCCAGGGCGGCGGCTCCTACACCGTGGCCACTGAGAACCTGGGCGCGAATGCCGGTTTGCTGGCGGCCGCGGCGCTCATGATCGACTACATCCTGACCGCCGCTGTGGGTATTTCTGCCGGCGTGGGCGCGCTCATCTCCGCGGCGCCTTCGCTGCAGCCGCACACCCTGGGATTGTGCCTGAGCGTACTCGCTATTCTCACCATCGTGAATATGCGCGGCGTGCATGACACCGGCGTGGTCTTCATGATCCCCACCTACCTTTTCACGGGCACGTTGCTCATCGTCATTCTTGTGGGCGCGTTTCAGGTCCTCCACGCCGGAGGCCACCCCCATCCGCTCACTCCGCTGCCCGCAATTCCCGCCGCCTCCGCTGCCTTCGCCGGATGGTGGCTGCTCTTGAAAGTCTTCTCTTCCGGCTGCACCGCCATGACTGGCGTTGAAGCTGTCTCGAACGGCGTTATGGCGTTTCGCGATCCCACCCGCAAGAACGCCAAGATCACCCTCACCATCATCATCACCCTGCTGGCCATTCTGCTGGCAGGCATCGCGTTCCTGTGTCGCGCTTACCGTATTGCCGCCACCGTTCCCAATGGGCCCGGTTACGAAAGCGTGCTCTCCATGCTGACCCGGGCGGTGATGGGTCACGGTTGGTTTTATTACCTCACCATCACTTCGGTCCTGCTCGTCCTCGCGCTTTCCGCCAACACCGCGTTCGCTGATTTTCCCCGCCTCACCCGCGCCATTGCTCTCAATAACTACATGCCACACATCTTCCTCCTTCGCGGTCGGCGGCTGCTGTACTCGTGGGGCATCTACGTGCTGGTGGCGCTCACCGCCATTCTGCTCATCGTCTTCGGCGGCGTAACAGACCGGCTTATTCCCCTCTATGCCATCGGCGCGTTCATGGCATTCACTCTTTCGCAGGCGGGAATGGTGATGCACTGGAAGCGCCGCGGCAACACCGGCCGCATGCTGGTAAACGGGCTCGGCGCCGTCGCCACCGGCATCACCACCCTGGTGGTCCTGGTGGCCAAGTTCGTTGAGGGCGCCTGGATCACTGCGCTCCTGGTAATCCTCATGATTGCCCTGATGCGCGCGGTCAATCGCCACTATCGCCGCGTGGCCCATCAGATCGATCTCGACCGGCCCATCGCTGTTTCCGAAATCAAAAAGCCCATCGTGGTGCTGCCCGTCGATCGCTGGAGCCGTGTATCGGAAAAGGCGCTCTGCTTCGCGCTCTCCATCTCCGAT
>CAWBIG010000277.1:0-7186 GCA_963788435.1 uncultured Acidobacteriota bacterium | reverse complement strand
GGAAGTTGAGCCCGTTCCATGCGGGAAACAACGTGAACCAGACCGACACGATCGATCGCAAGGACATCAACACATTGCATAATGGCAATCTGCTGGCGATCGAGGAGCGCTATGTTCGCAAGCTGGTGGAGGAAGCGAATCCGTATCCGAATGTGATTTTCGAGATCCAGAACGAGCCGTGGTCCGATCATCCGGTGCTGACCGACGTGGTGAATCCGTATCTGTGCCCGCCCGCGCGCGACCAGTACCCAAATTCGATTGAAGTGGCCGACGCGGACTCGATTGCGTGGCAGACGCGCGTGGCGGAGTGGATCGCGAGCGAAGAAGCAAAGCTCACGCAGAAGCATCTGGTGGCGCAGTGCTACTCGAATTTCCGCTTGCCGGTGCGTTCGCTGATTCCAGGCGTCAGACGTTGTGAACTTCCACTACGCCTATGCGGAGGCTGTGAGCATGAACTATGGGCTCAACAAGGCCATTGCGTACGACGAGACCGGGTTCCTGGGGCACGGCGAAGACGCTTACCGGCGGCAGGCCTGGAACTTCATGCTTGCGGGCGGAAGTGTGTTCGATGGGCTGGATTACTCGTTCAGCGTGGGGCACGAGGACGGAACCGATGCCGAGCCGAACGGCCCGGGTGGCGGGAGCCCCGAGTTCCGAAAGGAGCTGGGAATCCTGGCGAAGTTTATCGCCGGCTTGCCGCTCCAAGCCATGACGCCGGATGATGGCGCGGTAACCCACGCGGCCGGCGTGACCGCGCATGTTCTCTCCAGCGCGCGCGGCGTGTACGCCATCTACCTTGACGGAAATGGCCCGACCAGTCTCGACCTGCATCTGCCGCCAGGCCGATATCGCGGGGAGTGGCTGAATACGGGGACTGGCGAAAGCAGGCCGGTCGCGGCGTTTCAGGCCGGCGCAGTAACCCCTGCGCTGCAATCGCCCACATTTACCAATGGCATCGCCCTGCGGCTCACGCGGGACTTATACTGAGTTTTCGCGGCCCCTTCACGCAATCCATCTTCAATCAAATTGGAGAATAACCGATGCGCCGTTACGCACGCCTGCTTCCCGGCCTGTTTGCCTTGCTGTTCGTTGCCCATGCCGCGTACCTTCACGCCGACGATGACGACACGAAACCCGAGACCAAACCAGCGGTCGCCAAGCCCGATGTCGACGTGACCACGCAGGGCTCGATCACGGTGGGCGGAAAACAGATTCTCTACAACGCCATTGCCGGCACCATCACGGTAGGCGCAACCGATGCGGAAGACGCGCAGCTGGGGATGAACGGCGAGCCCGAGCCGGGAAGCCAGCTTGCGAACTCCGAACCCAAGGAAGCAAAGGATGCGGAGCCCACGGCGCGCATGTTCTTTGTCGCCTATTTCAAGCGCGATGCGAAAGCCGAGGACCGGCCCATCACGTTTTTCTATAACGGCGGTCCGGGCAGCTCCACGGTGTGGCTGCACATGGGCTCGCTAGGACCCAAGCACGTGGTCACCAATACCGACGTGCACATGCCGGCGGCGCCGTACACCATGGTGGACAACGATGAATCGCTGCTGGACGTAAGCGACGTGGTATTCATCGACATGCCCGGCACCGGGTTCGGACGCCTGATGGGCAAGGACGCGGAGAAGGCATTCTGGGGAGTGGACCAGGACGCGAACGCTTTCGCGCGGTTCATTCAGCGCTTCCTCACCAAGTACGACCGCTGGAATTCGCCCAAGTTCATCTTCGGCGAGAGCTACGGCACAACGCGCTCGGCGGTGCTCTCCGACATTCTGGAAAACGAAAAGAGTATCGACCTCAATGGCGTAATTCTTCTCTCGCAGATCTTCAACTTCACCACCGATATCGACGGTCCGCAGGGGAACCCGGGCGTGGACCTGCCGTATGTGCTGGCACTGCCCACCTACGCGGCCACGGCATGGTACCACAAGAAACTTCCACAGCAGCCGCCAGCGCTGGAGCCGTTCCTGAAGGAAGTGGAAGAGTTTACGATGGGACCCTACACGCACGCGCTGGCGCTGGGAACGGACATTTCCGCAGATGAAAAGCAGGCCACAGCGGAGAAACTGCACCAGTACACCGGGCTCCCGGTTTCCTACTTGCTGAAGGCCGACCTGCGCGTGAGCGGAGGCGAGTTCACAAAGAGTCTTCAGGACGAGCAGGACCTGACCACGGGCCGGCTGGACACTCGGTTCTCCGGACCCACCATCGACCCGCTCAGCGAGGGCGCCGAGTACGACCCGCAGAGCTCGGCCATTTCGTCAGCCTACGTGTCGCTGTTCAACGGCTACGTGCGCAAGACCTTGAAGTTCGGCGAGGGCCAAACCTACCTGCCCGAAGCACTCTTCGGCTCGTTCCAGTGGGACATGACCCACAAGGGAAATCCCACCAATCTGAATGTAGCTCCGGACCTTGCCGAAGCAATGAAGACGAACCCGCAGCTCAAAGTGATGGTGAACGGCGGCTACTATGACCTGGCCACCCCGTTCTTTGCCGCACATTACGAGGATATACACCTCCCCATTCCGCAGTCGTTGGCCAAGAACATCGAGTATGACTGGTACGAGTCGGGGCACATGGTATACGTGCGCGAGGAAAGTCTGAAGCAGTTGCACGACCGCGTAGCTGCGTTCATCACCAAAACGGATTCGGAAAAGTAGTCATTCAGCGACGGGATGCTCTTGAGCAAGCTCCCGCCGCTGGTTCAAGTCTTTGGGCGGTCCTCGCCGCGATAGATACATCCGCTGGCGCAGGTTTCGCGGACCACAATTCTGCTGAGTGCGGGGAGTTCCGGCCTCAGTCGATCCCAGACCCAGCGGGCAAGATTCTCACTTGTCGGGTTCTCCAGACCGGCGACCTCGTTCAGACAGCGATGGTCGAGTTGGTGCTCAATGGTGCGGAATGCTGTCTTCAACTCGGCGAAGTCCATGACCCAGCCGAGCTTGTCGTCCAGGGGGCCTTCCGCATAGACCTCGATCCGAAAGCTGTGACCGTGGAGGCGCCTGCACTTATGCCCCTCGGGCACGTTGGGCAGCCAGTGAGCAGCCTCGATCGAAAACTCCTTGAAGATTTCCATCAGCTTTCCTATGGAATTCCTAGAATCTTATGCGTTTGCAGACTCAGCCGCCATTGCGGATGGCCCATGCAATAGCGCACGGCAAGCCCGGTATTTACAGCGCGCTCAGGCCCATCCATGGGCTGCAGAAAGAAGTGGCGGAACGCGAGCCCTGCAAATTGCGCCGGCTCGATTCCCTGCTGCGGATACACCAGCTTGAGCTCATCGCCGGTTCGCTGCACAAAAGTCGCGCCGGATTTGGGACTGACGCAAATCCAGTCCAGGATGTCCGGAGCTTTCATGGTGCCATTTGTCTCCACCGCTACCTCGAAATCGCGCGCATGCAGAGCACGGATGAGCGGCTCATCGAGCTGGAGCAGCGGTTCGCCTCCCGTGCAGACAACGAATTTTCTTCCTCCGATTGCCTTGCGCAGGCCACTTCCCTGCGACGGCATCGGCGATCGCGTCGGCATCCTCGAACTTTCCACCTCCTGGGCCGTCGATGCCTGCAAAATCCGTATCGCAGAAGCGGCACACAGCGGACGCGCGATCCTGCTCGCGGCCGGACCAGAGGTTGCATCCCGAGAATCGGCAGAAGACGGCGGCACGGCCGACTTGCGCCCCTTCACCCTGAAGCGTGAGGAAGATTTCCTTCACCGCGTAACTCATGGCGTTACCCGCGCGGACTGGCCGCGATAGACGAGCGGATCTTCGAGCCCATTCTCGCGAAAACCTTTGCGGCGCAGGATGCAGGAGTCACACTCGCCGCAAGGCGCGCCGTCCGCGGCCGGATCGTAGCAACTGCTGGTCAGGCTATAATTCACGCCGAGTTCAATGCCCTTGCGGATGATCTCCGCCTTGGTCATGTGCATCAGGGGTGCATGGATTTTGAGCTTTCGCCGCCCCTCCACGCCTGCCTTGGTGGCCAGGTTGGCCATGCTCTCAAACGCGCGGATAAACTCGGGGCGGCAATCCGGGTAGCCCGAGTAGTCCAGCGCGTTTACGCCGATGAAGATGTCGCTCGCGCCCAGGACCTCAGCCCAAGCCAGCGCAAACGAGAGGAAGATGGTGTTGCGGGCGGGCACGTAGGTGACGGGGATGCCATGGCTCATCTCGTCGACGCCGCGCCCCTTCGGCACGTCAATGTCATCTGTGAGCGCGGAGCCGCCGAACGCGCGCAAGTCGATGGTGGCGATGCGGTGGCGCGCCGCGCCACCCGCCTGGGCAATGCGCCTGGCTGCCTCCAGTTCCCAAGCGTGCCGCTGACCATAAGCAAACGAAAGCGCATTTACTTCGTAACCCTGGTGGCGCGCGATGGCGAGCACCGTGGACGAGTCCAGTCCACCGCTCAGCAGCACCACCGCGGGCGATTTGGCGCCGGTCTCCATCTTCCTTCAATGGTAAAGCAATCCGAAAATGCCTGGCGCATGGAGTGCGTGGACCTTCAACAAAGCTTAGAAGCGATAGCCGGGCTTGAGTTCGCAGCGAAACACGTTGGAATGGGCGTTATCCCGGCTTGGACGTGACGAGCAACCGGCCCAACTTAGATAGAGCTCCGGTCCCAGGGGAAAGACCATGGCCGTGCCATCGAGTTCGGCCTCGATACTGGCTCCCTCCTGGGTTCCCGGCAGAACAAAATTGAGAGTGCGGCCGAAAATGACCGGGTAAGACTCGCGCACATTCGAGGCATTGGACTTGCGGAAAACCTCGGCCTCCAGCAGAAACGTTGCGGTGCTGGACCAATCCAGCGCGCTCGCGGTAATGACGCGGCCGCCGTTTTCAAAGCCGCTCGAGTCAATGCGCGTGAACGGGCAAGGACCGGCGATGCAGGAAGCGCGCACATTGCGATACTCGTTGCCGAGGCCCGCGTCCAAGGTGACCGTTCCCACGGCTGCCTTCCAGTTTCCATCCGGCGAACATGGCCCCTGGCGATTGCAGGGAACGTTGGGGTGGTTCACCGCTTCGAAAGTCCTCACCTCGCTGCCGATGTTCTCGTCTCCTTCGCTGTTGACCGTATAGCGAATACGAACATTGGAAATGACCGTGGCGTTCTTGCCAGGCTGTGGTTCCTTCTCCTCGGTTTTCGGGGTCAATGTGGCCACGTACAGCTTTTTCAATGCCATGCTGTAATGCAGTGGCACGGTCAAAACATAGGGTTCGTAATCGGCTCTCTCAAAGGTGATCTGAAGAATCTGGCCGGGCCAGATATTCTCGCGAAATCGCAAGAGAAAGTAACCGGACGAATCGGACTTCGTGGAGGTTGTTATCACCCCATCGGTGGCAACAATTCTGACGTTGCCGATGGGCAACTGAGCTGGGCGGATCCTTAGCCTGGCGAATGACCGCACCCTGAATGACAATGCTGCGCGGCCGCCAGCGATGGCTGCGGACAACCAGGAGCGAGATGACGGCGGCAACCACCACCACGCTCGCCGCAACGACGGTGAAGATTCTCCATTTCATCAAACGCCGATTCACCCGTTATCATATTGGATTCCGCGGCCTGCCAATTCGCTGTTTCTAGTCCGCCTCTGGCCCGCGGCTTCCGGTGCATCTAACATATTGACATCCGAAGAGGTGCAATGAAACCCGGCTTTTTCCTTGCGGGGACAAACGAATTGACGAATTTCCGAAAGATAGTTCCAATCGACTGTCAAGCGTGCGGGAAGGCGAGATGCAACGACGGCAAGCTGGGCCTGTCCCGCCGTGAGTTCCTAGTGCAGATGGCGCGCGCCTCTGCCGGCCTGCCCTTGGTGTCTGCTCCGGCGCTGGCCGGCGCCGAGATTCTTCCCCCCTTTCCGCCCGTGAAAATGCCATCAGAGCCCGCTCGGCCGCCGATTCCACACCCACTCAAACCGGACGATGACAAATTCCTTGACGCTCTGGAACGGGCCAACTTCCTGTTTTTCTGGGAACAGGCCAACCCCCAAACGGGGCTGATCAAGGACCGAGCCAACGTTCGCGCCAACGACACGAGCCTGGCTGCCAGCATCGCTTCGGTCGGATTCGGATTGACCGCGATCTGCATCGCCGAAAAGCGCGGCTATATCGGCCGCGTCGATGCTCGACGGCGCGTGATCTCCACGCTGTCTTTCATCTGGCATAAGCTGCCCACGCACCGCGGATTCTTCTATCACTTTGCCAACATCAACACGGGCGAGCGTATCTGGGATTCGGAGGTATCATCGGTCGACACGGCCATCTTGCTGTGCGGCGCGCTCACTTGTCATGCGCATTTCCAAGACCCCGATATAGATGAACTCGCTCACGCCATCTTTGACCGCGTCGACTGGACCTGGGTCGCCGAAGATACCACCATCCTCTCCCACGGCTGGACGCCGGAATTGGGGTTCATCAACTCGCGCTGGGATTTCTACAGCGAGCTCATGATGATGTACCTGCTGGGGATGGGATCCGCCTCGCATCCCCTGCCGGCAGATGCCTGGAACGCCTGGAAGCGCACCATCTTTGAGTATGACGGGCTGCGCTACATCGGCTCGTTCGCTCCGCTCTTTGTTCACCAGTACTCCCAGGCCTGGTTCGATTTCCGCAATAAACGCGACAAGTTCGCAGACTACTTTCAGAATTCCACCATCGCAACCGATGTGCACCGCCGCTTCTGCGTCGAACTGAATCCGCAATTCCCCGACTACAGCAACGCGTTGTGGGGGATCACCGCTTCTGACTCGGAACGCGGGTACGTAGCCTGGGGCGGTCCGCCGGCCATGGGTCCCATCGACGGCACCGTAGTTCCTGCTGCGACGGGCGGGTCCATCCCCTTCCTGCCGGCGGAAACCATGCGCGTGCTCCACACAATTCACGATCACTACCCCAACGCCTGGTGCCGCTATGGATTCGTGGACGCGTTCAACCCGCTCACCGGCTGGTACGACACCGACGTGGTGGGCATCGATACCGGAATCACCATGCTAATGGCCGAAAACGCACGGTCAGGCTTCATCTGGGAGACATTCATGAAGAACCCCGAGGCCCAGCGGGGCATGGACGCAGCCGGTTTCAAGCCGGAACCGCCGGCGGCAGTGAAGACGTAAAGGCGTCGCGACCCTGCTATTCTTCCTGTAACCCATCTCCGGGCCTGATTGAACAACGCGCATCGCGCGGGGT
>CAWBIG010000276.1:0-7191 GCA_963788435.1 uncultured Acidobacteriota bacterium | reverse complement strand
TTCTGGACCTTCTCCGATGTGTTTGAGGAGGGAGGGCCGATTGCGCGGCCGTTTGTGGGCATGTTCGGATTGCGCGCCAAGAGCGGCATCAACAAGCCGTCCTACTACGCGTACGGGCTGTTGCACGAACTCGGGAACCAGCGCATTCGCAACCAGTCCGAGGACACGATGGTGACCAAGACTGCTGACGGGGGGCTGGCCATAGCGGCGTGGAACCTGGTGGATCCGGGCAATCAGGGGACAGCGCGCAGCATTCATTTTGTGTTTGCGCATCTCAATCCGAATGCGAGGGTAACGATGGAACGGGTGGATGAGACGCATGGCAACGTGCTGCCGCACTATCGTGAGATGGATTACCCCGTGGACCCGACGCCGGCGCAAGTGAAGGAGTTGAACCAGGAGACGACACTTCCATTGCCCACGCAAATGGTGCTGCACGACGGCGCGCTGGATGTGGAGCTGACGCCGAACGAGCTGACGCTGATCAAAGTCAGTGGACAGTGATCAGTGTTCAGCGGCTAGTTGGAGGTAGATTTCAGGCGGCGTCGGCGCGGGGGGGCACAAAGGCGAAGTCTTTGCGCATGGCTCTGAGGAGGGATTTGCTGCGGGGGATTTGGTGCAAGAGCAACTCCGCCGATTGCACCAGGGTGTTGGAATGGAACCATTGCTGCATGGTGCCGCCGTTCAGGCAATTCAAGAGGGCCAGCAGCGACATTCCCTGGTGATGGGCCATCCATTCGCGCACAATCTCACCATTGCGGACACCGGTTGAGTAATCCACGGCCTCGTAGAAGCCATACGCGCCCAACCAGCCGGCGGAATCCATGCGTCTGAGGTTGCGGAGAGTCTCATCTGTATCTACTTCCAGCGCGAGAAACGTGGAATATGGTGAAACGACCGGGCCGGCCTTGGCTTCCCAGGAGGCAGCGATCTGGGGAATCCCAAAGGCATGATAGTCGTAGTGTCCGGCGTCGTCGCGTTTTGCGTTTCCCGATTCCGAAATACCCCAGGGGATGCCGACGCCGCGGGCGAACACCTGCTGCACGCGCACGGAAGCGGCAAGGGTATTGGACAGGAGCGTATTGGGAAAGGTGCGCATCCAGAGCGACGGCATCATGTATTCGAACATTGTGCCAGTCCACGACATGAGGACGTAGGCGCCAAACGCATAGGTGTAATCGCGCCCCAGCCGGAACCAGCTTCTCTGGGCGAGGTCGCCGCGGGCAATGGCGAGGAAGGTGGCCAGGCGCGCTTCGGACGCCAGCAAGTCATAGCACGCAGTATGGAGCTTCTGGTTGCGCACATCGTAGCCGATGGAGAGGAGACGTCGGACTGGGCTGACGAGGAAGGCGAATTCGGTGTCGGCGGCGAGCTTTTCAGCCTGATGCGCAATAGTTTTGAGCGCCAGAGAGAGGGCGCGGAGCCTGGCGATAGCGGGTTGCAAGGCTTGGCCGAGCTGTTCCGCGAGCGACTGCCCGCCGGCGGAAACGCGCTGCGTATTGGCGAGCTTCTTATCGAGCTTCTGGGCAAAGACGATGGCCTGATCGACTGAGATCTGATCCGTGGCAGGGTTGATGCCAAACTCGGAGACCTGGCGGAGGGGCTCAAAGCGGGGATCGGACCAAGGCGTGTAATCGCGAACGAGCTGGAGGATGGCTTCGATGCGCTGGCGAGTTTCGCGGTACCACCAGGGATCGCGATAGGAAGGCGCGGGAGTGGAGTCAAACGAGGTGGCAGCGGAATAGAGCCAAGCGAGCCAACCGGCGAGCGGGGCGGAGGCAGCAGGGGGCGCCAGGCGGGCGAGCGGCGCGGGCAGTTTCCCTTCTTGCTGCAAGAGCTCCCAATGAGCGCGAAAACCGGAGAACAGCGCGCGCGAGAGGATGGGCTGCTCGAGGAGGGTTTTGGTTCCTGCGTGCAGAGCGTACAGGGAACCGACAAAGTTGCCGCTGTCCACCGAAGAAACAAAGGGATTGGATTCAAGCGGCGCGCCGGTGCGCGTGTCGTACCAGTTGAAGAGGTGACCGCGGAATTTTTCCAGTCGCGCGAGGGTGGCAAGGGTGCTTTGGGTGAGGGAGGCGAACTCAGGCAGGGTGAGGAATCCGAATTCGACGGCTGCCTGGCGCGCGTTCAAGAGTAAGCCGATGTTGGTGGGAGAAACGCGGGCAGCCTCCACTTGTCCTTGTTCCTCGACGTTGTCGGGAATGAGAAAACTGTGACGGTCGGTTCCGAATTCGCGGAAGTAGCGCCAGATACGCAGGGCATGACAAAGGAGGAGATTGCGAGTGGCCGCATCGAGCTTGCGAACCGCCTGGGGAGGGCGATTCAGCCATGCTGTGAGGACAGTTGCCAGGCACCAGAGAAGCAGGATGGGACAGGCAACCAGCAATGCGACGTGATGGGGGGAGACGAAGAAGAGGAGGACCGCGAGGCCGCAGGCGATGAAGGGAAGGAGGGTCAGGTATCGGTCGACCGGAGTGACTTTGTGCGCCTGGGCTTCGGACTGCGCGGCGGTTTCCCATTCCAGCAAACGCTCGCCGGTGATGAAGCGGCGGATGAGCGAGCGAATGACAGCATCAAGTACGAGCAACGCCTGGTGGGGAAGGAAGGCGAGATTGAGGAGGGCAACGAGGGCGGCGTGGCCCGAGCCTTCCAGGGCTTGGCCGACGGCGCCATCGCGATCGCTTACCAGAGCCCGTCCGAGAGCAAATGCGAATTGCAGAATGGTTGGAATGAGGAAGAGAACCAGAGGGACGATGGTCCAGTAGACGGGGCCGCCGGGGAGCCAGAGCCAACCGGCAATAAAAAGGATGAAGGTGAATGGCTCCACGAGAGAGCGGCGAAGGTTATCGAAGATCTTCCATCGCGAAACCAGGGAAATGGGGTTGGGCACCAGGCGATTGGATTCGTCGGGCACGCGGGCGAACATCCACTGCGCGATTTGCCAGTCCCCGCGCACCCAGCGGTGTTTACGCCGGGTATAGGCGCTGTAATGGGTGGGATAATCGTCGATCAGTTCGATATCGCTGACCAGTCCGGCGCGGGCGTAGGCGCCTTCAATCAGATCGTGACTGAGCAGGGAGTTGCGCGGGAAGCGGCGGTTCAGGACGGTATGCAGGACGGAGACTTCATAGATGCCTTTGCCAGTGAAGCTGCCTTCGCCATAGAGGTCCTGGTAGGCGTCGGAGATGGCCATGGTGTAGATGTCGAGGCCGCTTTGGCCGGAGTAGAGATTGGCCAGGCGCGACCGCGAAGCCGAGCTTACGCTGACTCCGACGCGCGGCTGCAGGATGCCGTAGCCCTCCACCACGATGCGCAGCTTGGGATCGATGATGGCCTGGTTGAGGGGATGAGCGATGGCGCCGATCATGCGCGCCGCGGAGCCCGCGGGGAGCTGCGTGTCGGAATCGAGGGTGAGGATATAGCGGACCGTATGCAGAGCATCCAGGCGGCCGGCCTTGATGGGAAAGGCGTCGTATTCGCCGACCAGCAGCTTGTTCAGGTCGAGAAGCTTTCCGCGTTTGCGCTCCCAGCCCATCCAGACTCCCTGGCGAACATTGAAGATGCGGTGGCGATGGAGGAGAAGAAATCCACCGTGACCCGGCGCGTGGTATCGCGCATTGAGATCCTTGATCAATTGCTGGGCGAGGTTGACCAGCGGGCTGGAGTCGTTATCATGCGGCTTGTTGAGGGAGTCGGGGAGATCCGAGACCAGCGCGAAATGTAAATTGGAGTCGCGATTGGCGAGGAATCGAACCTCCAGCTCGTGGACCAAACTGCGGACCTGTCGCTCGCTGAGCAGGAGGGTAGGGACCACGGCGAGGGTGGCGCAGTCGTCGGGAATCCCCTCGCTGAAATCCATTTTGGGCAAAGGATCGGGGTCGAAGATGGCAGTGATGGAGTTGTTCATCAGCTCCACCACGCACTGCATCGCGGGCATGATCATGAGGGCAAAAGTGATGGCCAGCTTGCCAAAGACGGGATAATTGGGCAGCAAGGGAAAGAGGGCGGCCGCAATAAAGAAGATGGTGACGACGGCGATGCCGGTGATGTAGAAATCGTCGGCATTGGCGCGAATGGCGGAGCGGATGCGGAAGGAGATGGGCGCATGAAAGCCAACCCGGTCGGTGAGTAAGGATAGGCCCTTATTCACCAGGAAATAACCGATGTGGCTGCAACGGGCGAGGATGCGTGCGTCCTTATAGGTGCGCCATGAAGCTTCCCGCGCCAATTCAAGAGCCTGCTCGGCCACCTGCGATTCAGTGCAATCAGAGTGGCGAGCCACGAACGCGACGCGCTGACGATAGATTTCGCGAGACTCGACGTCCATACGCGCGTAGGTTCCGGTCGGATCGCGGCGCAGAATGGCATCGAAGACAATCAAAGGCTCGAGGACGCTGGTCCATTCTGTGTTGCCGACGGCGCGAATGCCGGCGAGGGGGCGGAGGATTGGCGCACTGGAACGTGCGGTACCTGCCAGCAGTTCGTCGGTTGCCTTGAGGAGCTCTTCAAGAAGAGCGAATTGCAGGAAGCCCGGGAACCGCGAGATTTCAGCCAGGGTTAGCGGCTCGTGAGCCTGGTAGGCGCGAACGAAGGCGGAAAACGTGACCTCGTCGAATTCCTGGCGATTGGCGTGAACGTAGGCGCTGGCCAGCGCGGCTACGCGGGGCTCAT
The DNA here is from genome assembly GCA_963788435.1 of uncultured Acidobacteriota bacterium. Classification (GTDB taxonomy): domain Bacteria; phylum Acidobacteriota; class Terriglobia; order Terriglobales; family Acidobacteriaceae; genus Telmatobacter. The sequence goes on along the minus strand of CAWBIG010000276.1, from coordinate 2,520 downwards.
CGCGAGAAGTGTCAATGACGCGCGGCAATTCAGCGCGGTGGCGAGTTTTAAGTTCGATGGCGGTGCCGGCTGTGCGAAGCAGGCGCGGACTGTTGCGCAATTCCAGCAATGCGGGAATGCGAGGATCTGTTGGGTCGGCGTTCTCGATAATCGCGGCGAGTTGCTTCTCAAGCTGCAGGATCTTTTCCCGCGCGCCGGTAATGCGCTGCCGGAACGTGCCTGGTTGTGAAGGCCGGAGATCGACTTCCCAAGTGGCGGCGCGGGCGGCCGCGCCGTTGAGGACATCGCGGACGCCCGGCGGGAGAGCGCTCTGCGAGTCCGATGTTTCGGCGGTAGTGGTCATTCGGCCTCAACGATAGCTGGCTGCCTGCATTTCAAACATGGCGGCATAGCGGCCGCCCATGGCGACAAGTTGCGCGTGGTTTCCTTCCTCCACCAAGCGTCCGCCCTCAAGAACTACGATGCGATCCGCCATGCGCACGGTGGAGAAACGGTGCGAAATAAGGAGAGCCATTTTGCCTTCGGTGAGTTCGGCAAAGCGCTCGAAGACTTCGAGTTCGCTGCGTGCGTCCAGCGAAGCGGTGGGTTCGTCCAGGATGAGCAACTGCGCATCCCGCAGGTAAGCGCGGGCCAAGGCGATTCGCTGCCATTCGCCGCCGGAAAGGTCGACGCCGGAAACGAAGCGCCGCCCGAGCATCTGGTCATAGCCGCCCCGGAGCTTTGCCACTACTTCCGCGGCCAGGCTTTTTTCCGCGGCTGCGGCAATTTCCACATCGGTGTGGACAACTTCCACCTGACCGATGCCGATGTTCTCCCGCACCGTCATCTCATAGCGCATGAAGTCCTGAAAAATGACGCCGATCTCGCGGTGGAGGTCTTCAAGGGAGTATTCGCGGAGGTCGATGCCGTCAAGGAGAATGCTGCCTTCCGTGGGATCGTAGAGGCGCGTAATCAGCTTGACGATTGTGGTCTTGCCCTGGCCGTTTTCACCAATGAGGGCAATGCGTTCGCCGGGATGAATGGAGAAGTTGAAATTTTTGAGGACCCTTCGCTGTGTGCCGGGATACGCAAAAGAGACGTCGCGGAATTGGAAGCCGCGGCGAATGGGGCGGGGCGCAGAGAGCGCGTTGGGCTTGTTTTCGACGGTCGGCTTCATTGCAAAGAAAGCGATCAAGTCAGTGAGAAACAGGGCCTGGTCCGCAATTCCAGAGGCGGTGGAGAACGCCTGCTGAAGATTGGAGCTGGCCTGCTGAATGGCCTGGGTGACCAGGACAAACGCCGCGATATCGGGATATTGGCCGGAGATGGCCTGGTAGATGGCGAAAAGATACGCGCCGTAGTAACCGAGCGTGCTGATGAGTGAGAGCAGGCCGCCCCAGAGCATTTTGCGATTGGCGAGGGCGACGTTCTCTTCATAGATGCCCTGGGAGAGATTGCGAAAACGGTTGGTGAAATAGGCACTCAGGTTGAAGAGCTTGAGCTCTTTTGCGGATTCCTTGCTGCCGCCAACCTGGCGGAGATAGTCCATGATGCGCTTGCGCGGGGTCTGGCGGAAATTCTTCTCGTAGCCGAGGAAAGCGAAGTGCGTTTCCCCGATAAACGACGGCAGCACGCCGGCGGCAAGGGGAAGAATCATCAGTGGCGAACGGTATACAAGGTAGCCGCTCCAGATGAGGGTCATGATGACCTGCTGGAAGAGCCTGCCCATCTGCTGGATCAAGGCCAGGCGGTCGGTGGCCTGTACCCGCGCCCGCTCCAGCCGGTCGTAGAATTCGGGATTCTCGTAGGTGGTCAGGTCGAGCTTTGCGGCCTGTTCCATCACCTGGACGCTGACGTGGTTAGTGTAGCGGTCCGCGAGAATCTGATCGGTGTAGTCCATGGAGCGGGTAAGGATGCCGTTAAAGAGCGCGAGTCCGACCTCGCCGCCCACCCACCACCAGAAATAAGGCAGGGACGGCTGGCGCTCGATTGCCCTGGTTACGCCATAGACGATTTGCGCGGCAACCACGCCGATGGCGAAGGAGACCACCGGCTGAACCACGCGGAGGATCAACCCCCATGCGACGATGGAGCGGCCAGCCTGCCAGAGGATCTTGAGCACGAGGGGCACGTTTTTGAGCGCGCGCACACGTTCGCCCCACGCGCTGCTTTGGGCCTGCGCTGGCTCCGGCGGAGAGGCGTCGGTTGGGTTGGATCCATTCGTGGCCGAAGTCATATCCCTCGACAGGCCGCACCTCGCACGCCGGCGCCTGTATGTTCCATGCGTAATTGAACCAAGGACTTGAGCCAGATTGCAAGATAGGTTGTTGTTCTGAGTTTGCTCAGAACTGGGGCTCCTCCGCTGCGTGCCTGCTCAGTTCAATCGCGGGCAGGCATCTGTTGCATCGAAGGAGCAAAACTTTGCTGATCGAAGGCCTGTTTTTGTGAAAACCGTTGCGCCTTTTGCCACACTTCCTGGTCTCTTCACTCCCGCACCGCGCAAGGTAAGATGCGAAAGCTGCCCTCGCCTAATGCGATGCA
>CAWBIG010000275.1:0-4077 GCA_963788435.1 uncultured Acidobacteriota bacterium | reverse complement strand
GAACCAGAAAAGAAGAAAGCCGACAATAAAGCGGATGAGGACCCGGTGGGGAAGGTCTACGACGCGGTCCTGATGCGGAGGCTGGGGCACTACGTCAAGCCGTACTGGGCGCAGGCGATTATCTCGTCGGTCAGCGTGACGCTGAAGTCGATGAGCGACGTGGCCGGACCGTACCTGGTGATGCTGGCCATCGATCGCTATTTCCCCAGCGGCGCGGACCGCCATGCCGCCACCAGCGTGCTGCACGGGTTCGGATCGGGGCACTGGCTGACGCGGCATCTTTCCAATGACCCATGGCAGGGCATCACGCAACTGGCGGGGATTTACGTACTACTGCTGATCTCGTCGTACCTCTTTGAGTTCATCCAGACGTACCTGATGCAGTGGATCGGGCAGAAGATGATGTTCGACCTGCGGCGCGACATTTTCCGCCACATGCAGGGGTTGCATGTGGGCTTCTTCGACACCCATGCGGTGGGACGGCTGGTGACGCGGCTGACGTCGGATGTGGACGCGATCAACGAGATGTTCACGGGGGGAATCCTGGCCATCGTGGACGATTTCTTCACCCTGAGCTTCATGGGCATCGTGATGCTGACCATCAACTGGTGGCTGGCGCTGCTGGCGTTCTGCGTGCTGCCGGTGATCCTGATTGTGACGCGCATTTTCCGCAATTCAGTGCGGGAGAGCTACCGGCGGGTCCGGGCGGCGATTGCGCGCATTAACAGCTTTACCCAGGAGCACATCAGCGGCATGCCCGTGGTGCAACTGTTCAACCGCGAGCGGCGCGCATTCGACGACTTCGAAGTGGTGAACCGGCAGCACATGGTGGCGTTCAAGGACACTATTTTCGCCTACGCGCTCTATTACCCTGCGGTGGATTTCCTGAGCGTGATCGCGGTGGCGCTGGTGATCTGGGCGGGCGGCAATAGCGTGATTGCGCACGGAGCAGTGACCATCGGCATGCTGGCCACGTTCAACATGTATTCGCAGCGGTTCTGGCGGCCGATCCAGGACCTGAGCGACAAGTACAACATTTTGCAAGCGGCGATGGCGGCGTGCGAGCGGATTTTCAAGCTGATGGACACGGATCCGGAGATTGTGTCTCCGGAGAGGCCGCGGCTGGGAGACGGAAGCAATCGGATTGAGTTCGGGCATGTCTGGTTCACGTATCAGAAGCTGACGGACGAGCAAAAGTCGGCGGTGGAGCGCGCGGCGGGAAATGCAGGTCCCCTTTGGCAGGCTGAGGGCAGGCTTTCGACTGCGGCCGCTGTCGCGGCCTCCGCTCAGGATGACGAAATGAATTTGACTGCGGACTTTGGCGCGGTCTTGGCTCAGGATGACGGACTGAATCTGACACGAGGCGGAAGCAGGAATGGGGATGAGCTGCACTGGGAGCGGGTGAGTGCGGAGCTCCAGAAGCTGAAGGACATTGACTGGATCCTGAAGGACGTGTCGTTCACTATCGAGCCGGGATCGACAGTGGCGATTGTGGGACACACGGGCGCGGGCAAGACCACGCTGACCAGCTTGATGATGCGGTTTTACGACGTCACCGCCGGCGAGATCCTGGTGGACGGGCTGGATGTGCGCGAACACGACCTGAAAGAGCTGCGGCAGCATTATGCGGTGGTGCTGCAGGATCCGTTCCTGTTCACGGGAACGATCGCCGAGAATATCCGGCTGGGGAACGAAGCGATTTCAGACGCACGGATCGAGCAGGCGGCGCGGGACGTGAACGTGCTGGACTTTATCGAGACTCTGCCCCTGAAATTCGGCGATCCGGTTGAGGAGCGGGGCAATTCGTTCTCTACGGGACAGAAGCAGCTGATCAACTTTGCGCGGGCGCTGGCCTATAACCCGCGCATCCTGATCCTGGACGAAGCGACCTCGAGCGTGGACACGGATACGGAGCTGAGGATTCGCGGCGCTCTGGAGCGGCTGGTGGAGGGGCGGACCAGCGTGCTGATCGCGCACCGGCTCTCGACGGTGCAGCGGGCGGACACCATCCTGGTGATGCACAAGGGACAGTTACGGGAAATCGGCAGCCACCAGGAGTTGCTGGCGATGCGGGGCCTGTATTGGAAGCTGTACCAGCTGCAATACAAGGAGCAGGAAGAAAACGTAGGGAGTAGGGAGTAGGAAGGGCAAGGGCTTTCGCCGGGATGCGGAGGCCTTTTTTGATGGCTGGGCGACGACCGGTTGTCGTTCCCCGGCAATGTTTGATGAATCTGTTTTTCAACCCGCCGAACATGCTGCTCGAAACATCCCGTGCTAAAGCCCATCACATTCTGGCCCGAATTCAGAGGCCTGAAGGCCTCTGCTCCTTCCGGAAACTCCGAATCCGGATTCGTCAAATGCTGCCAAGTCCTTACATCCCTTCCCTCCACTCCCATTCCCTGTTCCCAACTCCACGCTCCATATTCCCTGCTTTTGGAAACCGTCCTAACCGCGGAGTAGACTTGGTGGTCAAATGGGGAACATGGGCCAGAACGATGGAGCGGCGATTGAGGCGGTTCTGGCTGGCGACCGGGAGGCGTATGGGTCGCTGGTGATGCGGCATAGCCGAATGCTTTTCCGGCTGGCCTATCGCATGACCGGCAACGAGGCCGATGCGGACGATATCGTGCAGGAGGCGTTCCTGCGCGGGTTCCAGAAGTTGGAGACGTTCGAGGCGCGGGCCAATTTCGGCACCTGGATCTACCGGATCGCGGTACATTGCGCGCTGGACAGGCTCGAACGCCGACGGCGCGAGCTGGCGCGGCAGGTGAGCGAGGAAAACGATCCGGAGAAGGATGCGGTGCAGGTGGCGGATTCGGCCGCCGGCCCGGAACGGCTGGTCCTGAGCGCGGAAATCGGTACACTCGGCGAGCAGGCCATGCAAGCGCTGACCGCCGTGGAGAGGACGGCATTTGTGCTGCGGCATATGGAAGAGAGGAATACCGAGGAGATTGCGGCGGCGCTGGACGTGGCGCCGAATACCGCCAAACAGACCGTGTACAGGGCGGTACAAAAGATGCGCAAGCGGCTGGCATCTCTGAGGGTTACGGCATGAAACAAATGGAACACTTGAGCCCAGAAGGACTGGTGGAGATGTATTACAACGAAGCAGCGCCCGGAGACTATAAGAGCGCGCAGAAGCACGTGGAGGAATGCGCGGATTGCGCAAAGGCCTACCGCAGCCTGGAAAGCGACCTGAAGGCGCTGGGCAACATGGAAGCGCTGGAGCGGGATGAAGGTTATGGCGAGCGGATGTGGCAGAGGGTTGCGGCGCGGCTGCCTGCCGCGGCGGAAATGCGGAGTCCCGTTCCCAGGCCTGCCGGCAAATGGCGCCCATGGTTGTGGATGGGATTGAGCTACGCAACCGGATGCGCGGTGCTGGCAGCAGCGGCATTTTATGTGGGAACGGTGTGGGAGCACCAGCAACATCTGAAGCGGGAGGCGGCGCGGGAGGCACAGCGGAAGGTGACCGCGCCGGAGAAGCCGAGGGTGGTGGTGGTTGTGCTGGGCGATCATCTGGACCGGTCGGAGCGGCTGCTGGTGGAGCTGAAACACGCGGACGCCGATAACCAGGAGCTGGTGAAACCGCTGCGCGACGAAGCGCGGGGATTGCTGGCCGCGAATCATGTTTTCCGCGAGGACGCGGACAAGTCTGGCGACGAGGCCCTGGCACAGGCGCTGGACAAGCTGGACAGGCTGCTGAAGGAGATGGCGAACGAGCCGGGCGGGCTGAACGCTGCCTCGCTGGAGCGGCTGCAGAAGGAAATGACGAATGAGGGGCTGCTGTTCGAGGTGCGGGTGCTGCGATCGAAGAACCCGTATCGGGAGACGGCGGTGCGAGTGGTCGGGAATGGAGGCGCGGCATGAAGACGACGATGACAAAGCTGGCGATGATGCTGGCAACGGTTTGCGCTGCACCGCCGATGGCGGCGGGAGCGCAGGCACTGCTGCCGGCGGGGGCTGCCGACCCGGGATTTGTGGATGCCGCAAGGAGCGAGGCGCCAGATTCAGGGCTGTATCTTGACGGGACCAAAGCCATCCGCGAGAGCCGCTGGGCGGACGCGGTGAAGATCTTCG
>CAWBIG010000274.1:0-5104 GCA_963788435.1 uncultured Acidobacteriota bacterium | reverse complement strand
GATCGGCCATCGAGGGTGGTGCCGATGACGGTGGGGATTTTGAGCGTATGTGCCGGGTTGGAGGGGATCCATTTTGCTGTGACCGCGTAGCGAAGATCCGGCGGGTACCAGTGCAGCCCATGAAAGCCGGTGCGGGTGGCGGCGTTTGAGTTCTTGATTCGCAGGGCGTAACGGCCCCCGCGCGGCAGAATGACCATGGTGAGAGTGCGCCAGGCCAGCGTGGAGGGTTTGGCCGGATCGGTGCTCAACTGCCCTTCGCGCGCCGGCTTGCCGTCGAGCAGAAGCCCCTCAGGGAAACCGCCCGTGGGCGCCAGCAGTTGGAGCGTAGCGCCCGATTGCGTCAGGAACCCGAGGTGCGGCGGAGCGTCATCGATGTGGATGCGGTTGTCCGCCGCGGAGCCAAAGGTGTTAAAACCCGGCTTGAGCCACTCAAGGCCGACGAGCGTGAGCCAGCCGTCCGGCGCGGCCAGGTCGTGCTCGCGCTGCGCGCGCCAAGCATCGAGTTGGCTGCGCCAGGCGGCTTCGGCATCGGCCCGGGCCGGGGAAATTGGCTGGGTGGCCGGCGGATCCTGCTGGCAGGCGAGCACAATTGGCGCGGCCAATGCGAATGCAATCATGACACGACATGCGACACGGCATGCGACACGACATAGACGTTTGCGCAACGAAGCCTCCCCAGCGGCTGGTCTGGTTCCATTATCGTTCGGTGCAAGTAAAGCCCGGAACCGAATTTCGGCTTTTCATGGAGGGGCTCTCCGGGTTGCCTCAGATTCGGCTAAGCCCAAAGGACAGAGCCGCCTAGTGCTTCCGGCCTGAGTGGACGGAGTTTCCCGGCGCTGATACGGGTCGGCTGAGGAGCTGATCCCGCCGAATTTGCGTAACTTGACATTGAATTTTCTGCATCCCTACACTTATGAAGGAAGATTCCGCCCAATCTGCCCGGCACCATGCAAGGCTCCGAGAGCCAAACGGGGTTGGAGTCTCCGGGGGAGCGCAGATTGATGACTGAGACGCGCGTCAGCCCGCGGGAGCGGCTGGTGCTCACGGCCATCATTGAGTTGTACATCGCCACGGGAGAGCCGGTGGCCTCGCAGGCGGTGGCGCAGAGGTTTGCCAGCCGCGAGGGCCTCAGCTCGGCCACGGTGCGCAATGTCATGGCTTCGCTGGCGGAGGCCGGACTGCTGGACCAGCCGCATACTTCGGCCGGGCGCGTACCCACGGCGGCGGGATTCCGCTATTACGTGGAACAGATCATGCAGCCGGCGCGGGCGGTCCTGAGCGGACAGGCCGATGGCGCCAACCCGGCATCGATGCCGATCAATCAGCTCAGCGAACAGCGCCGCGAGCAGATTGACGACAGCTTCAGCGGCGTCTCCAGCACCAACGACTACCTGGAGCGCACGGCGAAACTTCTGGCCCTGCTTTCGAGCGGACTGGGCGTAGCCCTGGCCAGCACCACGGGCACGCAAATCCTGGAACACATTCATTTCTCGCGCCTGGGACAAGGCCGCGTGCTGGCGGTGATGGTGACCCAGGCCGGCGCGGTGCAGGATCGTGTCCTGATGCTCGATCACGATGTTTCTCACCTGGACCTGGACACCGCCGCGCACTACCTGAATGAGAATTTCCGCGGTTGGCCCATTGAGCGCATCCGCGCGGAAGTGGCGCGGCGTCTTGACGTGGAGCGAGCCGCCTATCACGAGCTGATTGCTTCAGTGGAGGAACTCTGCCGCAAGGGGGCGCTCGCCGGCGAAGGCGAAACCACACTGTTTGTGGACGGAATGGCTAACCTCATCGGAGCGGAGTTCGATCGCGAGCGGTTGCGCGGGATGCTGGCTGCTGTGGAAGCCAAGCAGCGGCTCATCGAACTGCTGAGCGCTTACGTTGACGGACGCCAGCAGGAGGTTCGGGTGGTTATAGGCCTGGAGGATGCCTCGCCTGCTTTGCAGGACCTGGTCCTGATCGGCTCACCGGCAAGGTTGGGCAAATCCAACCTGGGAACGGTCGCGCTGATTGCGCCGACGCGCATCCAATACCAGGAGATGATCCATGCGGTGCGGTATATTGCGCAGCTTTCCGAGCGTATCCTGAACGTTCCTACCGATTGATGCACGAACCATCGGCGCGCCGGTGCGATATGCGACCGATTTGCCGGTCGCGCATCCAATCAAGCGAAAACACAGCGTAACCTGTAAGTGGAAGAGCACTTATGCTGCGGAGATTACGAAGACGTATGCCAGAGCAGGAAACATTGCGGGAAGAAGAACTGCGGAACAAAACAGGAGCCGGAGCAGAGAGCGCGGCCGACGATGCCGCGAAGTCGGAGACGGGAACGGTGCCCGAGGGCGGCGACTCTGGGGCTGCGGCCGCGGAAGACAAAGTCAGCCGGGCCGAATACGAAAAGCTCAAGGCCGAACGCGATCAGCTCGTAGACCGGGTGGCGCGCCTTCAGGCAGAGTTTGAAAATGCGCGCAAGCGCGGCGAACGCGAGCGCGCGGAGTATCGCGACTTTGCCGCCGCCAGCGTGGTGGAGCAGTTTCTGCCCGTGCTGGACAACTTCGAGCTGGCGCTGAAGGCGAGCGGATCCGCCGAGCAGCTGCGTTCCGGAGTGGAACTGATCGTGAAGCAGATGGAGGACGTTCTGCGCCAGATGCAGGTTACTCCCGTGCCCACGGTGGGCGAACCGTTTGATCCCCGCCATCACGAGGCGCTCGGTTCCGTAGAGCGCGTAGACATGCCCGACCAGCACGTGGCCGAGGAGATTCGCCGCGGCTACAAAATCCGCGAAAAGCTTCTGCGCCCGGCCATGGTGCGGGTCGTCTCCAATCCAAAACAGACGGTAGAATAAATTGAGCGTGAGCAAAGCAGATTACTACGAGGTGCTGGGTGTTAGCCGAGAAGCCAGCGACCAGGAACTGAAGAGTGCCTATCGCAAGCTGGCGCTGAAGTACCATCCTGACCGCAACCCCGGCAACCGCGAGGCGGAAGAGAAGTTCAAGCAAGCCAGCGAGGCCTACCAGGTGTTGTGCGACGCTGACAAGCGCGCCGCATACGATCGCTTTGGTCATGCCGGCGTGGGCTCCGCGGGCCCGGGAGGATTCTCCGGCTTCGGCGGCGCCGTGGACCTCGGCGACATTTTCGGCGACCTGTTCGGCGAAATGTTCAATATGGCCGGCAGCCCAAGAGCATCGCGCCAGCAACGGGGCGACGACCTTCGCTTCGATCTCTCCATCGACTTTGAGCACGCCATCTTCGGCACCGAGACCGAGGTGAAGATTCGCCGACTGGAAAGCTGTCCCGCGTGCAATGGCCGCGGCAGCGCATCCGGCCGCGGTCCCACAGTGTGCTCCCATTGTCATGGCCGCGGCCAGCTCCGCTATCAGCAGGGCTTCTTTTCCGTGGCACGCACCTGCAGCGCCTGCGGAGGAACGGGCACTGTTATCAGCGATCCCTGCCAGACCTGCCGCGGCGAAACCCGGGTGAGCAAGGAACTCAAGCTCAAAGTGAAGGTGCCGCCGGGCGTGGAAGAAGGCACGCGCATCCGCTATGCCGGCGAAGGCGATGCCGGCCGCGCCAACGGACCCAAGGGCGATCTCTACGTCGTCCTCGCCATCCAGCCGCACGACTTCTTCGAACGCGATGGACACGACCTGCGCTGCGTGGTTCCCATCAGCTTTCCCCAGGCTGCGCTCGGCGCCGACATTGAGATCGCCGGCATTGACGGCGCCGTGAACCTGAAGATTGCGGAAGGAACCCAGAGCGGGCGGGAGATCCGCATCCGCGGGCGCGGCGTGCCCATCCTCAACGGCCGCGGCAAGGGCGACCTGGTAGTCAAGGTGCTGGTCCAGATTCCCCGCAAGCTCACGCGGCCCCAGCGCGAGCTGGTGAACAAGCTGGCCGAAACCATGAGCGTGGATAACAAGCCCACTTCGCCTTCGCTACTCGAAAAGATGAAGGATCTCTTCAACTAGCCAGCGTCTTATCCCTGAATTCCGCTTTCTAATGGGCGTGCGTCACCATGTGCGCTGTCGCGGCATGTTCGCTGCTGAGCTGCGGTTCGCGCAAGGTCATCACCGGGCAGCGGGCGTGCGCCAGCACTTTGTAAACCGTGCCGTCGCGGGCCAGGCTCTCGAAGGCGGAGTGCTGAGTGGCCCCGAGGACGATCAGACCGGCGCGGCGGCCGGCCGCTTCCGCCAGAATCTCAATGGCAGGGTTGCCGTGGATCACCTCGGCCTCGATAGGCACCTCGCTATCGCGCGAGACTTCCTCGGCCGTGGCGCGCAGCTCCTGCAAGGCCGCGGAATCAAGCCCAGTGGGTTCGCCCCGGCGCTGCATCTCCGGGATGGGCGGAAGCACGTGCAGCAGAATCAGGCGCGCGCCCAGGCTACCGGCAACCCGACTGGCAAGCGCTGCGCTCGGACGGGAGGTCTCTCGCAATGTGGTGGCGTGCAGAACCACCCTTTCAGGCAGGCTGCCTGCCACCGGGAGATGAGCCTCAGGCCCCACGGTAATGACCGGGATGTTGACCGAGCGCAGCACCTGCTCAGCTACGGAGCCGATGAGCAGTCTGCTCACCTTGCCGCGGCTCCTGGTTCCAAGTAGAATGCGGTCCGCGTGGAACTGCCGGGCCGCGGAGAGTACCTGTTGGGCTGCGTGCCCTTCGCGAACCAGGGCGTCGCACACCGCGTTATGCTTGCGGGCGTATTGGCAGGCTGCTTCCAGCGCCCTGGCGGCGGTGTCCAGCGCAGCCGCGGGGTCGTAGAAGGGCATCCCCGCCATGTCCGCGGTAATGGCCTCACTGAGCGCAATCACATGGAGAAGAATCAGCCGCGCTCCGGTCTGCCCGGCCTGATCCACAGCGAAAGGCATGAGACGGTCGAGATCGCTCAGGTCGGTGGCGACCAGGATCACGGCGGGATGCGACCAACACAGCGGCGCGGCTTCAGCCATGGCGTTCCCCCACAGTCGACATCTGCAGGTTGGCACCGGGCGGGGAGAAGAAACAGTGCGGTGCAACACTCCCAAAGGTGATCTGAATCACATGGAGCTGTCGGCGGCTATCGTGGCCGAATTTCTATCTCCCTGGAGCCAGCGCGGGCCTGAC
>CAWBIG010000273.1:0-16434 GCA_963788435.1 uncultured Acidobacteriota bacterium | reverse complement strand
CACAACTTTGGCGCGCGGAGTCTCCTTAGCAGGAGACGGCAATGCCGGGTGGACCAGCGGCGCATTATGGGATCGCGCAGCCGGGGCGATAGCAGCCGGCCTGCCGGTAGCGGGTGCAGATAAACCCGGTGCTGGTCGCACTAGCCCCCGAGGCTGGGGCAATAGCGGCCGGCCATTGCTGATCGGCTTCGCGGCCGGACCCAACGCGCGCGCCGGAACCGTGGGCTTTTCCGCCCTGTTCGACCTGGCCTCGAGCAGCAGCGTTCCCTGGTCCTGATCCATCAAAAATTCCTCGTCATCCTTGCCCGTGATGGCCTGCTTCATAAACGCCAGCCAGATGGGCAGCGCCGCGCGCGCGCCGGTTTCCTTGTTGCCCAGCGATTCGCGGCTGTCGAACCCCACCCAGACGCCGCAGGTCACCGACGGCGAAAAGCCCATGAACCACGCATCGGTAAAGTCGCTGGTGGTGCCGGTTTTTCCGCCCAGCGGATGGTTCAATTCCGCCGCCGCCGCGCCCGTACCGTGCGCCGTCACCGCGCGCAGCAGCGCCATCATCGTCCGCGCCGTGTCCTGGCTGATCACTTCCTTCACCGTCGGCGGATCCTCCCACAACGTGATCCCCTCCGCATTCGACACTTTGCGGATCAGCCGCGGCTGCATGCGAATGCCGTCGTTGGGGAAAACCGAGTACGAAGCCACCTGCTCATCCAGCGTGATCTCCACCGCGCCCAGCGCAATGGGCAGATACGGCGGAATGTTCGTGGTCACTCCGAACCGGTGCGCCACATCGATCACGTTGTGTATGCCCACCCGCGACGCCAGCTTCAGCGCGGGAATATTGCGCGACTCGGCAAACGCGTTGGTGATGGTCATCGCGCCCTTGTAATTGTTCTCGTAGTTATGCGGCACGTAGCTGCCAAAACTCACCGGCCCGTCCACGATGATGTCGTCCGGCTTCACCCCATCCTCGATGGCCGCGGTGTACACGTAGGGTTTGAAACTCGACCCCGTCTGCCTCTCCGCCTGGGTGGCGCGATCGAACTGGGACAGCGCGAAGTCGCGCCCGCCCACCAGGGCCAGCACGTCGCCATTGGTGTTGTCGATGGCCATCAGCGCGCCCTCGGTTCCCGAGTCCTGCTCCAGAGCCGCGGTGCGATCGCCGCCTTCAAACGTGTTGCCCAGGCGCACATAGACGATGTCGCCCGGCTTCACCAGCGCGTCGGCATAACGTTGGCCTGTCCACTTCCAGCCTTCCGGCTCGATCACAATCTGGCTGTCGCCCACTTTTGCCCGGATTGCCAGCGGCAGCGCGCTGGTTACCACCGCATGCACGTAGTCGCCGGGTTGCGCCTGCTGGGCCCAGTCGGGATGCTTGTACTCCTCGAGCGTTTCTCCATCCGCCAGCACGTTTTCGAGCTTGCCCTTCCATCCATGCCGGCGCTCGTACGCCGCCAGCCCATCCAGCACCGAGGCGTTGGCGGTCTTCTGCAAATCCAGGTCGAGCGTCGTATCCACGCGCAGGCCCGCCTCATGCACCTCATCGGTGCCGAAGCGCTTCTCCAACTCCCGCCGTACCTCCTCCTGGAACCACGGCGCGATGGTGCTGTTCGGCTGCGAAATGCGCAAACCCAGCGGAGCAGATCGCGCATGCTCCGCCTCCTGGTGCGTGATCACGCCGTCCGACTCCATCTCGTTCAGCACCAGGTTGCGCCGCCGCAGGGATTTTTCCGGGTTCAGGATCGGCGAGTACGCCGCCGGCCCCTTGGGCAGCCCCGCCAGAAGCGCCGCCTCATCCAGATTCACGTCCTTCGCGTGCTTGCCAAAGTAATACTCAGCTGCAGCCTCGAACCCGTATTGCCCGCTGCCCAGGTAAATCTGGTTCCCATAGAGCGTGAAGATCTGCTCCTTGGTGAAGGTTCGCTCGATCTGGATGGCCAAATAGGCTTCCTCGAGCTTGCGCACCATGTTGCGATCCGCTGAGAGGAACAGGTTCCGCGCCAGTTGCATGGTCAGGGTGGATGCACCTTGCGCCCGCCCATGCGAGCGCACATCGTGCCATGCGGCGCCCCAGATGCGCAGCAGGTTGATTCCGCCGTGCGAGTAGAAGTCCTTGTCCTCAATGGAAACCACGGCCTGGCGCAGCACCGGGGCAAAGCCGTTGTAGTCCACAATCACGCGCCGCTGCAGCGCAAACGAGCCGATCACCCGGCCCTTGATGTCATACAGGTCAGTGGTCGTAGATGGCCGATAGGTTTCCAGCTCCTGGATCTGCGGCAGGTCGGACGAGTAGACCAGCGTCATCCCGGCCAGCGAGCCGGTGACGATGGCCAGCAGCCCCAGGATGACAAATGCCGCCTTCCCGGCCAGCTTGCGATGAGGACGTTCGGAACCTGACCAGCGCTTGCGCCGGTCGGGCGGATCAGGCTGCAGGCGGTGGGTCCGGCCAAGACCGCGCGGTGCCTCTGATTGGATAGGGGAGCCCAAGCTCATCGAGCCTCATGGCATCTCTCGCGCTTCAGGGGGAGAAAATGCTGAACACTGAAGAGCGTAGCATGGGTTCGACTTGAAGTCCGTGACAAATGACCGCCTCCGAACCTGTGCGTGTAAGGCGGGGAATTCCGCGCCGAGCGCAATCAAAAACCGGCGCGAGCTCAATAGCTCCACGCCGGTTTCTTACTCGATTCAATCGTGCGCCTTAGCTGCTCTTCTCCTTCAGGATGGCCAGCGCCTTGTCCAGCGGCTGATCTTCCTTGTTCGTCTGCGGCGTCAGGTCCAGGTTCTCGTCACTGGACTGAGCCACCTGCACGTTCGGCATCACCGCTTCGTCCTGGATCTTGTGCCCATCCGGCGCCTCGTATTTGGCCACCGTCAGCATCAGCGCCGCGCCGTCCGGCAGATCGATCGTTTTCTGTACCGAGCCTTCTCCGAATGTCCGCTCGCCCACCACGTCGCCGCGCTTGGCGTCTTCAATGGCTGCCGCCGTCAGCTCCGCAGGCCCATACGTGCCGCGGTTCACCAGCACCACCAGCGGCGCCGAGGTGATGCACAACGAAGCATCGGCTGTGAAAGTCTGCTTGGGGTACTTTTGCCCCTCCAGCATGCCCAGCGTGCCCTGCGGGATGAACAGGTTGGCGAGCCGCACGCCCTCCTGCTCGTCGCCGCCCCAGGCATCGCGCAGATCCAAAAGGATTTTGCGTCCCTTGTTGGCCTTGATCTTGGCCGCGATCTCGTCCACCCGCTCCTTTGACACCACGCCCGGCTTCAGATAGAGGATGGAATTGTTCTCGTACTCCTCCTCGCCCAGAGGCGGCTGGCTCAAAACAGTGCGCGTCATCGTCAGCTTGTCCGGATCGGGCTTGCCCGGCCGCACCAGCGTCAGGTCCACGGTCGAGCCCGGTTTGCCGTCCAGCATCAGCCGGATGACCGCCAGTGACATCTCTCTTGTCGACTTATCAGCAATGGATTCAATCACATCGCCGTCATTAATGTGCCCGTGATCGGCCGGCGATCCCGGCGCCACGTTCACCACCGTTGCGTACCCGTAGCGCTTTGAAACCGTAAGCCCCACCTGCGCCACGCCCGTCGTCGGCCGGTCCTTGTAATTTTTATACTCGGCCGGCGTCAGATAGCTCGAATCCGGGTCCAGCGACTCCAGCAGCCCGTGCAGCGCCCCCGTCGTCACCTGCTCCATGTTGGGGTCGGTTACGTAGTCGCTCTGGATCCGCCGCAATACCTGCTGGTATACGCCAATCTGCTTATAGGCGCCGTCCTGCTCGCTGCCGGCATGCACGCCGAACCAGCCCATTTCGCCCAGGCCGTAGCCCAGGCCCAGCGAAGCAAACACCGCTACGCCCACCACGAAAACCACTCTAGAAAACACTCGGGACAATATGCACCACCGCGGCGGCCGGAAGGGGAAAAAGGCCGCATATCCTATAGACGCAATGATAACCCAACCGGTGCGAAACGAAGATGCAAGGCCGGTTCAGGAAGTGTTTAACGATTCCAGATTAGGTGGCTTCCGGAAGGAGCAGGGGCCTTTAGGCGCCAAAATTGAGGTCCGAATGTCACGGGCTTTAGCCCTCGACACTTCGTGAGTCCGAGCTCCGCATCCCCACCGCTCCCTGATCTCGATCGAGCGCAGCGATGATGCTCAGGCCCCCACGGCCAACGCCGCCACTAGCTTCCCCGCTATATTCTCGGCGGAGGCGTGGATGGCCGCCGGGTTGCGCGCATCCGTCGCAGGCATCCTTCTCAGCGCCGGAATCAGCGCGTAAGGAAATCCGAGCCCGTGCGGGTCGAACACTCCGCCGACAACCTGCGCCGCCACTGGAGAAAGCCATGGCCAGCGCGCCAACTCCTTCTCCAGTTGGCCGCGCGCAAGGACGTTTCCTTGTTGTCCACGGGGCCGGGTGCGAGCAGCGCCACCGGAAGTGTTTCCAGCCGGCGCCGATGTCTCTTGAGAAAGCGCCTCGCGTCCCGGTGCAGCCTTCCAATATAAAGCGGCGCTACCAGCACTACCGCGTCGTACGGCTCCAGCCCGGCAAGCTCCTGCGCGGAATAGACGTCGGGCCGCACGCCATGTTCGCGCAGAACCTCCGCCATTGTGGAAGCCAGCTCCGCGGTTGTCCCGCTGCGCGTGGCATAGGCCACCAATACCCGCGGTTCCATCATGGGTCCCCACCGTCTTCTATACGCCCACCGGCTCTGGCCGTTCCGCCGCTGCCGGATGCGGTTGAAACGGCCCACCGTCGTGCCGGCACATCGCCTTCACCGCCGGGCGCGCCGTCATGGGGCCGCACGGCAACCCACCGCCGGGCATAACCCACTGGCCAACCATCAGGAAATGATGCAGCCGAGGAAGTGTGTTGGGCAGTGGCCGGAATCCCTGTCCGGGTTCCAGCAGCCATCCCTCCATCGATCCCTTCCAGTTGCCCGTGTAGCGCATCACCGTGGCCGGCGTGGACACGTCCACCGTTTCCACCGCCGCCCGCGCTCCGGGCACGCGCCGCTCCAGAACGTCAATCACCAGTTCCGCAATGCGGTGCTTCTCCGCGTAATAGGCGCGCGGATCGTTGGCCCTGAGATTGCTCCAGTATCCGTAGTTCCGGGTTGGCAGAACGCTGGTGACGGCGCATTTGCCCGCCGGCGCAAACGTCGGATCGTAATGGAAGAAGCGGAAGCCGACGCTGCGCGCGTCCGTCACCGGGTCCAGCGTGATGGGCGTTTCCAGAAGCCGCGTCAGCATGGGAGGCTGGTCGCTCAAGTCCATTCCCACTCCCAGCGATACCTGGAGATAGGACGCGAACGTCTCCCGGCCTTCAAAACGGCTTCGCATAGCGTCGTCCGCATATTTGCCATCCAGCAGCTCGAAAACCGTCTGGTGTCCGTCCGCGCCGGAAATCACCCAATCCCCCATCACCTTTTCGCCGTTCCCCAGTTCCACCCCCACAGCGGCATCGTTCTCCACCAGGATGCGCCGCACTCTCGCCCGCAGCCGCACCTCGCCGCCCAGTACCCTGATCCGATCCTCGATCGCCCGGATGATTGCTTGCGCTCCGCCAACGCAGTAGCTCGCATTGCCGGCATGCATCCATGCCAGCGAAAGCACCATGGCCACAGCCGCGAGCCGCCCGATGTCCCCTTCGCTGAAGAAGCTCCTCAGCAGCGGATCGGCGAAGCGGCTGCCGTACTCCCGCCCGCTCATTTGTCCCAGCTTTCTCAGCGTGGGGAACAGCGGAAGGTCGCGCAGGATGTTCAGCCAGTTATCTCCAAATCCGCCGGCGGGGTCCAGCAGCCGGAACCGGCTCAGGGTGCGGATAGTGTGGGTCAGGTCGCGAATCGCCTTCTCATCCTGCGGCGCGCGCCGCAACAGCTCTTCTTCAAGCCGATCCGCGTTCGTCCAGATGTGCAGCGTGTCGCCAGTTTCCGTCTCAATGCAGACAAATTCGTCATGGCTGACCCAGGTCAGCCGGTCAAGGTCCAAAACCTCGCGCCAAATCCCATTGAGTTCGCCGCCGCGCTTCGACCCCACAAACCAGTGCAGGCACGTCTCGAACGTGTATGCCTCGCGCTCCCAGCTCATCGCCAGGCCTCCGGCGGTCTCGCCCTGCTCCAGGACCACAGCTTTGTAGCCGCACTGGAGCGCGTAGATGGCTGCGCTCAACCCCGCGATTCCGCCGCCCACGATGACAACCCGCCGTCTGTTGGCATTCATTTTTCCCCTTTCGCCCGAAGCGCCTTTAGTCAGCATCCCGCAGACGCGGGCTACCCTTCAGCAAAGCCTGAATTGTCATGAGGAAAGGAACAGGAAATTCAGGCCGGCAAACGACAAGGGGCCCGGTGCTTCCGCTCATTATGGAAGCCGCTTGCGCCGTCTGCCGTGACCCGAGTCACGTGCGGATGTGCGATGCGCTTCTCGTGGCGCCGACCCGGCTGTCCCCGCTGGGTGGACACGCCCCGTCCGCGTTCGGTACCCTCAGTCTTTCGCGTGCCTGCCCCATTTCCCGCGGAGGTTTTCCCAATCATGTCCATCGCCGTCTCAAGAAGGAGCTTTCTGGTCCGGACGCCGGCCGCCGCGCTGGCCCTCGCCGCCGGCGTTCGCCGCATCTCAGCCGACCCGCTCGGCGGCGTCCCGCCCGGCATTCAGCTCTACACCGTCGGCGCCGACATGCAGAAGGACCCCCCGGGCACCTTGCGGGCCCTGCGCCAGATCGGCTACGTCAATGTGGAATCCGCCGGATTTGGCAAGCTCTCGCCCGCCGACTTCCGCAAAGCGATTGACGATGCCGGCCTGAAATGCCCCAGCGCCCACCTCCAATTCAGCTCTGCCGATCCCGGTCCTCTGTTTGACCAGGCTCACGCGCTGGGGGTCCAGTACGTGGTCAGCTCGGTGCTCACCACGCAGCCGTTCGGCAAATCCATGCTGGAGGCCATTCGCGCGCTTTCTTCGCAAACCGCCGACGACTTCAAGAGCAACGCGGCGCTCGCCAATTCGATCGCCGGCAAAGCCAAGGCCGCCGGCTTGCAGTATGCCTACCACAATCACAATTTCGAATTCCGCGACCTCGGCGCAGGCAAGACCGGCTATGATATCCTCCTGGCCGAGACTGATCCGGAGCTGGTCAAGTTTGAGCTGGATTGCGGCTGGATGTGCGCCGCCGGGAAGAGTCCGGTGGACTACTTCCGGCGCTATCCCACCCGCTACCGCATGATTCACGTCAAGGACTTTGTGAAAGGTCCTGCAACCACCGACCTGATGGGCCCGAACCGGCCGACCGGAACCGAGCTAGGCCGCGGCTTCATTGACTATCGCCCCATCTTCGCGGCGGCCGGCGCAGCGGGCGTCCAGTACTACTTCAGCGAGCAGGAACCGCCGTTCACCGATATGTCCGCGCTGGCCGCCGCCAAGGTCGACTACGACTACATGCACGCCATCAGCTGAAAGCTAATAGCTAATGGCTGCTTCTCACGCCCCCTCGAAATGTTTCTCAATCTCTTCCAGCGTTTTGCCCTTCGTTTCCGGCAAAAACAGCGCCACCGCGATGAAGTAAACCACGGTGAACCCGGCGAAGAGGAAGAACATCGTGGAGTAGCCGTACTTGCCCACCACCGGCAGGAAGATGGCTGCCAGCGTGGTGGAGACAATCTGGTTGATCACCAGCGCAATGCTCATGCCGTTGGAACGGATGCGCGTCGGCATCAGCTCGCTCAGCGCCAGCCACACGCACACGCCCGGCCCCATGGCGTAGAAGCACACAAAAACGTAGAGGCACAGCGCCATCAGCCAGCCGTTCAGCGTGCTCGGAACGGGCTCGAGATACGCGTGCTCAATCTTAAGCGGCGCAGCGCGGGCGGCGTCCAGGTCCGCAAGCGGATCGCGGAAAAACGCCTCCACACGGCTCCTGGGCACGCATTTGGCGCGGTCAATTTCAATCGCTTCGCCGCCCAGCCGCACCGGCGTGGTGCTGGCGGTAAAGCTGCCATAGGAATAAATGACAGTCAGCGATGGGTTGGCGCCGCCAGGCACGCCCAGATCATGCGCCGTGGCCTCGTCGAAGCGATACGCGAGCGTCTGATCCGGCGCAATCATGGCCTGCATCGCCGGCCCGGAGTCAACGCGGTGCCGCTCCGTATGCACAAACAGCAGGCCCGCCGATATCATCGCCACGATGACGCCCGACGTGCCCACCAGGAACAGGAACTTCCGCCCCTTTTTATCCACCAGCGCCAGCCCGATGATGGTCGCCAGGAAATTCAGCAGCGTAAACAGCACATATCCCCAATGCGCCATCACGTCGGAGAGGCCGCTCATGATCAGCACGTCGGTGTTGTAGCCGATGATGGAGTTGATGCCCGTGGCCGTGTTGCAAAACAGAATCACGCAGGCCAGCAGGAAGGGCAGCACGTAGCGCCGCTGCAGCAGCGAATCGCGAACCGCGCTGCGCCGCTTCTCCTGGGATTCGGCGGCAATCTGCCGCATCTCGCCCATCTCCAGCGCGGCCTGCTCCGCGGTGCGCGAGTGCAGCAGCGCTGCCTGTGCGGCCTCGGCGCGGCCCCGGCGGAAAAGCCACCGTGGCGATTCGGTCACGAAGAAGCTGCCCACAACGAACAGCAATCCCGGCGGCATCGATACCCAGAAAATGCTGCGCCAGGCGCGGTCCTTGGCGTGGAACAGCTCCAGCGCGGTGCTGGTCTTTTCCAGCGCGGCAACATGGTAACTGAAGTAAACGCCGATCAGGGCCGCGGCAAATATGCCCAGCGTCAACAGCCACTGGAAGACGCCCGTGCCACGCCCGCGCTTGTCGGCGGAAAGGCATTCGGCCAGGTAGAGCGGTACCACAACGCCAACAATCCCGCCGCTCATTCCTTGCAGCAGCCGCCCGGCAAACAGCGAAGTGTAGGACTGCGACAGCGCGATGACAGGGATGGAAAGCGTGAAGGCCAAGCCGGCCAGAATCATCAGCGGTTTGCGCCCCATCCAGTCGGCCAGCAGCCCGGCAAACAGCGTGGAAAAAACACTGCCCAGCAGCACCGCGGCCACCACGATCGAAAGCTCAGCCGGGGTCAGGTGCGAGGTGGCTTCGAGATACGGCAGCGCGCCGCCGATGATGCCCACGTCGATGCCGTAGAGCAGCCCGCCGAGGCCGGCGACCAGAAGTAGGAATCGGTTATAGCGAACCAGGCGCGGGGCCATGGTCGTCGAGGCGGAAGAACCGGTTTGCGTTTTCGAGCTCATAATGGGCCGCATATTCAGAGCCGCCTCCGCCGCGTCGATGCGCGTCGACGAAGTTCGGGATCGCTGAATCTCGTTGCAAGCTTATCGCATGAAGCCCTGGCGCGGCCCCGGCAACGCGCCCAGGTCAATCGCAGCGGAGTGCACCGCCTCGGCCGCGATCTCATCACGCCAGTAAGCCGCCGCGCCGGCAAGGGGCGCGCGATCGAACAGCTTCGCAATCACGATGCGAAAACCCAGCCCGGCAGCTTCGCGCTCGGCGCTGGGGAGAAAAAGATGCGCCGCCCGGGCAATGCCGCCGCCCAGCACCACCCGATCTGGCCGGAACGGCGCAATCACATCGCGCAGAACCTGGCCCAGGTGCGCGCCGAACTCCTCAAACACCGCCCGCGCGTTCGCATCGCTCTGCGCGGCCGCAGCAATCTCAGACACTTCACTGTCGCTTCCCGTGCGCGACTTGTAAGCCGCGCGAATGGCGCGCGATGAGATCAGGTCCTCCACCGTCGCGCCGGCGTAACGCAGGTTCCAAATCTCGCCCTCGGGCGGCACACCCTCACCGGAGGTGACGCCGCGGCCGTCCACGGCGAAAGCGCAGCCTATTCCGGTTCCCAGCGTCAGTCCCACTGCGCGAACAGAGCCTTGAGCGCTGCCCGCGGCCAGTTCGCCCATCAGGTACGCCGTCGCATCCTTCAGGAACCGCAACTGCCCCGGGCGCCAGCCGAACCGCTCGGCCAGGGCAGCGCGCAGATTGCGGCCATAAAGCGGCGTCAGCTTGTGCTGCATCAGGCTGATGCCTGCCTCGCAATCGAATGGAAATGGTACGGCAAGCGATGCGCCGGAGGGCCTTTCATCGGATGCCGAAACCTGCTCTCCAAGCCGATGAAAAAGATCGACAAACTGCTCAAACGTGTCGATGCTTCCCAGCGGCTCGCCGCTTTCGCGCAGGATTGTGAGCTCGGCAACCCGACATAGCCCCGCCCTCACGTGACTTCCGCCAACATCGAAGGACAAAATAAACTGCGCTTCCAAAGGATTCACTCAACCGCCCCCAAACGGATTCATCATACCCGGTCCGGGGAGCCGATCTTCGCGAGGAAGAGCAACGCTCGGTCCGCGTGTGCGCGCTCCTTTGTATCAGGGCACGACTTCTGTCGTGCCGAAACGGCGCATTGAAGGTCTCCGGGCTTTAGCCCCTGCGTGTGTTCGCCAACCCTGGATCCGCCTCACACCGCACGCCGGCCGGTGATCAGGTTGATGATCAGGACGACTACCGCAATCACCAGCAAAATGTGAATGAAACTGCCCATGATGTGAAAGCTGAATCCCAGAATCCACAGGATCAGCAGGATGACGAAAATTGTCCAAAGCATCCGCAGTATCTCCTTCGACGCGGCGTCCGCCCTTGCCGGGTTCCGAACGCCTGATTTCGTTGGATGCAAGCTGCAGGAATTTCGTGGGGGCAAGATACGCCTTAGTGCACTCAGGCCTCTGCCGTCTCCATCATCTCCGGGAAATCCAGCTTGGTCTGGGCCACGGGGCTCCAGTTTCTGCGGTGCAGTGGCGTGGGTCCCAGCCGCGCCAGGGCGGCAAGATGCGCCGGGCAGCAGTAGCCCTTATGGCTCGCCAGGCCGTAGCCGGGGTACTGCGCGTCCAGTTCCACCAGCAGCCGGTCGCGGTAGACCTTGGCCAGCACGCTCGCGGCGGCAATGGAGAAACTTGTCCCATCGCCCTGGATGACCGCCTGCTGCGGGCACGCGAAGTCGATGGTGTCCATTCCGTCGATCAGCAGGTAATCGGGCGTAAGCGCAAGCTGGCTTACCGCCTGCTTCATGGCCAGCAGCGATGCCTTGCGGATGTTGATGCGGTCGATGGTCTCCACGTCCACTGCGGCGATGGCCCAGGCTACGGCGCTGGCGCGGATCTCCACGTCCAGTTCGTTGCGCTTCTTTTCTGAAAGCTTCTTGGAGTCGTTCAGCCCTTCCATCCGGTAGCGCGGCGCCAGTATCACTGCCGCGGCCACCACCGGCCCGAACATCGGCCCGCGCCCCACCTCGTCGGCGCCGGCAATGCGCAGGAAGCCGAGCTTGCGCGCAGCTTTTTCCAGCTTCCATCCACATACGGGAGCCTTGGGCATGGCACAAGTATAGGGTGCTTCAGCCTGTGGAAACCGTAGGCGAGTTGGGCGACCGGTGTCACGTCCCGGGAGTTCGAAACACCCTTACGTGCGCCATTTCTCCAGCGACTCCCACCAGAGCAGTTTTTCCCATTCGGTAAGGCAGGTCTTGGCCCATTCCCGCTGACGCCACCAGTCCACTCCAAACTGCGGGTCCGGGGCGGCTGACGCCGACCAGGTGTAGCCAGGGAACAATCGCTTGGCGATCGAAAGAGCGCGGCGGGTATGAAATTGCGAGGTCACCAGCAGCGCTCTTGAAACCTTTGGATCGAGAACCGTCACGCATGGCCAGACGTCTCTAAGTTCAATCCTCGTCGAGTCGCCCGTATACGTGCAGACATGCACGTGCTCTCTCACCCCCGGAGGCAGCGTCTTAAGGTAATCCTGCGCATAATCGGAATACGTCCGTCCCAGGAGAATCTGCGTCGATTGGTCAAGGATGAGCTCCCGGGCGACACCCTTTTGAAGGAGCTCGAGCCCTCGCTCGATGCGGACATCGCTAAAGCCGCCGGCGAGCACAATGGCTACGTCCGACGGTCGTGCATCGTCCACCACCAGGGCGCGCCCTGCAAAGAAGAGCAGGACAACCGAAGCCAGGACCACAACGATGGCGACGAGCCAAGTTCCGCGAGCTCTGAAGTATCGCATTCTCCAGCCATTATTCACGATCCAGAACGCCGGCCTGCCCGGTCCAGGGATGTAGCCTCAGCGGTTTCCGTACACCGGCACCGCCGCGCCATGAATGGTTACTGCGGCGTCACTGGAGAGGAACAGAATCACGTCGGCGATATCCTCGGGCTTGGGCCACGCATCGAAATCGGCGCCGGGCATGGCCTGGCGGTTCGTCGGCGTATCGATAATGCTGGGCAGGATGGAATTCACTCGCACGCCGGTGCCTTTCGTGTCCGCGGCCAGTGAGTTCATCATCGCCACGGCAGCGGCCTTCGATGCTGCATACGCCGCCGCGCCGCCGCCGTGATCGAATGCGGCTTTGGCCGCCACATTCACAAGAGAGCCGTGTCCCTGCTTCAGCAGCGCGGGCAGCACCGCGCGCGCCAGCACGAATCCGGCGCGAAGATTCAGCGCCAGCATGGTGTCGAAGGTCTTCGTCTCCAGCTCCCACAGCTTGATCCCGCCCGCATAGCCGCCCACGGTGTTCACCACGGCATCCAGGCTTCCGTGGCGCCCCAGCAAGTCGGCAACAAACCGGCTCACAGCGGCTTCGTCCGTCACGTCCAGCGGCTGCCCCTCCAGTGCCGCAGCATGTTCGCCGGCAGCTTCGCGCAGCGCCGTAAACTCCGGCTCACGGTGATAGGGAACAACGACCGTTGCGCCTTCGCGCAGGAAAGCGAGGCTGACAGCGCGGCCCAGGCCGCCCGTCCCGCCCGCAACCAGCGCCACTTTGCTTCCAAATGAAATCTTCATGGAGCGACCCCCCGCATTCGCATCAAGCTGGGAAGATGCTATCGCACAACCCGAGAGTCTCCAGTCCGGAAGCCCACCAGGAAAGGAATCCGCATCAGTGCTCCCATAGGCCGCATTAGGCTATTTCGCGTACCCCTCGCGGCGTAATTGAGGTTGTGCGGCAACACGCGCCACAAAAACAACAACCCCGGCGCCAGGGCCGGGGTCGGACTTGCCGTAGTTCGGGAAGGCTTACGCCTTGGCGTGCTCGCGCTCCACTTCCTTGAGGCGGGCAGCCTTGCCGCGCAGGCCGCGAAGATAAAACAGCTTGGCGCGCCGCACGCGGTAGCTGCGGATCTTCTCCACCTTGTCCACAACCTTGGAATTAAACGGGAAGATGCGCTCGACGCCCTGGCCAAAGCTCATCTTGCGCACGGTGAAGGTGCCCTGCGGGCCCTTGTTGATGGCGATCACGAGGCCTTCGAAGGCCTGGAGCCGCTCCTTGTCGCCTTCCTTGATCCTGACCTGGACGCGAACCTGGTCGCCGGGCACAAAGTCGGGGAGATCGGTGCGCTTGAGCTTGTCAGCCAGGCGCTGCATAACGGGATGGATTGACATGGCTTCTTCCTGCAGTGAACTGTAGAACCTACAGTTTATCAGAGAATTCTGCGGTCCGCCTAATTCGGCTAGCGGATGCGGCTTAGTGTCTCGCGTGAGCCAATCGCGAGCGAACTCCCATTGAGACCGTCTCCACGATGAGGCCAATGCACGCGTAAATCCCGGCGTTGAGCACAACGGACCAGTACCAGGTGATCGCGTGATGCCGTCCAAACAGCGGCCGGATGGGAGCGGTGATGTCCACCAGTATCTGGGTGAAAGTGCTGAATTCGAAAGCCGGCCCGCCGTGGTAAGCGCCCCAGGTGAGCCAGGTGAAATAGAAGAACCAGAAGAGGGCAACCGCCGCTCCTGACAGGGCCCAGATTCCGATTCTCCGCGCCATAGGATGCCCTCCGGGGGAATGCTGCCCGTGTCAACAATTGAATGCCCGCCAGACCCGGAATGCAAGCAGTAACCGCATTGATTGCTTACTGATTCGGCCAAGTCGCGATATAGTAGCGCCCATGGACCCCGAAAGAGAGTTTCTTCGCCACACGCTGGCTACGCTGGCTTACCGCGCCGCACGCGCTTTGGAAGGCGCGCCGGAGGAATTTGCCTGGTATACGGGCGCCGGCCGCACGCCGGGACAGATCCTGAAGCACATGGGCGACCTCTTCGACTGGGCGCTGAGCATCGCCCAGGGCCAGGAGACCTGGCATGACTCGGAGCCGTTGCCCTGGGCCGAGGAGAAACGCCGGTTCTTCGCTGCCTTGACGGCGTTCGATGTGGTGCTGGCGCGCCGGGAGCCGGTGCACGGCGACCTGGAGCGGCTCTTCCAGGGGCCGATCGCCGACGCCATAAGCCACACCGGGCAATTGGCCATGCTGCGGCGCCTGGCCGGATCGAGGATTGCGGGCGAAAACTACTTCGTGGCCCGGATCGGGGTGGGACAGACCGGAGAAGAGCAGCCAGACCCGGTGCAATCGTTCTAAAGGCGTTCGGCAACGGCGAAATGTTGCGGAAATATGTTCAATATAATGAACAGTTTATGCGTATTAGTGTACCGACCGGTCGGTATGTAACGTAAACTGCCCTGCAAAGGAAGGCGTTTCGTGCGGTAAAGCTCCCGTAAATATTGGCGATTGCTTCAAATGGGGCTGAAGCCTCAGGTCTGTTTTTGTCGACGAACCGACCGGTCGGTATGTTAACAGTTTTCCCGCCTTTGGAGCCGGGTTGCGCAATCACTTCTGGTCGAGATTGCCGCCGTGCAGCCGCCCGAAGTACACGCGCCATCATTACCGACATGACGAGCGCTCCGGCTCCCGCGGCAGCTACATCCGGAGTGGAGCGGAAATCAAAACCGCCGACGCGGAAGGTGAGGCAGTAAGCGACGAGGGCGTTGAATGCGCCCCAGAGGACGTTGACCGTGGACGAGGAAAGCCCCTTGCCTGGGGGGCTGGCGAAGGGCGACTGAAACGGCCGGCCTGAGATGCCGTTGACGAAATGGGGAACCGCGTTGGCCGCGAACATGCCGCCAAAAATCCAGGAAACGAAATGCAGCCAGGGCATGGGCTGCTCCTTTCTTTACTGCCGCAGGCCGACGGTCTGGAAGGGCAGGCCGGTGTCTGGCCAGTAGCTGGGCTGGGCCTGGGCGTTGGTGGCGATCGAGACTCCCTTGGCCGATGCGGTTGCGACCAGCGTGTTCCAGCCGTCGAGTACGACGAGGGCGTCTTCGCCGCGAAGGTCGCTCAAGTCGGCTTCGATGTGAATGGTGCGGGTTTCGCCGGGTGCAAGCGAGACGTAGTTGTTGTCGTAGAAGACGGGCAGGACGCGGTCGCCCGATTTGCGGCGGAGCTGCACGTGAGCCATTAACGCAATGGACTTGGTGGGATTGTGGAGGGTGACAGCGATGCGGCACTGGCCGTCGGCGTCGGCGCGGTCCACATTGGCGTCGAGGGTGACGGCGGGAAGCTTGTCGAGATCGGAGAGGTCGTCGGGATTGGCGGTGTTGGCGCGCCAGTAAAAGTTGGTGGAGAGGAGCTTGCCGGCCGCGTCCTCAAGGTCGAGCTTGACGAAGTTGACGTTGGAGACATTGGCTGGGAACTCGACGGGGCCGAGTGGAGTGGCCATGTCGGGCGCGGCGGTGAAGTGGAAGTCACGATGAACTGAGACGGTGCCGTCGAGGTTGTAGACGGTCTCGTGAGCGACGGCATTGCTCAGCGGCTGCGGCAGATTGTTGATGACCTGCACTTCGCCGTTGGTCTGGTTGAACTGGATGTGCTGGAGTTCGCCGGCAGAGCGCACGGCGAAGAGCGAGGCGTTGGGCTCGAGATCGTAGTGGTAAAGCTGCCAGACGAAACTGGGCTGCGCGGGGTTCGACATCCAGGTGATGACGGCCGTGTTGGGATGGAAGAGCTGCGCGTTGCGGCCTTCATACATGGCGCGGAATGCCTCGTAATTCATCAACTGTGCCTTGCGCACGAAGTCGGCCAGGTTGCGGACTCTGCCGTAACGGTCTTGGAGCTGCCCCTTGTACTTGTCGCCTTGCTGCGCGCCCTTGGCGAAGTCGTGCTCGGCCCAGTCGTCGGTGATCATCTCCCAATCTTTTTTGGGCATCATTCCATGGATGGATTCGAGAGTGGGGACGGAGACGGAGCCGGTTTCGGTCTTGAAGTAGTCGTCGGTGACGATGTAAAACTCGCGCGGCGTACGCCAGTGGTAAGGGCCGTTGGAGCGGACGCCGGCGCCTGAAGTGGAGCTGGGCTGATAGCGGCGCGTCGGCTCAAGCTCCGCCATGAGCACGCGAAGCTGGTCGTCGATCTCCTTGGGCGGGAAGCCCTCATTGCGCGCGCACCAGACGGCGATGGAGGGGTGGTTGCGGTAGCGCAGGATCTTGTCGCGAACGTTGGCCATGTACGTGGGCAGGTCGTCAGGATCGGGGCCGTCCGAGGGGTTGGGCTGGAAGAACTCGTCCCAGAGGAGGAGCAAGACCTGAACGGTCGAAGCGGTACCAACATAAACATAG
>CAWBIG010000272.1:0-60699 GCA_963788435.1 uncultured Acidobacteriota bacterium | reverse complement strand
GATTGCGTGAAGGGGCCGCAAAAACTCAGTATAAGTCCCGCGTGAGCCGCAGGGCGATACCATTGGTAAATGTGGGTGATTGCAGCGCAGGGGTAACTGCGCCGGCCTGAAACGCCGCGACCGGCCTGCTTTCGCCAGTCCCCGTGTTGAGCCACTCCCCGCGATATCGGCCTGGCGGCAGATGCAGGTCGAGACTGGTCGGGCCATTTCCGTCCAGGTAGATGGCGTACACACCGCGCGCGCAGGAGAGAACATGCGCGGTCACACCGGCCGCGTGGGTTACCGCGCCATCATCCGGTGTCATGCCTTGGAGCGGCAAGCCGGCGATGAACTTCGCCAGGATCCCGAGCTCCTTTCGCAATTCGGGGCTCCCGCCACCCGGCCCGTTCGGCTCGGTGTCGGTTCCGTCTTCGTGCCCCACGATGAATGAGTAATCGAGCCCATCGAACACGCTTCCGCCCGCCAGCATGAAGTTCCAGGCCTGCCGCCGGTAAGCGCCGTTGCCGTGCCCCAGGAAACCGGTCTCGTCGTACGCAATGGCCTTGTTCAATCCATAGTTCAGGCTGACCGTCTCAGGGTAAGCGTAGTGGAAGTTCACCATTTGCACGCCTGGGATCAGCGAACGCACCGGCAATCGGAAATTCGAGTAGCACTGCGCCACAAGATGCTTCTGCGGCAGCCTTGCTTCTTCGCTGGTGATCCACTCCGCCACTCGCGTCTGCCACGCAATGGATTCAGCGTCCGCCACTTCAATCGAATTTGGATACTGATCGCGCGCGGGCGGGAACAAATACGGATTCACCACGTCGGTCAGCACCGGATGATCGGACCACGGCTCGTTCTGGATCTCGAAAATCACATTCGGATACGGATTCGCTTCCTCCACCAGCTTGCGCACATAGCGCTCCTCGATTGCCAGCAGATCGCCATTATGCAATGTGTTGATGTCCTTGCGATCGATCGTGTCGGTCTGGTTCACGTTGTTTCCCTCGTGGAACGGGCTCAACTTCCACTGCGGTTCTCCGTATTGCGATGAGAATAGCGAGATCTCCACCACAATTCCTCGCTGTTCCGCCTCGCCGAGAAAATCGTGCAGGCGCCGAAAGTACTCGGGATCCCATTTTCCCAAATCGAACTTGTTGCCTCCGCCTGCATAACCCGGCTCCGAACTGCGCGCCCACGGCAAGAATCAGCCGCCCCGGCGCCGGCGCCAACGTGTTGCGCTTGATGCCGAACGATGTCCCCGGCACCTCCACATAGCTGCCGCCGAAGAGCCGCGTGTAGGTCAGCCCCTCGGTTTCAAGCGTTGCCAGGTATTTGTGGGTATCGAAATCGGCATTCATCACGGAGCCGTAGTGCTCGCCGTTCGTGATCAGCGCGATGGTCTTGCTGCCGTAGAGAAAGTAATGCGGGTTCCGCGGATCCAATCGGATTGGCGCGAGCGATTGCGGAGCCTGAGCAGCGCAGGGAAGCACCCACGCGACCAGCACCGCCGCCAACCATCCAATTCGCGTCATCTCTTCGGTTCCAGGCTGCCGATCTCAAGCCTTGGCTGCTGACAACTGACAACTGGAAAACTAACAACTACTTCTGCGGCTTATCGAACGGCTGCTTCTCTGTAATCTTCGGCCGGTCCTCGCTCTGCAATTGCTTGCTGACCGCCTGCACCTCGCGGAACACGCGCAGCAAATTGCCGCCCAGAATCTTGCGGCAATCCTCCGCCGAGTAGCCGCGTGCCAACAGTGCTGCCGTGATTTTGGGGAAATCGGCGGGCGAGTCCATTCCCTGCGGGGTCTGCCCGTCCACACCGTCGATAATCCGATCCCAGCCCCACATGATCCACGCCCGCAACTTTGGCAATGTGGTCGATCTGGTCAATCAGATCCGACAGACGGAGGCCGAGGAATGCGGTCGGCAAAATCGCGCTGCACCTTTGAAATCTCGTCGTAAGTAAGCTGCCGCCCCTCGGCTTGCGACTTTGCTTTCAGGTCCGCAATGGCTTTATCCACCTCCGGCTTCTGCGCCTTCTGCGCATTGCGGTATGCCTGCGAAACGAAAGCGGAGTAAAAGTTCACCTGCACCACGCCGCCCTTCGAATCCGGCCCTCCGGAGCGCGCAATTGCCCTCAGCATGTCGTCGGTCATGTTGCGCGGCGCGTCGCAGATTGCCCGCGCGCCCGAGTGCGACGCGATCACCGGCGCGCGCGAAATGATCAGCGCTCGGTAGAAGGTTTTGTCGGAAACGTGGGAAATATCCACCATCATCCCGAGCCGGTTCATCTCGTACACCACGTCCTTGCCGAACTCGCTCAAGCCGTCCTTGGTGTGGGGCACGTTGGGGTCGTCCACGTCGCCGGAACTGTCGGCCCACCCATTCGAGTTCGACCAGGTCAGCGTCATGTAGCGCACGCCCAGGTCGTAATAATCGCGCAAAAGGGCCAGCGAGCCCTCGATGGAGTGCCCGCCCTCGATGCCCATCAGCGCGGCCAGCTTGTGCGCGCGATGCGCCTTCTCAATGTCTTCGGGCGATGTCGCCAGCATCATGTCGTTGGGGTGTTTGGCCACTTGCTGCTTCACCGCGTCAATCAGCACCAGCGTCCTGCGCGCATACTGCCCCTTGTAGAGGTTCGGTTCCACCCAGATGGAAAAAAACTCGGCGCCCAGGTTGCCCCTCTTTGCAGTTTCCAGGTTCAGGTTGCCGCCGTTCAACGGATCGCTCAAGTCGAAGCCCTCGTCGACGAACCGCTGCGTTGTGTCGGCGTGGGTGTCAATCACAATGGCGGAGTTGTGCACGGCTGCAGGAGAGAGTTTTTGTGTCATTTTCGGGGAAGGCTTTGCCTTGGGTTTGTGAGCCGGTGTCTGGCCGTACAGGAACGCGGGAAATGAAACCAGGAGCAAGGAAATAAGAATTCGAGTACGCATAGGGCTAGCAACGAGTATAGACTGGCCCCCATTGCCTGCGTCGCATGCCGTTTGGAATCGAGACTCGATGCCGGCCTTCACGCTTGGCCTGCATGCAATCACCTCGCTGGATTCAATCCCAGCGCCCGCACGTAGCCATCGTTCCCGTGCTCGTTCGTGAACTGGACCTTTTTCAACAAATTGTCGAAGATTGCCTGCGCCTCCTCCGGCGACGGCCGTGCGGCAATCCGTTTCTCCGCGTTCCCGGTCCCAAGAGCCATGGCCGCCGGTTTCACTACTCGGTCCCAGTTCTCGGGCCGGTCAAAGGTGACGACGCTGGAGGTTGCGTCCATTTTCTTGTAGGGCCAGAAACACCATCCCACGTGGTTCTCTTCGAGGGTCTTCACAAATGCGGCGATCCACTCGTCTTTGTTCTCGCCCGACTCGCCCAGCCAGATCGGCACATGGTACTTGTCGCGGAAATCCAGGTACTCGCGGATGACGCTCGCGTCCGTAGCCGTCCAGTACTTGTGAAACGTGTACATCGCGTTCTTGTCGAACGGCTCCCCAAAGACTTTGAAGTTCGAATCCCACTGCGCACCGCCCAGGATCACCACGTGGTTCGGGTCCACCTGGCGAACGGCCGCGACTATCCGCCGGTAGAGCGGCTCCAGATCCCTGTTGTATTGCTGCAACTGTGGATAGTGCGGAATCGGTTCGTTGAGCAGGTCATAACCCAGCACCGTCGGCTTGTTGGCGTAATGTTTCGCGATCCTCCGCCATACCGCGATGGTTTGCGCCTGAGCCTCGCTGTCCGAATACAACCACGGATATCCATAACTATCGTCGATGTTTGTGCCCGTTTGGCCGCCCGGCGCGCAGTGCAGGTCGATAATGACGAAAATTCTGTCGTTGCGCGCCCACGTGACCAGCCGGTCCATCAGCCGGAAACCCTCCTCATCGTCGCTTGCAAAGAACTTCCAGTGAATGGGCACACGTACTGAGTTGAAGCCCATCGCCTTGATCCGGTCGATGTCTGTCTCGGTAATGTAAGTCTCGCGCCATCGCCGCCAGAATGCCGCCGACTTCTCGGGGCCGATGAGCTCCTGGGTCAGGTTCTCGATCTCACGTGGCGACTGCGGTCCGTCGTCGAGATGGAACATGTACCCTTCCGGCTCAAACCAGTTGCCCAGATTGATGCCGCGCAGCATCAGCGGCTTTCCGGCGCCGTCCACCAGTACGGTGCCTTGCGCGTGAACGTATCCGCGCTGCTGGGAATGAAGTGGAAAGGGAATTGAAGCCGCGAGGAGCAGGAGAAGCGCAGACAAACGAGGAACTCTCATGGCGCGCCAAGTATAGAACACCGTCGCGAAGCAAATCCGGGTACGGGCACACCAGGAATACGGGCAGCGAACACTGGGCAGCCTCAGCGAAGCCTGAAAGGCGGTTATTCTTTTCGCGTCCTGCGGGACCTGCGGCGCGCCGCAGAGCTGCGTCGATGCGTGTAAGACGCTTCGCGCAGCCTCCCCCGCCTATGTTGACGCGCCGGATGCAAAACACGCGCAATAGAGTGCTCCGCCCCCGAGGGATCATCCGCGTATTGCGGATCCAGCATGGCAATCACCGAGGTGGCCCGTTGCCGATACAGCCGCGCCCACTGGCTTTGGACCAGGCTGAGCTGCACATCGCGCCAGTAATGGGAGCCGGGCTGGTCCGCGGTGCCCAACTTCTGCGGATAGGCGGCGTTCTGGTTGATCAGCGTGAGGAAGCTGGAAAACTCCTGCAAGTTCACGCCCATCTGGTAAACCAGTTGCGTCATGGCCATCTGCTGGCTGGCAGTCAAGCGATCGAAGTAACGGCAATACGCCTTCGCGTTGTCGATGGCCTGAATAATCCCAATCCGCAGCAACGCATCCGCGTCTTCGTCCGTGATCTCGGGATCGAGAGTGAAGATGTGCCGCCGGAAGGTCCTCTTGTTCCACTCCGCCTGCCGCGCATAGAACTGGTCCAGGATGCCCCTGAGCTTTGCCGGTTCGAGGCCCGCCGCCTGCCACAAGTCGGCCGACGACGGCTCGAGGAAGGGATGAGGGTTCTGGGGGTCGCGTTGCGGATGTACACGCTCCGGTAAGTCAAGGCTCAATCCGGCGCCGATCAACGGCTGGCCCGTTTTCGGATCGGGATAAGCCGCCAGCACCCACCCCTCGTGCCGCCGGTCGCGCAGGATGTCCATCAAATCCGCAACGTCAAATTTCACATCCGCCGGCCGAAAGCTCAACAGGGTCTGCACTGCTTCAGGAAGCGTGCCCACTTGGCTTGCCGCCTGCGCTGCCGCGTCGGGAATGGTGGAGGGAACGGGAATGGCAGGCGCGGTGTCCTGCGCGGCCATCGATGTGCTGGTTGCTGAAGGCGGAGCGGCTGGTCCCGCAGCCGGAGGGTTAACCGGAACGGGCGCGGACGTGCTTTGCCCGTAGGCGGACAGAGTCACGCCCATCGCCACAGAGAGAAGTGAAACGCCAATCTTCATGAACCCAGGAATCCGGCGAGAAATAGTGGTCTTGCTGCCACCATGCCTTAAAAACCGTAGATGCACAATGGCCAATTTGCGTAAGGAATTCCAAAGGTAATTGAATGTTTCACATCCTGCGCCGCCCGTCCCATACCAAAGATTCGGCCCATTTTTCCTCAGAAGACGGGCAAGCCCGGCCGCATTGCATGAAGACTAGAATTGATCCTGACCATGTCCGAATTTACCCACCTCCATTTGCACACTGAGTACTCTCTGCTGGACGGCGCATGCGACCTGGCCAAGCTCATGGACCGCGTTGCCGCCCTGGGCCAGAAGTCTGTGGCCATGACCGACCACGGCAACATCTTCGGCGCGGTCCACTTCTTCAATGCCGCCAAGGAGCGTGGCATCCGTCCCATTCTCGGTTGCGAGCTCTACGTTTCAAAGAGCGAGGACCATCGCGCGCAGGTCCCTCCCGAAACCAAGAACGAATACAACCATCTGCTGGTGCTGGCTGAAAACGAAGAAGGATATCAAAACCTGATCCGCATCACGTCTGAGGCCTCGCTACACGGCTTCTATCGCAAGCCGCGCGTCTCCAAGAACTTCCTTGCCAGCCACGCAAAAGGCCTCATCGGCTCGTCCGGCTGCCTCTCCGGCGAACTCTGCGAGCTTCTCCTGAATGAAGAAAACAAGCACGACGCCAAGACTGCTTATGAAAAAGCCAAGGCCGTCGCGCTCGAGTACCAGGACATCTTTGGCCGCGGCAACTTCTATCTCGAAATCCAGGACCAGGGGCTCGAAGCCGAGCGCAAGATCCACGACCATCTCTTCCGCCTGGAAAAAGATCTCGAGATTCCCCTCATCGCCACCAATGATTCGCATTACCTCTGCGGAGAAGACTCCCACGCGCACGATGTGATGCTCTGCGTCCAGACCGGCTCCAAGATCCACGAAAAGAATCGATTGAAATTCGACTCCGATCAGTTTTTCGTAAAAAGCGCGGACGAAATGGCGCGGGTCTTTCCTGACCACCCCAGCCTGCTCGCGCGCACCATGGAGATTTCCGAGCGTTGCCACTTTAAGCTGCACGCGGTGAAGGATCCTTTCCCGGCCTTCGCGGTTCCCGAGGGCCACACTATCGACAGCTACTTTGAGCAGGTCTGCCGCGAGGGCCTGAAGAAGCGGCTGGACACCGCCGTGCGTCAACTGGAGTTGCGCGGCACGCGCCGGTCGACGCCCGAGGAATACCAGGCGCGCCTCTCCTACGAGATCGGGATCATCAAACAGATGAATTACCCGGGATACTTCCTCATCGTGTGGGACTTCATCAAGTACGCGCGCGACCACGGCATCCCGGTCGGCCCCGGGCGTGGTTCGGCAACCGGATCCCTGGTGGCCTATGCCATGGAGATTACCAACATCGACCCCATCCAGAATGTTCTCCTGTTCGAGCGCTTCCTCAATCCCGAGCGCGTGACCATGCCCGACGTCGACGTGGACTTCTGCATGAACCGGCGCGGCGAGGTCATCGAATATGTCACCCGCAAGTATGGCCGCGAGCAGGTGGCGCAGATCATTACCTTCAACACCATGGCGGCCAAGGCGTCCATCAAAGACTGCGGCCGCGCCATGGACATGCCCTACGGCGACGTGGATCGCATTGCCAAGCTGGTTCCGGCGACCGTGGGCATGACCCTGCAACGGGCGCTGGAAGAGTCGCCCGAGCTCAAAAAAAGTTACGAAAGCGACAAGACCGTACGCGAGCTCATCGATACGGCCAGGAAGCTGGAAGGGCTGGTGCGGGGCGCAGGCGTGCATGCGTCCGCAGTGGTCATCGCGCCCCGGCCGCTCACTGAGCTGGTGCCCCTGAACCGCACCAAGAACGACGAAGTTGTTACCGCCTATGACATGAAATCCGTGGAGAAGATGGGCCTGCTGAAGATGGACTTCCTCGGCTTGGCCACGCTCACGGTCATTAACGATGCGGTCAAGCTCATTGAAGAAACCCGCGGCGAAAAACTCGATATCGAGATGATCCCCATCGACGATCCGGAAACATTCCAGCGCGTGTTTCACACCGCGCTCACCTCCGGAGTGTTCCAGTTTGAATCCTCGGGCATGCGCGACATTCTGCGCCGCTACAAGCCGGACACCGTGGAGGAACTGACGCAGTTGAATGCGCTCTTTCGCCCCGGACCGATGGCCATGATCGATGACTTCATCGAGCGCAAATGGGGGCGCCGGAAGGTCGAGTACACCTTGCCGCCGCTCGAGGGGATCCTGAAAGATTCGCTCGGCGTGATCGTTTACCAGGAACAGGTGATGCGCATTGCACAGGTGCTGGCAAGTTTCAGCCTCGGGGAAGCCGACCTGTTGCGGCGCGCCATGGGAAAGAAGGACTCGAAAGCCATGGCGAAGCAGCGCGAGCGGTTCCTGAGCGGGGCAGCCGCGCAGGGCTTCGCCAAGTCGGCGGTGGAGGAGATCTTCGAGCAGATGGCGAAGTTCTCTGAATACGGATTTAACAAATCGCACTCCGCGGCCTACGCCTGGGTGGCCTACCAGACGGCATACCTGAAGACCCACTATCCCGTTGAGTTCATGGCAGCGCTGCTCAGCTCGGAGACTTCAAAGCCCGATAACGTGGTCAAATACATCGCCGAATGCAAGGAGCTGGGCATCCGGGTTCTTCCGCCCGATGTCCAGGTTTGCGGGTCGCAGTTTACGCCCCACATCACGCCGGAAGGAAACTCGATTCGTTTCGGCCTGGCAGCGGTCAAGAACGTTGGCGGCAATGCCATTGAATCCATCCTCAGCGCGCGAGCTGGAGTGGGCGGCCGCTTCAGCAGTTTTTGGGTATTCTGCGAGAAGGTCGATCTGCGTGTCATGAATAAGCGCGTTATCGAGTCGCTCATCAAGGCCGGCGCGCTCGATTCGCTCGGGCATCGCGGGCAGCTCATCGCCGCGGCGGATAAAGCCATGGAGCGCGCGCAGAAAGCGCAGAAGGACGCCGCGCAGGGCCAGTCCGGTCTCTTCGGCCTGTTCGAAGAGACCCCCGCAACCGGCCGCGGCACCGATGATCTGCCCCATGCGCCCGATTGGGAAGAAAGCGAGCGTCTGGCCAATGAGAAGGAGGTTCTCGGATTCTTTGTCTCCGGCCATCCACTCGATAAATATGCGGAGAAGCTGCGCAATCTGCCTGGCGTGATTCCCATCGCTGAAGCTCTGGAACGCAAGCCGCCGGAGCGCGCGTGGGGCCGGCAGTCCGATCCCGCCGACGAGATTCAGGTGGCCGGCATGATCCAGGGCACCGGTACCCCGCGCAAAAGCAGGCGGGGTGAGCTCTACGCACAGGGATCCATTGAAGACGCAACCGGCAAAATGGAAGTGATCTGCTTTGCCCGCGAATACGACCGCCTGGCCGAGCAGCTCAAAATGGAAGCGCCGGTCCTGATCCGCGGCACCCTCATGGGCGACGAAGACTCTGCTCCCAAAATCTCAATCATTTCCATCCAGGCCCTGGATGATGTGCAGGTCAAGCTGCCGTTGGGCGTGCGCATCCGCATCAATCTTGACCGCGCTACCGAAGCCATGTTCTCGGAGCTTCGTTCCGCCGCCGCCGCCGCGCCCGGCCCCGGCAAGGTCTTGCTCCAACTGGAAAAGAAGGGCGAGTACGCCGTCATCCTCGAACCGGAGCAAATGTCGGTGGCCGCCGATCGCGGCTGGATTGAGCGCGTGGAAGAACTGGTAGGCAAGGGCACAGTCCAGCCGGTTTAATCACTGAACGGGATGCTCCATCCTAGCCGCGTTTTTGCGGCTAGAGTGGGATCGCATACAGCTTTACGCGTAGCTGCTCACGCCAACCCCGCGTCCGCCCCGCTCCCGCGCAACCTTCTCCACATATCCGCTTTCGCGTAACGCCTCCAACGGGTCCTCGGGAATAGAGCGCGCAAGACGCCAATCCTTGAGCGCCGGCCGCACATCCCGCCAGAACGCATCGCGGAACAGCTCCTCCGCTTGCACCAGCTCGCAAGCGTGCTGCAGCCGCGCCAGATCTTCCCGGTCCACCAGCGCCGCCTTTACCCACAGCTCCTGCGCCGTGCACACCGTCTGCACCATCGCTTCCATCTTGCCCTTCAGGTTGTGGCTCTGGTCGATCATGAAGGCAATGTCCAACCTCATTCCGTCCGCTTCAGCTGCATGGATTTCGTGAAAGATCCGGAAAACCTGGTACGGGTCAATTGACCCCAGCGTCAGATCGTCGTCCGCGTACCGCCGGTCGTTGAAGTGGAACCCGCCCAGCATTCCCGTGTGCAGAAGCCAGGCCACGATTTGCTCAATGTTCTGCCCCGCGTAATGATGCCCGGTATCCACCAGCACCCGCGCCTGCGGGCCGGCCCTCCGCGCCAGCTCTGCCGCCATTCCCCAGTCGGCAATGTCCGTGTGGTAGAACGCCGGCTCAAACGGCTTGTACTCCACCAGTAGCCGCTGCTCCGGCCCGAGGTGCGCGTGCGCCTCCCGCAGGCACTCGTCCAGCCAGCAAATACGCTGACGCATGCTCTGCGTCCCGGGGTAATTCGAGCCATCCGCCAGCCACAGCGACACGTCGCGCGAACCCAGTTCCTGGCCCAGCGCAATCGAATCCAGCACGTGGTCCAGCGCTTGCTTCCGGATCTCCGCCAAAGGATTGCACAGCGATCCAAACTTGTAGTCCTGGTTCTGGAAAAGGTTGGGGTTGATCGAACCCGCCCGCACCCCATACTTCCCCTCCAGCACCCGCACCGTGGGCACATCGTGGCTGCCGTCCGGCAAATCCCACAAGACATGCAGCGCCAGCGTCGGCGTCGCCCCGGTCAGCCGGTTCACTTCGCCCGCGTCGGCAAACTTCTCCTCAAGGCTTCCCGCCGCGGCATCCTGCAGAAACTTCCCGAACCGGGTCCCCGTATTGGCAAATCCCCAGGAGGGTATCTCAATCCGAAATGCATCCAGCGACCGGAACGCTCGTTCCGTCAGCCCCTGTTCAGCCATCCTCATGCTCGTTTCCTCGCCAGGCGCCCAATACCCCTTGTCTCTTCATCCCTGCTGTTTCCTTCTTCGGTACCTTGATACCATTCTGCCGTTCTTTTCCTGTGACGGATTTGCAGGATGATGCCATACTGCTACCACAAGTTACAGTCTTCCAGGCTTTATGTCTATTACTCGCCTTTGCAGCCGCTTCGGGTCCGGTGCGCGGTCGTGCATTGCCCGTTTTTTGTACTGGAAGTTCGTTTCCCCTTCGCGCCACTCTCAAGATTTGGCTGCAATCCCCGATCTTTCTCTCAGAGCAGTTTCTCCAAGTCGATTGGGGAGCCAATGTCAGACCGTTTAGTCCATGAGAACCAGAGCAGAACAGATACTTCTGCTCATACCGATAACTGAAGTTGCCTAACGCCACAAGGGATCTGGAAAGGGAGTTCGTTGATGAACCGTTTGCGTGCCTTCCCGTCGATTGCTTTCCTCTGCGTGCTTTGCTTTTTCCCCTTGTTACGCGCGCAGGTCTCCAACATCGCGCCTCGCATCGCCGGCCCAGTCGACGATTCGTCGCGCGTCACTCTGGGGGGTAGCCTCACGGTTCTGGCGCGGCCGGAGTTCGACCGTGGCGAGGCCTCGCCAACAATCGAGTTCCACAATGTGGGTCTTGTCATCCACCGCTCCCCGCAGCAGGTGGCCGCACTCGACAAGTTCATGGCTGAGCAGCTCGATCGCCATTCGCCGAATTTCCACCACTGGCTCACCCCGGATCAGTTCAACAAGCTCTATGGCCTGGCCGACTCCGACGTCGCCGCCATCAGCTTCTGGCTCCAGTCCCACGGCCTCAAGGTGGAGAGTGTCACGGCAACTGACATCGCCTTCTCGGGCAGGGTCCCACAGCTCGAAGAAGCTCTGCACACGTCCATTCACTCCTTCGTAACTCCGAGCGGCCACCAGTTCTACGCCAACACCACTGAGCCCACGTTCCGGCGGCCTTCTCGAACGTGATCAGTGGCGTAGCCTTCCTCAACACCATCCGGCCGCATTCTCATGCAATCCCAGGGCCTCCGGGCAAATACGATTCCCAGGGAAAAAGGTTGGTTCCCGCCCAATCGTCAGCCGTCCACGCCCATCCTGACCTTACCGTGAACGGGGATTACCTTTACATGGTCCCGGCCGACGCCGCCACCATTTACGACACGCCCAACAGCTACAACGGAAACTTCTCCTCCGCGACCAGTTACACCGGCTCCGGCGTCACCATCGGCATCGGCGGCGACGCCCTCATCCAGGCCAGCACAGTCGCGGATTTCCGCACCCGCTTTCTGAACGGTGATACCACTCAGCCGACCATCACCAACATCAACACTTCGGCTACGGCAGGAGGTGACACCGACGAAGCCTATCTCGATACCGAAGTTTCAGGCGGTTTGGCGCCAGGCGCTGCCATCCACTTCTATACCGCCGATGACTCTGTCGGCGGTCTTTACGCCGCTATTCCGCAGATGCTCACAGACAACTGGTCGACATCTTCAGTCTTAGCTTTGGCTACTGTGAGCTATTGCTGGGGACGGCAGACAATCAGGAGATCGCCGGCTGGTGGCAGCAAGCTGCCACGGATGGCATCACTGTCGTGATTTCCACCGGCGATGACGGCGCGGCTGGCTGCGACAACCAGGACAAAGTCTACGTTGCCTCGCTGCGCCGAACATCAGCGGCTTTTCCTCCACGCCATACAACGTCTCCGTGGGCGGTACTGATTTCTATGGCTTGCTCAACGGCGGATTCAGCACCTACGTCAACAGCAATTCGAGTTCATCGAATGCCTTTCGTTCCGCTCTAAGCTATATTCCGGAGTCCACCTGGAACGACTCAACTACGAGCAATGGCGATATCAGCGCCAATGTCCCGTATGTCAACTCGAGTACCAGTCAGACCAATATCATTGGCGGCACCGGCGGCGCCAGCAACTGTTCCACCAACACCACAACCTACAACAGCACCACCGGCGTGACGACCGCGGGGACTTGCACCAGCGGCTGGCCAAAGCCGTCCTGGCAGACGGGTCCGGGTGTCCCCAGCGATGGCGACCGCGACGTTCCTGACGTCTCCCTGATGGCCGAAACGGCTTTTACGGCGCCACCTGGCTGGTCTGCACCGACGATACCGGACCGAACTCAAACAACGTGACGGTCTCTGAGAACTGTACCAATCAGTCGGATAACAACTTCTACTTCGCCGGCATCGGCGGGACTTCAGCCTCGACGCCGGCATTCGCGGGCATCCTGGCCCTCGTGGTCCAAGCCAACGGCGGCCGCATCGGCATGGACGGCGCCAAGTTCCTCTATGACATTTACAACAGCAGCAGCGGCGCCGCGGTCTTCCACGATGTTACCCAGGGCAACAACTCCGTCCTATGCACCGAGGGCACGCCAGACTGCCAGGCAGTGGGCAGTTCGTTCTTTGAGAGCGGCTACAACGCCGGCGCCGGCTATGACCTCGCCACCGGCCTGGGCAGCGTCGATGCCACACAGTTGATTGCCGGCTATGCCGCACTTTCGGGCGGCGGCGGTGGGGGCGGCACCAGCGGCACCTTCTCGATGCCCACTCCAACCAATCCTGCGGCCATCAGCCCCGGCGGTTCAGCCAGCGCCACGATATCAGTCAACGGGAGTAACGGCTATGCGGGCAGCGTCAGCTTCGCCTGCTCGCTGACGACTTCCCCAACCGGCGCGGTCGATCTGCCCACATGTTCCGCCGGGAGCGCAGTTACGCTCAGCTCCTCGACTACGAGCGGCACCTCGACCATGACCGTGGCCACCACTCCTCCTGCCCTCGCCAGTCTTGACCGCCGCGGCTTGCCCGGCTGGCTGGGACCGGGCGGCGGAACTGTGCTGGCCCTGCTGATCTTCTTAGGCATCCCCGCGCGGCGGCGTGGCTGGCGCAACCTCCTCGGCCTGCTGGTTGTTTTCGCCTTCCTCGGCACGCTCTCAGCCTGCGGCGGCGGCAGCAATGGCGGCGGCGGAGGCGGGGGTGGCGGCGATCCCGGCACGACCCCCGGCGCCTACGTCTTCACTGTGACGGGAACCGGCACCCCTGGCGGCGGCGGCCCCTACACAACCACCTTCACCGTTACCGTCAATTAAGAGCAATTCAACAACAGCATCGCGGCCCATCCGTTTGGATGGGCCGGGCTATTTGTGGCTCTGAGCCCGCTGCAGGAATAAATCCGGGAGTGTTCGTCTCCATAAAAAACCCGCGCAGACAGCTACACTGATCGTACCGCATCGCACTTTTTCATGCATCGGAGGCCATCTCGATGGGAGGCATGATCAGCGCCTGGCGTTCCCTGGGCCAGGACCCTTCCGTATTGAAGCAAAAGGTTAAACCGGGGACTGCGAAGCGCACCCTCGCCTTTGCCTTGCCCTATGCCGGCCTGCTGGCCGTGTTTCTTCTCGTTGTCATCGTCGACGCGTCGATCACCATCGTCAATCCGTTGCTCTTCCGCCAGATCATCAATAACGGCATCCTCAAGGGCAATGCGGCTTTGATCATTCATCTGGCCATCATTGTGGGCTGCCTTGGCCTGTTTGACGGCGCACTCGGCATCGCCCAGACTTTCCTCTCGTCAAAAATTGGCGCCGAGATCGTCCTTTCCCTCCGCAATCGTCTCTTCCAGCACATCCAGCGAATGCCGCTGGCATTCTTCACGCGCACCCAAACCGGAGCTCTTGTCAGCCGCCTCAATACCGACGTTCAGGGTGCGCGTACGGCTTTCACTGACATCCTCTCCAACGT
Source organism: uncultured Acidobacteriota bacterium (assembly GCA_963788435.1). Lineage (GTDB taxonomy): Bacteria > Acidobacteriota > Terriglobia > Terriglobales > Acidobacteriaceae > Telmatobacter. The sequence continues at coordinate 46,485 of CAWBIG010000272.1, read as the reverse complement.
GGTTGGCAATCTCATCACGGTCCTTCTCATTCTGGGCGCAATGTTCGTGCTCTCCTGGCGCATTACGCTCGGCGCCGTCGTGCTCCTGCCCATCTTTGTTTTCCCGGCGCGCTTTTGGGGGCGCAAACTTCAGGCCATCATGCGCGAAACCTATGACCTTGCCGGCAACATGAACAACCTCATGGTGGAGCGGTTCAACGTGGCCGGCGCTCTGCTGGCCAAGCTGTTCGGCCGGCCGGAAGAAGACGCTCGCACTTTCCGGGAAAAGGCTCAACGCGTCTCCGACATCAGCATCAAGGTGGCCATCTATAGCCGTCTGTTCTTCACCGCGCTCGCCGTCGTGGCCACCGTGGCCTCTGCGCTGACTTATGGCTGGGGAGGCGTTTTGGCAGTCCATCATGTTCTCGACGTGGGCACGGTCGTCGCCCTCACCGCCTACCTCGCACGCCTGTACGCGCCGTTAGTCGGCCTCTCCAATGTTCAGGTCAGCATCATGACGGCGCTGGTCTCGTTCGAAAGGGTTTTCGAAGTTCTGGATCTTCCGCCCATGATCCAGGAAAGCGCCCGGGCCGTGCCCATCGCACCCGGTCCCGCCTCCATCGAGTTCGATCACGTCGCCTTCCGCTATCCGTCCGCGGCCGAAGTATCCCTGGCCTCACTCGAATCCATCTCCGTTCCCGACAAGCGCCCGCAGAAAACCGTCCTGCACGACATCAGTTTCCGCATCGCTCCCGGCCAACTGGTAGCGCTGGTTGGACCCTCCGGGGCTGGCAAAACCACCATCACCCATCTTGTCCCGCGCCTCTATGACGCGCAAAGCGGCGCCGTCCGCATCAGCGGCATGGATGTCCGCGACCTTCAACTCAACTCTCTGAACCAGCGTATCGGCGTCGTAACCCAGGATGCCCACCTTTTCCACGACACCATTCGCACCAACCTGCTCTATGCCAGGCCCGAAGCCACCGACGATCAAATCCGCTCTGCTCTTCGCGACGCACAGATCCTCGACCTTGTCGAAAGCCTGCCCGACAAACTCGACACCATGGTGGGCGAGCGGGGCTATCGCTTTTCCGGAGGGGAGAAGCAGCGCATTGCCATTGCGCGGCTACTCTTGAAGGCGCCTGACATTGTCATCCTCGACGAGGCCACGGCCCATCTCGATTCCGAATCGGAAGCCGCCATCCAGCGTGCGCTGGAAACGGCCCTTGCAGGCCGGACCTCGATTGTCATCGCCCATCGCCTTTCCACGATCCTGAAGGCGGACGAGATTCTGGTGGTGCAGGACGGGCGTATTGTCGAGCGTGGAACCCACTCGAATCTATTGTCAGAGCCGGGAATTTACACCGAGCTCTACCGCCGACAATTTGCTGACGCTCCGGAAAGAAAAGACCAGCCGATCGTATGACCGGCAGGTCTTTGAGGAGGGAGATCTTCTTGGGCGCCGCGCATACAAAGACATCCGAGTTTAGGCCTTGGCGGGATGTCGTCGATGCAAAAACCGCTCTACCGGTTCACGCCCGAGGCTGCCGCGAAACCGGCGGCTTGCGCAGTGGGAACTGCGGGAACGGGGCCTTGCCCGCCGCTGCCATTATTGGCGGCGACGTCCTTGGCGTTGATGGCGGTGGAGTAATCCGGACCAAGCCCAAGAGCCTTCAGCGCCCGCGAGTCGGGCAGCAGCCTCGTTTGCCAGCCGTGATCCGCCTGGTACTTTTGCATGGCGGCCTGGGTGGCTGTGTTCCACTCTCCATTCGCATCGCCGGTCAGGTAGTGCTCCCGGATAAGCGCCTCCTGGATCTGGGTAACCCGTTCCGGCGCAATAGCTTGCTGGCCATGCACACGATGGGAGCGCCGACGGGAATGGGTGGAAATCCGATGCGCGGTTTTGGAGTGGCTGGACGCCGTGTGGTGCTGCGTCGGAGTTGTGGCGGAAGCCGGCAAGCTGGCTGCCAGAACAGCCAAAGAACAATAAAGACAGATCCTAATCAAAGACACTCGGAGAGCACCTCCTTGCAAAAAGTATTCTCGGCGCATCTCGTCCGGCCAGTATAAGCCAATGCGCGGCAATCGTGGGAAGAAAAATGGAGTGCGGGGCGTGCTCCGATCCCGCTCTGACATTAGTCCGCGCGCCCGGAACAGGCTCCAGGGCGCGCGGGAGTATCCCTATTGCAACGTTCCGCCTACCACGTTGATGCCCAGCTCCGGATGATGCGGATCAATGACTTCGAAGACCACGTCATCGCCGGTCTTCAGCTTGCCCACTACGTCATTGAATGCTTCGCGGCTGGGTGTAGGTTGCTTGTTCACCTTTGTAATCACCAGGCCCGGTTCGAGTCCCTGGAGGTCGGCAAACGATCCGGTCCGCACCGACTGAACAACCACGCCCTGCTGTTTGATCTTGGCTGCCGTATCCGGCGACACGTCGCGAACCATGATGCCGAGTTTGCTTTCGCCGGGGTTGATATTCTCGTCCGGCGACGGGTTAGCCTGGGGATTGCCGTTTTCGGCAAACACCTTGTCGCGATCGCCGATGGTGACAGTGGCGTCCTGCTGCTTTCCGTTGCGAAGGTAGCCGAGGCGGATATCGGTTCCGGGATGGCGGTTGGCGATGTCATTCACCAGGTCGTCCCCGTCCTTGACCTGGCGCCCATCGATGGTCGTGATGATGTCGCCGGCCTTGAGCCCTGCCTTGTCCGCCGGTCCACCGGGCTGAACCTGCTGCACCAGGACCCCATTTTTGAAGCCGTACACCCGGTTGACCGCGCTGGAGAGCCCGTTGCGGAACGAGACGCCGATGGAGCCACGCACCACTTTGTGGCTGGGGCTGATCAGGTCGTTGTAAACGCTGACCACGGTATTGGACGGCATGGCGAAACCGATACCCTGGTAGCCGGCCGACTGGGTGTAAATGGCGGTATTGACGCCAATGACCTCGCCGTTCATGTTGAGCAGCGGGCCGCCGGAGTTGCCGGGGTTGATGGCCGCGTCAGTTTGCAGAAAGTGCTGAAACTGACCGCCGGCGGTGGGGTCGATGGTGCGGTCCTTCGCCGAAACGATGCCGGCTGTAACCGTCTGCGCCAGGGCGAAGGGGCTGCCGATGGCCTCAACCCAGTCGCCTACCTGGGTCATGTCGCTGTTGCCCAACTTCACAGTGGGCAGCGCAGCATTGGTGTCAATCTTGATCACGGCCAGGTCGGTGGCCTTGTCCACGCCGATCACCCGGGCGGGACGGCCCAGGTCCTGATTGTCGGGATCGGTGGCGAGCTTGACGTAAATTTTGTCGGCTTTGTCGATGACGTGGTCGTTGGTGACGATGTAGCCCTTGGGATCGACGATGAAGCCGGAGCCAAGCGACTCGCGTACCTGGTCGCTGCCGTCATCGCCCTGGTCGGGGTTCTGGCCGCCGAAAAAGTGGTTGAAAAAGTCCTGGAAGCCCTGGCCGCCCTGGCCGCCGTTGTCCTGATCGTTCTGACCATCGTCCCCGTCGGGGTTTTGCTGCTGAGTGCGCCCGTTGGGGAGGTGCTTGCGGTTCAGGGATTGCTTGGGCAAAGTCTGGGTGTTGATATTGACGACAGCCGGACCCACTTCTTTGGCGATCTTTACAAAGGAGTTAGGCGGAACGCTGGTGTTGACGACCTTGAGCGGCGTGGCGTCGGCACTGGCGTTCTGCTCCTCCTGGCCGCTGACTCCGTGCGCGGCATAGGAACCTGCCACGATCCCGGCGGACAGGACCCCCAGCAGGACGAAAGCAGACGTAAGACGGCGCGACCGCAGCCGTTCGAAGAACAATTTCATGAATTTCCTTAACCTCGTCAATCCGGTAGCGTTCAGAATGCACCAATTCTTAGTATAACGACAGGGGACGCCTACCGCATTAGACGCAGATGCGCATGGGCGGGTCGCGGGTTCATGAGCTGGATAATGAAGGGACCTAGAGGATTGGACAGGAAATCAACCCTGAAAGCGCCCGAGCCTGTCGAGGTTTCAAAAGCTGCCTTGGGCACTTCACCTTACTGAGGACGACCGCTTGAACAAGGGCGATCGTTTGCTGCGTGAGCTACGTCACGAATGAGCGAGTTGCCGTTGCGGTATTGTGCGGGGGAATGACGACTCCGGCTTTGGGACCAGGGTCGGGCGTGGTGGAGCGCCTGGACGAAGACCGGCTGGCATGGCTGGCGCTGGCGCTGACGCCCGGCCTTGGGCCGCGGCGTGTGATTGAGACGGTCAAGGAGATCGGCGCTTCATCGCGCATCTTCGAGCTGGCGCTGACCGCACTGGAAGCCCTGAAGCTTCCGCCGGAGGCGGCGCAGTTTATCTTCGACGGCAAGGCACGCAAGACGGCCGAATCGGAGTGGGCAGCCGTTCAGGCACTGGGCGCGAACCTGGTCACCTACGGCTGCGCGGCTTACCCGGAGCGGCTGAAGGAGATCTACGATCCTCCGCCGGTGCTGTGGGCGCGCGGCGACGTAAAACTGCTGGCGCGGCCCGGAATCGCCGTTGTGGGTACGCGGCATCCAACGCCCTACGGAAGCGGCGTGGCGGAGATGCTGGCGCGCGACCTGGCGGCGCGGCGGCTCCTCATTATCAGCGGGATGGCGAGGGGAATCGACAGTTGCGCCCACAAGGGCGCGCTGGCTGCTCGCATGCCCAAGCTGGCGGTATGGGGAACGGGTATCGATGTGGTGTACCCCAAGGAAAACAAGAAATTGGCGGAGGAGATCCTGGCCACGGGCGGCTTGATAGTGAGTGAGGTTCCGCTGGGCACGTTTCCCGCGCCCCAGAACTTCCCGCGCCGTAACCGCATCCTGAGCGGGCTCAGTGTCGCCGTGCTGGTGGTGGAGGCGGCGGAGAACTCCGGCACGCGGGTGACCTCGCGCTGCGCAATGGAGCAGAACCGCGACGTCTTCGCCGTGCCAGGCAATGTCACCAGCAAGGGCTCCTGGACCCCGAATACATTGATTAAACAGGGCGCAAAGCTCACGGCCACCTGGGAGGATGTTTGGGAGGATCTGCCTTCGCAGGTGAGGTTCGAGCTCGAGGCGGAGCAGGGAATTGCATCCATCCCCGACGCTCAAGCATCTCTATTGCCTGATCCGGTTCTAAGGCCCGAAGAGGCACTCGTACTGGAGGTACTGCGCGCGGACGAATCGCTGCAGATTGACGAGATCCTTGAAGCGCTGGAGACGCAATTGACGTCGTCTGAGGTGTTTACGGCGCTGTTCGAGCTGGAAATGGCGGGTCGCGTGCGGCAGCTTGCCGGGCAAGAATTATGTGCGCGTGCTGTGACCTCCTTGCCGCCACATGCCGGGAAACGATTTCGATTTTATTTTTTCCCACGTTCCGCGGCGCGGAAACCCTTGCAGGCGCGTACATTTCAGTAAAGAGGCCGGATCGAAAAGCCAACGGAAAAGTGGAAACCAAACCGCATTCCATGATAGGTTGCAAGTTTCGCGGCCAATTTCAGCGTAAGCTGTGCAAGCAGCCTGCCCGTTGAGACTTTTGGTCACGATCTGGAATCGGCAGGTAAACGGAATTCCTGCCGTTGAGTCGAATGACGGCGAGCAGGGTCTAGTAATAAGGATGGCAATGAGCAAATCACTGGTGATCGTCGAATCCGCCACCAAGGCCAAGACGATCGAAAAATACCTGGGCAAAGGGTTTGAAGTGTTGGCTTCGGTCGGGCACATCATGGACCTGCCCAAAAACGACATCGGCGTGGAACTCGAAAAGCGCACCTTCGAGCCGACCCTGATTGTGTCTCCGGGCAAGGAGAAGGTGGTTGGTCAACTGAAGAAGGCGGCAGCCAAGGCGGACCAGATATTCCTGGCCCCCGACCCCGACCGCGAAGGCGAGGCGATTGCCTATCACCTGCTGCTGCAGCTTGCGCCGTTGGCCCAGGACCGCAGCAAAATTCACCGCGTCACCTTCAACGAGATCACCAAGAAGGCGGTGCAGGACGCGTTCCAGCATGCGCGCGCTGTGGATCAGAACCTTGTGGACGCCCAACAGACACGGCGGGTGCTGGATCGCCTTGTGGGCTACCAGATTTCGCCGCTCTTGTGGGACAAGGTGCGGCGCGGGCTCTCCGCCGGCCGTGTGCAGACCGTCGCATTGCGTTTCATCGTGGAGCGCGAGCGGGAGATTGCCGCCTTCAAGCCGGTGGAATACTGGACGCTGGAGGCGCAGCTGCATCCGGAACGGCAGGCGGACGCGAGCTTCAAGGCGAAGTTTGTCGGCATCGATGGCGAACCGGTGCGCGTTCCGAACGGCAAGGACAAGGACGGGAAAGACCAGTTCATCGCCAACGCGTTGCCGGATAAGCAGTCGATGGATGAGGTGACGGCGGCGCTTGAAAACGCGCAGTGGTCACTGATTTCCGTCGAGTCGCGGCAGCAGCAGAGGCGGCCGTTGCCCCCATTCATCACCAGCCAGTTGCAGCGCGAAGCCGCGGGTAAGCTGGGCTTCAACGTGCGTCGCACCATGGGCGTTGCGCAGCGGCTCTATGAAGGCGTGGACCTGGGTCCCGAGGGCCTGACCGGCCTTATCACCTACATGCGTACCGATTCTCCGCGCGTTGCGCCGGAAGCCAAGGTATCTGCCCGCGAATGGATCGCAGCAAACCTGGGCGAGCAATATTTGCCGGATACTCCCAACTCTTATAAAGGCAAGAAGGACGCGCAGGACGCGCATGAAGCCATTCGGCCCTCGGACGCCGCGCGCACGCCGGATTCGATCGCGAAGTATCTGACGGACGAGCAGCTCAAGCTGTACCGGTTGATCTGGCAACGCTTCGTGGCGTCGCAGATGATGCCGGCCATTTTTGATGTGACGACGGCGAAGATCGCGGCGGACTCGCCAAAGACAAAGAAGACCTACGACTTCCGCGTGTCGGGCTCGGTGGTGCGCTTCGACGGATTCCTCAAGGTGTATGAGTCCGTGGAAGACAAGAACGGAGACGACGAAGACGACGCGAAGAATAAGCTGCCCAACCTGGACGGAGTGAAAGGCCTGGAGCTCGAAAAGCTGGACGACGAGGATCACTTTACCTCGCCCCCGCCGCGCTACAACGAAGCCTCGCTGGTGAAGGTGCTGGAAGAGCGCGGCATCGGCCGCCCGTCGACCTACGCCTCCATCATCAACACCATCCAGGACCGCGAGTATGTGACCAAGATCAGCGGGCGTTTCTTTCCCACGGAAATCGGCATGGTGGTTTGCGAACTGCTGGTGGATAACTTCCCCTACATCTTCGACACCCAGTACACGGCGCGACTGGAAGAAGAGCTGGACGACATTGAAGAGGGCAAGGAGAAGTGGACGGACCTGCTGAAGGGTTTCTACGGCTACTTTGAGAAAGAGCTGAAGGACGCCGGCAAGCACATGCGAAACATCAAGCGGATGGAAGAAAAGACCGACTCGACATGCGAGCTGTGCGGATCACCGCTGTTGCTGAAGTGGGGCAAGTTCGGCACGTTCTACGCGTGCTCGGCCTACAACAAGAAGGATCCCACCAGCTGCACGTTCACCAGGGAGAACACTGCCAACAAGCCCGATTTGAACACCCCGGAAGCGCAGGACGCCGCCGAGCAGGATGAGTATTGCGAGAACTGCGGCAAGGTCATGGTACTGCGGCGCGGGCCGTTCGGCATGTTCCTGGCGTGTCCGGATTACAACGCCGACCCGCCCTGCAAGACCTTCCGCAAACTGAGCTCAAAGCAGCAACAAAAACAAAGCGCGCCGCAGCCCACGGGCGAGATGTGCCCGCAATGCGGCAAGCCGCTGGTGCTGCGCCAGGGCGCATACGGCGAGTTCGTCTCCTGCTCCGGCTACCCCAAGTGCAAATACATCAAGCAAAACCTCATCGAGGGGATGAAATGCCCCAAGTGCGGGACCGGCGATATTGCCGAGCGCAAGGCGAAGCGTGGCAACGTCTTCTGGGGTTGCACGAATTATCCCAAGTGCGACTTCACCTCGAACGTGAAGCCGGTTGCCAAAAAATGCCCGGAGTGCGGCAGCCCCTATCTCCTGGAGAAGACGCTGAAGAGCGGCATATACCTGGAGTGCCCGAACAAGAAACGGGGCGCGGAAGACGAAGCGCCGGCGAAGAAAGGGCGCGGCAAGAAGACTACTCCCGCAGCCGCAGAAGCTCAGGTACAGGTGGTTTGCCACTACTCGAAGCGCATCGGCGATGCGCCGCCCCCGCCGACGGCCGAAACCCACGGGCCGGTACCGGAGAAGCAGGAAAAAAAGCGCGAGTTGCAGCCGGCATAGGATAATTACCCGGATAAGCGAGCGGCAACGGGAATTGAGCTTCGTTCTTCGCTCGCAAGGGGGATTCATGGCTGCAACACGCAGGAAACTTCTTGGGTCGATGGTGGGAGCGGGCGCGCTGCTGGGATTGAACGCGGCCGGCGCGGCGGCAAGCGAAACGGATTCAGGATCGGGCGCGGCGACAGCGCCGGGACTGCTGGAGGCGGCCCGGCTGCGCAACTACAAGGCGCGACGCTCATCGAGCTGGGACCGCACCGGCGCGAATGCCGACGCGGTTCCGGTGGAACCCGGCCACGCTGCCACCCTGCTCGACGTAATTGGCGCGGGCGTGGTAACACACATCTGGTTCACCATCGACTCAGAGGATCCGCATCACCTCAAAAATCTGGTCCTGCGCGCGTGGTGGGATCGGGAATCGTCGCCTTCCATCGAAGCGCCCATTGGCGATTTCTATGGCCTGGGCCTGAGCGAATACTTTCTCTATCAATCTGCGCTGACCGCGGTCGCACCGCAGAAGGCGCTCAACGCGTACTTCAAAATGCCGTTTGCCAGCGCTGCGAAGATCACCCTGACCAACGAAGGGCCGGAGCGGACTAACAGTCTTTATTACGCCGTCGATTACGTCGCATTGTCCGCGCTGCCCGATGACGTGGGACGCTTCCACGCGCAGTATCGCCAAGCCGCGCCGTGCAAGGGATGGACCGGCGACTGGGCCAGCAACGGCGATCCGCTGGTGAACGACAAGAAAAACCTGGACGGCGAAGGGAATTACGTCTTCCTCCAAGCCACGGGCCGCGGCCATTTCCTCGGCGTCACCCACGCGGTGGAGCAGAATCAGGACGGCTGGTTCGGCGAAGGCGACGACATGATCTTCATCGACGGCGACCCGATGCCCACCATCAACGGCACCGGCACCGAGGACTTATTACAACGGCGCGTGGGACTTTGGCGGACAGCCGTTCGCGTATCTGCACAACGGCGCGCCCTATATTGTGGATCCCGAACGCATTGGCGGCCGATACTGCCTCTACCGCTGGCACACCGAGAGTCCCATCGCATTTGAGAAGTCGATCCGCGTGACCATCGAGCATGGGCACGCAAATTGCCGCTCCGACGATTTCTATTCGGTGGCCTATTGGTATCAGACCGAGCCGCACGCGGCGTTTCCGCAGCTGCCGCCGGCGAAGGAGCGGCTGCCGAGGGTTTTTGCTGTGAATGGACCGGGAGCGGAAAAAGACAGCCATTAGCCGTTAGCTCTTAGCCATTAGCTAAAGGCTAAGAGCTAAGAGCTAACGACTAGAGCTGCCCTCATTCGCCAAGCATGATGCGCTGAATCGAAGTGGCGCGGCCGGTTTGCGCATCGCAGCCGATGAGCGCCGCGCACATCTTGGGGTTGCCTTTGGCGGCTTCGAATTTGCCCGGCAATCCGGTGCGGAACCGGTGCAGCACCAGCTCCGTCTGCACACCGATCACGCTATCGTAGGGACCACTCATACCCACGTCGGTTTGGTAGGCGGTGCCGCCGGGCAGAACGCGCTCGTCAGCGGTGGGAATGTGCGTGTGCGTGCCCAGCACCGCGGTCACGCGGCCGTCCAGATGCCAGCCCATGGCAACTTTCTCGCTGGTAGCCTCACCGTGGAAATCGATAACGATAACTTTCGCCGAGATGGTTTTGAGAACTTCATCAATGGCGCGGAAGGGATCGTCGGTCCCGCCCATAAAGACTTTGCCCATCAAATCCACTACCGCGTAGGGAACGCCGCTCGCCGTCGTGCCCTCGTACACGCCGTAGCCGGGCACGCCGGGATACATGTTGATGGGGCGCAAAATCCTCCGCGCACGCGCTTCGCTGTCCGCGGGCACGGCTAGGTAGTCCATCAACTCTTTCTTGTCCCAGACGTGATTGCCGGTGGTCAGCACGTCCGCGCCCAGGTTGAAAATGTCGTCGGCGATCTGCGGCGTGACCCCGAATCCGCCGGCAGCGTTTTCGGCGTTGACGATGGTCAGCTCGACGCCATGCGCCTCGCGCACGTGCCCGATGTGCTCTTGGACGATCTTGCGTCCCGCGCTGCCGAAAATGTCGCCGACGAAAAGGATGTTCAATTACATCTCCTGGCTTCTAGCCTCTAGCCTCTGGCTCCTGGCTCCTAGCTCCTAGCTTCTAGCGTCTATTTTTGTCCCAAGACCAGCAATTCTAAACAGTGCCGTCATCCTGAGCGAGCGCGCAGCGCGAGTCGAAGGACCTGCATTTCGGGATGTTGGCCTTTCAATGGTCTTCTCAAGGCGCCACATTAAGTTGTCTCGTTCCCTTGGTCCTTTGATCCCTCGGTCCCTGTCCTGCGCATCAGCGGAAAAAGAATGACATCACGGATGGATTTGGATCCCGTCAGCAGCATCACCAGCCGGTCGATGCCGATGCCTTCGCCGCCGGTGGGCGGCAGCCCGTACATCAGCGCGCGCACATAGTCCTCGTCCATCTGGTGGGCTTCGTCGTCTCCGTGGGCGCGCTCGGCGATCTGCTGCTCGAAGCGCTTGTGCTGCTCCACCGGATCGTTCAGCTCGCTGAAAGCGTTGCCCACTTCAAAGCCGCCGCAGTAGACCTCGAAACGCTCGACGTAGTCGGGATTCTGCGGGTCCTGCTTAGAGAGCGGCGAGATCGCGGTGGGGAATTCGTAGATGATGGTCGGCTGGATGAGGTGTTCTTCTGCGACGGCCTCGAAGATGTTCGCAATTGTTCTTCCGTTCGGCTCGCCGTCCTGATAGTCGATGTGTTTTCCCGTCGCGCGCAAGAAATCGACAGCACCCTTTAGAACTCCCGGATCTTCAAATCTGGAAACCTTCAAGAGGGATGCGTGGTCTTGATGCAGCCACTTGATAATCGCCTCCCGCATCGTCAGCCGCTCGAACTTCCCCAGATCGATCTCCACATCGTTGAAGACAGTCTTCGTCGTCCCGTTCACTTCCATCGCCACAAACTTGATCAGCTCTTCGGTCAGGTCCATCAGGTCGTGGAAGTTCGCGAAGGCCTGGTAAAACTCCAGCATCGTGAATTCGGGGTTGTGCTGCGTGCTTACGCCCTCGTTGCGGAAGTTGCGATTGATCTCGTACACGCGGTCGAGGCCACCCACCGTTAGCCGCTTCAGGTAAAGCTCGGGCGCGATGCGCAGGAACAAGTCCATGTCCAGTGCGTTGTGGTGCGTCGTGAACGGTCGCGCCGCCGCTCCCCCGGCGATGGGCTGCATCATCGGCGTTTCCACTTCAAGATAGCCCCGGTCGTCGAAGAATTTGCGAATGGCCCGCAGCGCCTTCGCCCGCTTCACAAACACCTCGCGGCTGTCGAGGTTGGCAAACAGGTCCACATAGCGCTGGCGGTAGCGCAGTTCCACGTCGGCAAGCCCATGGAACTTCTCCGGCATGGCGAGCATGGCCTTGGCCAGGAAGGTGATGGTCTCCACGTGCACGGTCAACTCGCCGGTGCGCGTGCGGAACAGGTAGCCGCTTACGCCGATATGGTCGCCCAGGTCGAGCAGCTTGTAGAGCGCGAATCCCTGCTCTCCCACCGCGTCCAGGCGCACGTAAATCTGCAGGCGCTGTCCGTCCTGCTGCAGCGTGGCAAACCCGGCCTTGCCCTGCGCGCGAATGGCCATGATGCGCCCGGCAATCGCAACGGTGACGCGTTCCGCTTCGAGCGATTCGCCCGTGGCCGCGTCATATTGGACACGGATCTGCGCCATGGTGTGCGAGAACCGGAACTGGTTCGGGTACGCGGCCTGCCCCAGCTTCTCGATTTCGGCCAGCTTCTGCCGGCGCAATTCAAAAAGATTGCGCTCAAATTCGGATTCGAACAAGGAATTATCCATTTTCTCTGCCGTTGGTCTAACCGTCAGTATATCGGCTTTCCAATCGGGTTATGCTGTGCAGTTCATGATAAGGAGAGAATGCAATGCGGGTGGTTTTGCGTGTTCTTTTGTTCGTCACGCTGTGGGCGCTGGTTCCAGGAGCGGGTGCGCAGTGCAGCGACAATTGTCCGCTGCGCCGCACGATTTCAGTCAACGGCACAGCTCTTGTCACCGCGGATGCCGACCTCGCCATCGTTCGCGTCGGCTACAAGCTCTACGCGCCCGACGCCGGGTCGGCTTACGCCAGCGCCATCGAAACCTCCAACGCGGTCATGCAGGCGCTCACCGCATCCGGCGTGCCCCGGTCCGCGATCGAAAGCACCAGCCAGGTGCTCCAGCGCACGCAGCCATACGAAATCCAGCAGTATCCGGTCGACTCTCAAACGCGCGCGCAACGTGAGTTCACGGTGGTCCAGAGCTGGGCCATTCGCGTGAAACCCGACGATGCAGCCAAGGTTCTCGATACGGCCATCCGCGCAGGAGCCAACGAGAGCGGGTGGATTCAGTGGGTCGTCGAGCACCCGGAGGCTCTGCAATCGGAGGCATCTGCCAAGGCCGAAGCCAACGCGCGCAGCACCGCCGAGCGCATCGCCCAGATCGCGAGCGTTCGCCTGGGGCAGGTCATCAGCGTGGCCGAAAACCAGGGATCTGTGGCCGGGGACAACTTCGCCGGCCTGGGCGTAATCTCAAGCCTTGCAGCCGGGAACGGCGGGCCCATCGGCAATCCGCAACTGCAAATCAATTCGCGCCAGGTGCAGTTCACGGCCATGGTCTATGTCGTTTTCTCCATCGAATGACCGAGCGCGGAGGCAGCTTCCGTCGCTGCAAAGGAGCGGTCCGTCGGGATATCGGCTTGCCAATCCGGTTATGGGGATATCCAGACCGCGCAAGTCTAAACTGAGGACACCCCATTTCCCGTGGTGGAGGATGCCTTGCACAACCTTGTCGGCGATCTAAACCTGGTTTTGCGCCAGTTGCGCAGGTCTCCGGGCTTTACGGCCACTGCCGTTCTCATGCTGGCCTTCGGCATCGGCGCCACCACAGCTATTTTTTCCATGGTCGATGGCGTGCTCCTGCGCCCTCTGCCCTTCGTCGATCCCGGCCGTATCGTCACTCTTGGCGACCAGGTGGCCGGCACCCCTTGGGGTGAGCACGATCCGGGCCCCGTCACCGGGCCTGAGGTCTTGACCTATCAGCGCGAAACCCACGCGTTCCAGAGTCTCGGCGGCTACACGTTCACCGACTACGAACTTTCCGGCAAGGACCAGCCCGCTCACATCTTCGGCGCACGCATGACGCCGTCGGTCTTTGCCGTACTGGGAATCTCGCCGTTGATGGGCCGCGTCTTTACCGCGCAGCAAGACGTACAAAAAGTGCAGGTGGCCGTGTTGAGTTACGGCGCCTGGAAAAGCCGTTTCAGCGGCGACCCGCAGATTCTGGGCAAGAAAATCCTGCTCGATCGCAAGCCTTACGAGATCATCGGCGTGATGCCGCGCAGCTTTGAATTTCCATTGACCGAAGGGAACCGGTATCGCACCGAACTCTGGGTCCCCATGAGCTTCATCCCCGATGAGCTGACGCCCGAGGCCGAAACCAGCTGGTATCTCCAGATGGTTGGACGCCTCAAGCCGGGCGTTACTCCGGCGCAGGCCGCAGAGGATGCCAATCGCGTGGCCGCCCAGATCATGCGCAACTATCCGCCCGACGCGGCCAACTTCCGCATTCATCCGGTGGTCTTTCCGCTGCAGCAGATCACTGTGCTGCAAACGCGGCCGCTGCTGCGCATGCTTTTTCTGGCCGTCGTGGTGGTGCTGCTCATCGCCTGCGCCAACATGGCTGGACTGCTTCTGGTGCGGGCCATTCGCCGCCAGCGCGAAACCGCGGTGCGCCTGGCCATGGGTGCGCCGGCCGCCGCCCTGTTGCGGCAAACCATGATGGAAAGTGTTGTCATCAGCCTCGCCGGCGCCTTCATTGGAGTCGGACTTGCAGCTCTGGCAATTTCGATCGGGCGGAATTCGTTGCCGGACACCTTGCCGCTGGTCAGCTCCATCACCCTCAACTGGACCGTGGTCGGCTTCGCGCTGGCTCTGGCGTTGCTTACCGGCATCCTCTGCGGCCTTGCGCCTGGCTTTGCCGCCCTGCGCACTAACGTCAACGCATCGCTCAAAGAAGGCGGCCGCAGCGGGGCCGATGCCGCAGGCCACGCGCGTCTGCGCTCCGTGCTGGTCGTGGTTGAAATCGCCGTCGCCCTGGTTCTGCTGGCTGCCTCCGGCTTGCTGTTGCGCAGCTACAGCGCCATGAGCGACGTCGATCTCGGTTACCGTCCCGATCACGTCACCCTGGCCAGTTATTCCCTGCCGCAGAAGGAGTACTCCAAGCAGGCACAAATCGATACCTTCAATCGCAGTTTGCTGGAGCGCCTGCGCGGACTGCACGGCGTGCAGGCGGCCGGCATCGCCAGCGTGATTCCAGCCACCGGTGACGGCATTGAGGCCTTTGTGGCCGATGGCTACGTCGATCCGCGCGGACCCGATCGCACCACCGCGGCACCCATCAACCTGATCGGGGATTACTTCAAGGCTATGGGCCTGCCGCTCGTGTCCGGCCGCTATTTCACTGAAGCCGACAATGCCAATGCCCAGCTCGTCGCCATCGTCAACCATGAGTTTGCCCAACACTACTGGCCGGGCCAGGATCCAATCGGCAAGCGCATACGCCTCGGCATGCTCAAATCCAACACCCCTTGGTTGACGATTGTTGGCGAAGTGGCCGACGCCAAGCTGGGCCGCCCCGACGACGATGCCCGGGAGCAGTTCTTTCAGCCCGTCCCCCAGCTCGAAAAGGATGCCGGCGCTGAGGCTCTCCCCACGGACCTGAATGGCCAGGGCGGCTACATCGTGCTGCGCTCCGCCCTTCCGCCCCAGCAGATGGAGAATTCCCTTCGCGCCGCGGTCCGTTCTCTTGATCCCTTGCTGCCGCTCAGCGACGTGCAGACCATGGACGACGTAGTGGCCAGGAGCGAAGCGCCGCGCCGCTTCAATACCGTTGTCATTTCGAGCTTTGCCTGCGCCGCGGTGCTGCTGGCAGTGCTGGGCATTTACAGCATCATCGCGTTCTCCGTCGCCTCGCGCGTGCAGGAGATGGCCATCCGCATGGCACTCGGCTCGCAGCGCTCGCACATCGTGCGGCTGGTGGCGATCTCCGGCCTCAAGCTCGCCGCCATCGGTTGTGTTCTTGGACTAGCCGGCGCTGTCGCCGCATCCGGCATCCTGCGCAGCTTCCTGTTTCACGTCAGCCCCTTCGATCCCGTAGTGTTGATCGTGGCCACTGTCGCGGTCTTTGTTCTGGCGCTGGCGGCATCCGCGCTCCCTGCGCGTCGCGCAGCCTCCGTCAATCCGCTGGCAGCGCTGCGCGGAGAGTAGCTGGGGCTACGCCTTGGTGAACGCTCGCCGGATGGCCTCGTCGTAGGACTTCTTGAATTGTTTGGTGAGGCTTGCATCCGGGGCGAAGAGATCAAACCCATGGAAGCCGCCGGGCACCAGGTTCACCTCAACCGGGATCCCTGCGGCCATCAGGCACTGCGCGTATTCCAGGTCCTCCGGCGCGAACAGGTCGACGGATCCCACGCCGATGAAGGCAGGGGCCAATCCGGCCAGGTTTTTGACGCGCGCAGGCACAGAGTTGGCGGGTACGCTGGCGGAACCGGCGGGGACGCCGAGCAGAGAAGTCCACCCGAAGCGATTGTCTTCCGTCGTCCAGATGTACCGGCCCATAAACGGCGGCAGCGTATGCGTCGATCCTGTGCGGTCGTCCAGCATTGGGTAGATGAGAACCTGCAAGCACAACGCAAACTCGGCGCGATCGCGAACCGCGATGGCGAGCGCGGCTGCGTGGCCTCCGCCGGCGCTTTCTCCTTTCACTGCGATCCGGGATAGGTCGATTCCCAAGTTCTTTGCGTTGGCATGCATCCAGCGCAGGGCCGCGTAGTTGTCCTCCAGCGAGCCGGGAAAGGCAGTCTCCGGAGCGAGACGGTATTCCACGGTGATCGCCACACAATCGTGCGTAGCTGCCAGGTCCTGAATCAGAGGCCGGCTGTCGCTTGCGCTGCCGGCAATGTAGCCGCCCCCGTGGATATGAAGAACGGCCGGCTTTGAAGCGCCGGGAGTGTCTCCGGCAATGTAGACCTTCACCTGCGGCGCGCCTGGGGGGCCGGGAATCAACGCCTCGCGAACCACAGGCGATGGCGCCAGAGGCAGACCCATGCTCCAGGAACGAAGTTCTTTGAGCATGGACGCGTTCAACGGACGATTGTCCCCCGGCGTAATGTGCGCGCGGGTCAATGCGTCGCGGAACTCCGGATTGACGTAGCTGAGCGGATCGCCGGCCGCTGCTTGAGGGGCGGAAGCGGGCGCCTGTGAGATCGACAGGCGGGGAAACATGGAACTGGCGGCGACGGCACAACCCAGGGACAGAAATTCGCGGCGCGTGGACATTTCGAACTCTCCTGTGGGGATGGGTTGAGGGAGCGCCCAGTATAGCGTGGCCGGGAAGGAACGTGTATAACCACCATTGAATGCCATGGAACAAGCCCATCCCGGAGGACAAGACAAAGCCAAGGGATTCCGGCGGCCTGGCGACGCTGGTTCAGGCCGAGAAGCTGTTTCAGATTGCGCTGCTTCTTCCATGCGCGGCGTTTGTGGGCTGGCTGCTGGGCGCATGGGCCGACAAGGGCTTTCACACGGAATGGATTTCCATCGTCGGCATCGTCGTGGGCGGAATCTCCGGCCTGGTCTACGTCATCCGCCTGGTGATTACGACGGGAACCGACGACGACAAGCCCGGCGGACTGATTTGAATCTTATGAACGATGACATCGGCCCCAGCCCGACTCCCGACCCGGGCGCAGACACGCACCCCATCGTCGCCCTCACCGACGCCGATCTGGCAGCGATGATGAAGCGGGCCATGCGGCTGACGCTGATTCTGGGCGCCGTGCCGGCCCTGATCCTGTGGATCGCCTCCGGCTGGCGCAACGCCGCCATGCTGGCCACAGGCACGGCCATCTCCGCGGCCAGCATCCTGGAGTGGCAGCGGCTCATCCGGCTTTTCAATGCCAAAATGGACCGGCACAAGTCCCCTCGTGGAACTGTGACAGTCATCACGTTCTTCCTGCTCCGCCTGATCATCTTTGCCGGGGCCATTTATGGTAGCCTGATATGTTTCCGTGGGTCGGTTGTCGCGCTGCTCTGCGGCCTGGCCCTGGCCGTTGTGGCCATCGCTTGGGAGGCGCTTAGATTACTCCGGGACTAAACTTCCGGACGCGCCCAGCCACTCGGCCCGGAGACAGAAAGACCTCTATTTCGGATGACCCATCTTTTCTGGATTACTCGCCTGCTGAATTTTCTGTTTGCGGGCGCCCTTACCCCGCTGCTGAAACTGGTCGGCCTTCCACCGGCGAACCCCGCTGCGCCCATCGACAACATTTTCGCGCTCGAGGTGCTGGTCGCCTTTTGCCTGTTTGTTTTCTTCCTCATTGTGCGTTTCACACTTTCAGTGGAGAAGCCCAATGTGGCACAGCAGCTTGCCGAATTGATCCATGAATTTACCGGCAGCCACGCCGACCAGATCATCGGCCACGGCTACGAGAAGTACCAGGCCTTCATCACCGCTGTGCTGCTTTTCGTCCTGTTCAACAATCTCCTGGGATTGATTCCGGGGGTGGAGACGCCTACCAGCTCTCCGGTGGTGCCTCTCGGCATCGCTGCCTGCACCTTCCTTTACTACAATTTTCACGGAATCCGGGAGCAGGGCGTCGGCGGCTACCTGAAGCACCTTGCCGGCCCAATATGGTGGATTGCGTGGTTGCTGTTCCCCATCGAGGTGATTTCCCACCTGGCCCGCATCATGTCGCTCACGATCCGTCTCTACGCCAACATGTTCGCCTCTGACCTGGTGACGCTGGTCTTCTTTTCATTGATTCCGGTGGCGATTCCGGCCGTGTTTCTGGGCCTGCACGCCTTTGTGTCCATCATCCAGGCGTACGTGTTTTTCCTGCTGTCGGCGATTTATCTCGGGATCGCGGTTTCGCATGAGCATTGAGGGAAGTGAAAAGTGTGAAGGAGTGAATGAGTGAACCTCAGCTCCGGAACGCCCTCGGGCCTTCGTTTCTTCACTTCGTCACTTTTTCACTTTTCACAGTCCAAAGATTCTGCCTGGGATTGCTTCCGCCCCGGACCAACAGAGGGCCGCAAGCGTGAGGGCGCCAGCACGGTGAGCGTCAACCACCCACTAGCGGCTAACTTCAAGGAAGCAGGAGAGTTATGAGAAAACTGCAGTATCTGTTCATGACGCTGTCGGCGTTGTGCTTCGCAATACCGGCGTTCGCGCAAACGACGGCGGGCGCGCCAGTTAACCTGGTGCCGATCGGCGCCGGCCTCGGCATGGGACTCGCGGCTGGCCTTTGCGGCCTCGGCCAGGGCAAAGCCACGTCTTCAGCCACGGAAGCTCTGGCGCGTAATCCCGGCGCTCGCGCTGGAATCCAGCTCCTCCTGGTGCTGGGACTTGCGTTCATCGAGTCGCTGACCCTGTTCACCCTGGTCATCGTTTTCGCCCGCGTCAAGAACCTGTAAACAAGAACACGAAAGCTTCCAAGAGGAGGAAAGACGGCCCTGCCCGACCGGTTGGGCCGTTTTAACTAATGCCCGGGTTGCACGTCTCGAAGGGGGTCTTTCGGAAATGCAAAACAATTGAAAAGGCAGGAAAAATGCATCAATATATCTTGATATAACGGTAATTGAATTACCTTTCAAAAGTATTGACACTACCGTTATATCATGATATGTTGATGCGTTTTTGAGCCCATGGGCCTGGGAACTGACGGCGATGACGTGAGGCAAAAACGGACGAGTACAGGGTAGAGTCAGCGCTTCGCCGTCTGCGCCGGCGCTGCTCGCAGCATGGCAATCGCGTCGCGATAATTCATGGCCCGGGGGACAGGCGCAAACTGCGCTTCTGTCTCAGTGGTCGCGAAGCTCCTATTTTTGATAACCACGCGTGCCGACATCGCCATCTGGAACTTTACGATTCGCCATTGGCCGCCGCCGACGTCTGCCTGGTCGATGATGATCCAGCCGCCTTTATAGAGCCGGCCCAGGATGCCCCAGCCGAAGTCCACATCCTGCTGCACGGTGGCCTGGAGCCGCGTCACGCGCGCCTGGGCTGGGTCGATCCAGATTTCGCCGCTCATTTCGGTCAAGACCTGCGTTTCCAGGTTCGGGGGCGAGAACTTGGGATTCGGCCGGAACGCAAACCGTTCCACGCTTCCGGGTCCCCGCCCGGCGTACCGATAAAGGAATGCTGTGGGGAGCACGCGCAGAACTTCCATGGCGCGCGCGGCATCGGTATCCTCTGCCTGTTTGCGATGCCGCTGCTTGCCGGGGTCGGCGACCAGGGCATCGAGCCGGGCCTGCTCGCGAGCCTGCTCGTCGACGCTCAGTGGCTGGTCGTTTACTGCCACCAGCATCGCCACTACGCCGTCCCGTGTCTCAATCATGTTCTTGGTGGTGGTGAGGCGGGAACTGGATTTGCGCAGCACGTAACGCATGGGGTGGCTGGTATCCTGCGCGGCCGCAATTTCGTTTGCCAGCGCATGCTGGAGCAGTGCAGGGTCCGGCGCCGATTGCGCCGGAGCCATCGCCGCCATGGCCAGCCCGAGTGGAATCAGGTTGAAAAACATGCGCAAACGCGTGAGCCCTTTATTGCCGAAGTTGAATGCCTACCTGCTTAGACGCCCGAGGCGGTCCCGCGGTGCAACATTCTGGAGGATGGGCAGCGGCGGCATGGCCGGCGACGGTGAGATTGCGCCATCTCACGCGCAGGTGACGGACGTACTCTCGCGAAGCTGCGAACAGAGGAAAACCGGCTACACTGGAATGGAACACCTGAAACCTGGCGGGAAGGAACCTTAGACATGGCCCTAGACAACAACGTGGCGCGCATCGGAAAGTCCATTGTCATCCGCGGCGAACTGAAAGGCGGCGAAGATCTGGTGATCGATGGCCGCGTGGAAGGCACCGTGCAACTCCCTGAACACCGTCTCACCATCGGACCAAACGCCAACGTGGATGCCGATCTCAGCGCTCACGATGTGCTGGTGCTGGGCAGAGTCCATGGCAACCTGGTGGCTACCGGGCGTGTGGAGCTGCGCGCCGGCTGCGTGGTGGAGGGAGACGTACGCGCCTTCCGGCTGGCCATTGAGGACAACGCCGTTCTGCGTGGCAAGGTGGACCTGACCCAGACGGCGCAGAAGCCCGCAGAGCAAGTGGCGGCTCCGGTTGCCGGGGTCTAAGCGAGTTCAATCCGGCGCACCAGGCGCATTCCCCCGCCGGAAAGGTACCGATTGCGATGTTACATTGGCTG
The DNA here is from genome assembly GCA_963788435.1 of uncultured Acidobacteriota bacterium. Lineage (GTDB taxonomy): Bacteria > Acidobacteriota > Terriglobia > Terriglobales > Acidobacteriaceae > Telmatobacter. Next base: position 25,903 of record CAWBIG010000272.1, on the reverse strand, counting down.
GAACGAAAGCAGGATGAGGGCAGGCCAGCCTCTGCTCGAAACTCCGCGCCCCGATTCACGCGCTATTCCGGAGCGTGGGCCACGCTGCGCAAGCGCCTGGAAACCGAGCCGGGCCTGCGCGTCGTCGACGCCGGCGCCACGTCGTCCACCAACATCAATTACCTGACCAGCCTGGGCCAGAGCGTGTACATGGCGGACCTGGTGCACGACGCGTGCACCGGCGACTGGACGCGAGGAAACGACGAGGATGGCAATCCCATATGGGACGCGGACGCGTTCCTTTCCTCCTGTCTCGATTTTTCCGGCAGAATGTTCGACGTGGTGCTGTTGTGGACCACGCTCGACTACCTGCCAGAGCCCCTGGTTGGGCCCGTGGTGCAGCGGCTGCACGAGGCGATGAACAGGGGTGGAGCGGTGTTGGCCTTTTTTCACACGCGCACTCAAGGCGAGGAGACGGTGAACTGCCGTTTCCACGTCACCGACACCGATGAGGTCGAGGTGCAGGTGAGCGATCCGTTTCCCATCCAGCGCGCGTTTACCAATCGCAGCATCGAGAGGCTGTTCTCCGGGTGGTCCGGCCATCGCCAGTTCCTGGCCAAGGACTCGCTGTCTGAAGTGCTGATGACGCGGTGAAAGATAGCTTTCAGCTTTTAGCCGTTAGCTTTGTAGCTAACGTCTCACTGTGCCAACTGCGCCATAGCGTTGACCATACGCGGCACAGAAGGGGTGTTGCTGCCCGCTATAGTGTATGCTACATAGGCGTGGACAAATGGTTTTCGAGTGAGCGGGCGTGCGGACTCAAGTTGGATGGCGTCGCTCATTCCATGAGAAATTGTTTCCCGACCGGCTGCTGAAGCTGCCTTGATGGCACGCGGCGACGCGAGGTATTTATTTCGGAAGGCGTAAAGAACCCTCGAGGCTGTCGATTGGACCGAGATTCCTGCGTCATGAGAGTGAGGCGGTCCAACGCCTACAATCCAACCCGGAGGATTCTCATGCAATATCTGCTGACACTTTACATGGACGAATCGGCGTGGCCTAAAATGACGCCGGAACAGCAGCAACAGGGAAGCGCTGCGTACAACGCCTACACCGAAGCTCTGAAGGCAGCGGGCGCTTATGTGGGAGGCAACCGGCTGCGTCCTTCCCCTACGGCGACCACGCTGCGCACCACCAACGGCAAAACCCAGGTGCTGGACGGCCCTTATGCCGAGTCGAAAGAGCAGTTGGCCGGCTACTACCTGATCGAAGCACCCGACCTGGATGCAGCCTTGTCGTGGGCGGGGCGGTGCCCCGCGACCCAGCACGGCATTGTTGAGGTTCGTGCCATCTGGGCCATTTGACTGGCTTGGGCCGGAATCAGAGGTGGGCTCATGGTTTCCTCTGACCGGCCCTTCCCACGGTTTCAATTGCCGCGGATTTGCATTATGGAGTTCGTTCCCAACAGCGATTGCACGCAGGCCGCCACGGAGACCGTGGCCCGGCGCAGCAGAGGCAAGCTGGTGGCGCTGCTGGCGGCGCGCTCCGGCGACCTTGAATCCGCGGAGGACGCGCTTTCCGAGGCGTTCGCCGCGGCGCTGGCCACGTGGCCGCGCGATGGCTGTCCGGCGAACCCTGAAGCATGGCTGCTGACCGTGGCGCGCCGCAAGTTGATCGACCGGCATCGTGGGCAGCGCGAAGACGCGGCCACTGACGAACTGGAGCAGCTTGCAGCCACACTCGACCGGGCGCTGGACGAAGATCTTCCCGACCGCCGGCTGGGCCTGCTGTTTGCCTGCGCCCATCCGGCCATCGACCCGGCCGTGCGCGCGCCACTGATGCTGCAAGCGGTGCTGGGGCTGGAAGCGGCGCAGACCGCGTCGGCGTTTCTGGTGTCGCCCGCTGCCATGGCACAGCGGCTGGTGCGCGCCAAGGCGAAGATCCGCGAGGCCGGAATCCCGTTTCGCATCCCCTCGCGGGAGGAACTTCCGGAGCGGCTGGAGGCGGTGCTGGACGCGGTGTATGCCGGGTTCTCGGAGGGCTGGCTGGATGCCGCGGGAACCGACGTGGCGCGCCGCGAGCTGGCCGGCGAAGCCATTTTTCTCGCGCGCCTGCTTGCCGGCTTGCTGCCGGGCGAGCCGGAGGTCCTGGGCCTGCTGGCGCTGATGCTCTATGCTGAGGCGCGCAGGCCGGCGCGCCGCGGGCCGGAGGGCGAATTTGTTCCCCTGGCTGAGCAGGGCACGGCGCTGTGGGAGGCAGTCATGATCGAAGAAGCCGAAGCTGCGTTGCGCTCCGCCAGCCGCGCCGGGCTGATCGGCCGCTACCAGCTTGAGGCTGCCATCCAGTCGGCGCATGTGGAGCGGCGACGCACCGGCGCGGTGGATTGGCGCGCGGTGGTGGCTCTCTACGACGCGCTGGTGGCGCTTACCGGCTCGCCGGTTGCTTCCATCAACCGGGCCGTTGCCCTGGCCCAAGTGGAGGGTCCGGCAGCAGGACTGGAGGCGCTGGAAGCGCTCGATGCCGACGCGCGAGTCCGCTCCTATCAGCCATGGTGGGCAGCAAGGGCGGAACTGCTGGCGCGCACCGGCGCAACGGAAGAAGCGCGCCACGCTTTCGAAGTGGCTGCCGGCATGGAGCGCGACCCGGCCGTGAGGGAGTATCTGGATCGCAAGCGCGCGGCGCTGCGTCTTGAAAAACGCCCTTGACAATTCTGCATTGGATCTCCTAATTTTCCATCAGGCTAATTAGCCATATGGAGAAATACATTGCGAGATCGCCTGAGCGAAACATTCGCCGCTCTGTCTGACCCGACGCGGCGTGCGATCCTCGCTCGCCTGGCACTGGGCGAGACCACAGTCAAAGAGCTTTCCGAGCCATTCTCGATCGCCGCGCCGTCGATAACCAAGCACCTGAAGGTATTAGAGCGCACGGGGTTGATCAAACGCGGCCGCGAAGCCCAATGGCGCCCTTGTCGACTGGAATCCGCTCCGCTGCAGGCGGCATCCGAATGGCTCGAACAGTACCGCCAATTCTGGGAGCAGAACATGAGCCGGCTCGACGATTACTTGTCGAAACTTGGCAAGCGGGAGAAGAAGCATGCCCACAAAACGAAGCGCTGAGGTCACTGTGACGCTTCCATCCGAGCTGGGAATTTCGTTGGCGGGGGGCCAATCTGCTTCTTCACCTGAAACGCATTGGAGATGAAATCATGAACGCAACAGCATACGTAAACTTCCCTGGAAACTGCGCTGAGGCCTTCAAGTACTACGAAAAGCATCTTGGCGCGAAACCTGGCGTGATGATGACCCATGCACAGTCGCCCGAACCCAACCCTCTTGGAACGGATTGGAGGAACGCAGTTCTCCATGCGCGCATTTCCATCGGGGGCCTTGAGATCTGGGCGGCAGACATCCCCAATGCCGAACCAATGCGCAGCGCCTACCTGGCGCTCCGGATGGAGAGCGACTCTGAAGCGGAGCGCGTCTTCAGCGCGCTTTCTGCCGGCGGTCAGGTCTTGATGCCAATCCGGGACACATTTTTCGCTTCTCGCTTTGGCCAGGTGCGCGATTCATTCGGCATCAACTGGATGATTCTTCACGAGCGGCCCGCGCCTCCACAGGCATCTTAGACTCGTTAGCCTGTTTGCTCGAACGACATCGCCGGTTCCAGAAGCAAAGCAGGTACCGGCTCGACGATTACCTGTCGAAATTTGGAAAGCGGGAGAAGAAGCATGCCTGCAAAACGAAGCGCCGAAGTCACTTTGTCTTTTCCATCCGACTTCGAGATTGCATTCACACGCTCATTCCAATGGCCGCGAACGCTGCTTTTCGAGGCATGGACAAAGCCGGAGCATGTGCGGCATTGGTGGGGATGCGACGGGTCGAGTGTGGTGGCGTGCAATTTGGATGTTCGTGTCGGCGGCCTTTGGCGGGTCGTGCTGCACATGCCGGACAGAGGGAATCATTCGTTTAACGGCATGTATTCGGAGATCGTCTGCGATGAGCGCCTGGTCTACACCGAGCGGTATGAAAACCCGCATCTTGGCAATCCGGCATGGTTGACAACCGTGACCTTCGAGGAAACCGAGAGCGGAAGTAAACTGACGCATACAATTCGCCACCAATCGCGTAAGGCTCGGGACAGCCACCTGAAAGCAGGTATGGAAGCAGGGGAGGCACAGTCTTTACGCCGGCTCGACGAGCGAATCGCGTGCATCGCCGACGCGTAAGCTTGGCCGATTGCTTTCAACAGAATCGCATCAACCAACATGGTCAATACGAATGCGCAGGCTAAGCGTTGACCACTTGGATTGGTGTCAGCTTCGTATCATGGGGAGGTGGGTCTGGCCCAATCCAATTGGCGGAACGAATTGCGTGCGATGATCGCGCTGGCGGTTCCTGTCGTTCTCAGCGAGCTGGGCTGGATGCTGCAGGGCGTGGTGGACACCGTCATGGTGGGCAAGCTGGGGCCGGCGGCGATTGGTGCCGTGGCCGTGGGCAATGCCGTGTTCTACACGCCGTCGCTGTTCGGCATCGGGCTGGTGCTGGGGCTGGACACGCTGGTGTCGCAGGCCTACGGCCGCGGCGACCACGATGCGTGCCACCACTGGCTGGCGCAGGGCGTGTACCTGGCCTGCATCGCCAGCGTGCCGCTGATGGTATTGCTGTTTGCGGTCAGCTACGGGTTCACGCATGTGGGCATCTCGCCGGAGGTGGCCGGGCCGGCGGGCAAATATCTGCGGGTCCTGGTGCTGAGCACGCTGCCGCTGCTGCTTTACGGCGCGGCGCGACGGTATTTGCAAGGCGTTGGACAGGTGCGGGTTATTACCGTCACGTTTGTGCTGGCCAACCTGGTGAACTGGTTCTTCAACTGGGTGTTCATCTACGGCAGGCTGGGCATGCCGGCGATGGGCGTGCCCGGTTCGGCATTCTCGACGGTGCTGGCAAGGATGGGAATGGCGGCTTGCCTGATAGGGTTTGCCTGGCGCTACGAGCGCAAGCGGGGCCATCCGCTGTTCCGGCATTGGGCCCGGCCTCACTTGATTCGGATCCAGCAACTGGTGCGCATTGGCGCGCCGGCGGCGGGGCAGATTTTGCTGGAGGTAGGCGCGTGGAACCTGGGCACGTTTTCGGCCGGCTGGCTGAGCCCGGTGCAGCTGGCAACGCACCAGATCGCGCTGAACTACGCTGCACTGACCTACATGGTGCCGCTGGGGATCTCCGCGGCCGCAGCAGTGAGCGTTGGGCATGCCATCGGGGCCGGCGATCCAGCACGGGCGCGGCGGGCCGGATGGCTGGCGCTGGCGCTTGGTACCGCATTCATGCTGTCGGCGGCGGTGGTGTTCCTGGTTGCGCCGAAACCGCTGATCGAGCTCTACACGCGCGACCCTCAAGTAATGGCGGTGGGGCCGAGCCTGCTGTGGATCGCGGCGGCGTTCCAGATTTTCGACGGGATCCAGACGGTTTCGACAGGCGCGTTGCGCGGGCTGGGGGAGACGCGCGCGCCCATGATCGCGAACTTTGTGGGCTACTGGATCCTGGGGCTGCCGCTGGGATTCTTCCTTTGTTTTGCGCTGCATTGGGGGATTTACGGGCTGTGGATCGGGCTCACGCTGGCGCTGATCGTGATTGCGACTTCGCTCCTCGTGCGGTGGAAGCGGGACTCGGAGAGGAGGACAACAGCGCTGGTCTAGTTGCAGCTTTCTTTTGACCGGTAGTCTGCGTGCCGGGAGCGAGAAGCGGACTGTTTCCCGATTATGCTTCGACAGCGCCGCGGCAGTGGGAGCCGCGGCGCATGAGGAAAAAGTCAATGAATATGAACGTCGCCGGAGCCGGTTTCCGCGCGAACGGTGGGGCCGCCGCCGTTCAAATTGCCGCGAATGTGGTGACGATCGAACGTGCCCTGCACCACCATTTCGTGATCCGTGGAGACATTCCCCGAGCCGGTGGATGCGTCGAGGGTGAGTGGCGCATTGCCTGTCCATAGTTCGATATTGCCGGAACCGGTTTGGAGCACCCACGGAGCGGAAGGCGTACCGCTGGCCTTGATGTCGCCAGAGCCGGTCTGCCCGCGGAAGCCGCCGTGGATATCCTTGATCTCAATGTTCCCCGATCCGGTCTCGGCGTAGACGTCGCCCGCGCCAGTCTGTGTCGCGTGGATGTTCCCGGAACCGGTCATCACCTTGAATGGCCCCTCCAGGCTGCTGGCGGTGATATCGCCTGACCCCGATTGCAGTTTTGCGTTCTGCCCTACGCCTTCGTCCACGACGTTGCCGGAGCCGGAAGTCGCGTCAAGCTGAACGCCCGCAGGCGCCTCAATCTCATAGTTGATGCTGATGCCATGCCACTGCTCATCATGCTTGCCCACCACCACCGAATTCCCGTCCTGAGCGATGGGGGGATTGGCGGCAATCTGGCGGGCTTGCTCCTGGCTGCCTTCGTGGCTCACGCGGATCTGACCGTGAATTTTGATCTGGCTACCGGAGCCGCGGGTGATGTGAATATTTCCCGACCCCGTGCCAACCGTGAGCTGAGCATTGCCGGTTACCGACAAGGTGCGGTCGAAGGACAAGCCGCCGCTTTCCTGCATAATGGCGCCAGCGGATGCGGCGGGGAGCACGCCGCTAGCCGGCGCAGGCTGAGCGGCTGCAAGCATCTCGTCAGAAGGCGCAGAGGCCGGGGCTTGCGGCGCTGCTGCATTCCGGGTCGCGGCCGGCGAAGCAAGAACTGCGGCCGGAGGCTGCGCCGTAGCCTTGGAGGCAGTAGCCGCCTGAACGTGGATGAGAGTGGTGGAGGCGATCAAGGCTACGGGCACCAGTGCAGCGGCTACAAGTGCTCGCCTTCCGCCGGCAAAACACTGCCGGAAGGAATGGTCGTTGAACAAGCGTTCGATCCGTCGAGAGAGACTACCGGGACGTGCCATGGCAACTCCAATCTGGGTTTTGCGCGGCGCTGCCGCGAATTCAAGCAGGATTTGAGCATACGAAGTATCGCTGGAGGCTTCCTGGATCGCGGCGCGATCACTGATGGCTTCAGCAAGCTCCGCAAGCTCATGTTTGATCCACCATCCGAGAGGGCTGAACCACACCAGCGAGGCATAGAGGCTGGCCAGCACCTGGAGATAGAAATCGCCTTGGCGAATATGGGAGCGTTCGTGAGCGAGCACGATACGCAGCTTCTCGTTGTTCCAGGAGCGGTAATTCTCCGGCAGCAGGACAGCAGAGCCGACGGTGACGGGCGAGGCGACTTGGTTGCTGGCGCGAAGCGCGAGAGACGCTGCGTCATAGCCGAGCTCGGCCGCCGCAACCGGCTTCGCTGCCCTCCAGAGCCGAAGCGTTGTCCACAAACCAAGAGCAAGTCGAAGGAATAAGAGTGTGGCAACCCCGCAATAGAGCGCGAGCACCAACTCCGAGGGTGATATCGCGATGTTTCGGATGGACGGGGAAACTCGCGACGGGTGCTCAACATTTGCCTGGTTAGAAACCGGCTGCGACGACTGGTTTACGCGTGTGTTCCCCACCTGCTTTGCCCCGAGTGCCGCTTCTCGAGTGCCGGAACCCCGTATTCCGGCGTCATCAGCGGCTACCTGTTCCGGCGCGGCAGCTTCCCGGGCTTTCGGAGAATCGCTTTGTGGAACGGCGGCTGCGGGACGGTGGATTTTGCGTTCTATCCCGCCACGCGACATCATCCTCTCCTGCAACTCTTCCAGCAAAGTCATGGGATGAGCGGGAAGCACGACCTGGAGGTTGGCGGGCGCCAAATGCCACTTTGCCGTGATTGGCAACAGCAGCGGCATGGCCAGTGCCGACACCAGCATCAGGCCCCAGGCGGCTTTCTGTGCCAGGACGTTGTGTACCCGAAATAGGCGCAGGCCAACGGCGACGGCCATTCCGGCCACCAACGACCTCAGGGCAGCTTCGAGGAAGACGGGAATCATTTAGCCTCCTTGTTTGCCGGCGATACGTTTGCCTTGGAAACCGATTTTTGACGGTCGGCGATCCTCGCGGCCAGTCTTTGAAGTTCTGCGCGATCAAGCACCCTGGAATCGACCATGCCGGCGAGCAACGTTTCAACCGATCCCTCGCAGATCCAATCCACAATGCGCTTTACTGCCCGCCCGGCCACGCGCTGCCGCGACTCAGCCGCACTGTACACGTAAGTACGATCGTCGACGCTGTGGGTCACATATCCTTTTTCTTCCAGGCGGCGAAGAATGGTGCGTACGGTAGAGTCCTTGAGCCGGCGTTCCAGGCTTTCTCTCACCTGGTCCGCCGTTACGGATCCCAAACGCCACACCACCAGCAGAACATCGCGTTCCAGTTCGCTGAGGTCGGCGGGATAGGCTGGCACGGTAGCGTTACAATCCATAGCGTTACAAACTGTAACACACAATAGGTCTCCTGGTGCAAGTAAATTCTCTTGTGAATTTCTCCGTCGGAGGGGGGATGGCTTCCAAGCCGGCTAACCACTTGTCTGCGTGTAGCAAAAAGCGAGACGATATATCACATGGTGGTAATTAGGGGCGTTACCTTAGGGGTTCGGTAAACGACGGGGAACTCGCCAAGTGACTATAATCACAAAGGAGCACAAGAACCTCCGCAACGAATTTTTTCGGAAGGAATCCCGCCAAATGGCGACTGGTGACCTTGCCCTGGGTCAGGAACAGGGCTTACAGAGCGCGCGCTCGCGCGTGGTTAACGACTTCAGCATCAACGTAGCAACGGTGAACGGGTCCGGCTCGCAATCCGCCAATAGCGTTCTGCTGAGAAGCGTCTTCGGAATGGGCGTTCCCGTCAGCGGCAAAAACCTCTTCCCGTCGAACATCGCCGGACTACCTACCTGGTACACCATTCGCGCCTCGAAGGACGGCTACGTGGCCCGCCGGCGCTCGAGCGAAGTACTGGTGGCGCTCAATCCCGAGACCGCAAAAGACGACATGCTGGCGCTGCCGGCCGGCGCGGCCGCGATCTACGAGGAAGGCATGAACCTGAAGCAGTATCGCAACGACGTGATCTGCTACCCGGTTCCCTTCGACAAGATTACCGCCGCCGTGTGCACCGAGGCCAAGCTGCGCAAGCTGGTCAAGAACATGGTGTACGTGGGCGTGGTGGCCAACCTGCTGCATCTTGACCTCGACATCATTGAGGAGAGCGTCCGAAAGCAGTTCTCGAAGAAGCAGAAGGTTTTCGATCTCAACTTCGGCGCGGTCAAGGCAGGCTTCGACTTTGCGCAGGAGAAGCTGGTCAAGCAGGATCCATTCGTGATCGAGGCGATGGACCGCACCAAGGGCAAGATCATCATTGACGGCAACGCGGCCTGCGGCATGGGCGCGGTGTTTGCCGGCGTAACGGTGGTGGCGTGGTATCCGATTACGCCCTCCACGTCGCTGATTGAGGCCACAGCGGACCTGCTGAAGAAGTATCGCGTGACGCCGGAAGGCAAGGCGACATTTGCGGTGGTGCAGGCCGAGGACGAGCTGGCGGCCATCGGCATGGTGCTGGGAGCGGGATGGGCGGGCGCGCGGTCGATGACCTCGACCTCGGGGCCCGGTATTTCGCTCATGGCAGAGTTTGCCGGGCTGGGCTACTACGCCGAAATTCCGGGCGTGATCTTCGACGTGCAGCGCACCGGGCCTTCAACCGGCATGCCGACCAGGACGCAGCAAGGCGACGTGCTTTCCACGGCGTTTCTCTCGCACGGCGACACCAAACACGTGCTGCTGTTCCCCGGCTCGGTGAAGGAGTGCTTCGAGTTCGGCGGGGAGGCGTTCGACCTGGCGGAGCGGTTGCAGACGCCGGTGTTTGTACTGAGCGATCTCGACCTGGGCATGAACAACTGGATGTCGGAGCAGTTCGATTATCCCCAGAAGCCGCTGGACCGCGGCAAGGTGCTCAGCGAAGAGGAACTGAACCGGCTCGGTGGATTTTTGCGCTACACGGATGTGGACGGGGACGCGATCGGCTGGCGCACGCTGCCGGGGACGAATCATCCCAAGGCCTCGTACTTTACTCGCGGCTCCGGGCACAACGCCAAAGCGGGATATACGGAGAAGCCGGATGAGTACCAGGAAGTGATGGACCGGCTGGCGCGGAAGTTTGAAAACGCGCGCAAGCTGGTTCCGGCGCCGGTGTTTGAGAAGGACGGGACTTCGAAGATCGGGTTCATCGCCTTCGGCAGCTCCGATTTTGCGGTGCGCGAAAGCCTGGACCAGATCAAGTACGAGTACAGGACCGACGTGGATTATCTGCGCATCCGGGCGTTTCCGTTCGCGCACGAGATCCACGACTTTGTGGCCTCACATGAGCGCGTGTATGTGATTGAGCAGAACCGCGACGCGCAGATGCAGAGCCTGCTCAAGCTGGATCTGCCGGCGGACCAGGTGGTGAAGCTGCGGTCGATCCTGCACTATAGCGGCCTGCCCATCGATGCGCGCAGCGTCACGGAAGAGTTTGTCACGAAGGAGGGCCTCTAATTTATGGCAGCCACAGCAACACCAAATCCGAAAGTCAATCGGCTCGGCCTTCCCATCGTGGAATATCGCGGCGGCAAGTCGACGCTGTGCGCCGGCTGCGGCCATAACGCCATCAGCGAGCGCATCGTCGATGCGATGTACGAGATGGGCGTCCAGCCCGAGCGCGTGATGAAGATGAGCGGCATTGGCTGCTCGTCGAAGAGCCCGGCTTACTTTATGAGCCGCGCGCACAGCTTCAACAGCGTGCACGGACGCATGCCTTCAGTGACCACGGGCGCGGTACTGGCCAATCACACATTGATGGCGCTGGGTGTCTCCGGCGACGGCGACACGGCCTCCATCGGCGTGGGCCAGTTCGTCCACCTGATGCGGCGCAATCTGCCCATGATTTACATCATCGAGGACAACGGCGTATATGGGCTGACCAAGGGCCAGTTCTCCGCCACCGCGGATATCGGATCGAAGCTGAAAACGGGCGTGATCAACGATCTGCCCGCCATCGATACCTGCGCGCTGGCCATCCAGCTCGGGGCCACATTCGTGGGCCGCTCCTTCAGCGGCGACAAGAAGCAGTTGCTGGCCATGCTGAAGGCGGCCATCGCACACAAGGGCACGGTGATGCTGGACGTGATCAGCCCCTGCGTGACGTTTAATGACCACGAGGGATCGACCAAGAGTTACCGCTTCATGCAGGATCATGACGAGCCGGTAAACGAAGTGGGATTCGTGGCCAGCTTCGACGATATCGAAGTGGACTACGACTCCGGCCAGGTGTACGACGTGACCATGCACGACGGGTCGAGCATGCGGCTGCGCAAGCTGAAGGAAGATTACGATCCGACCAACAAGGCCGAGGCCGTGCGGACGCTGATGGAGGCGCACGAGAATGATGAAGTGCTGACGGGTGTGTTCTACATCGACACGGAGAAACCCACCTTCACCGATCTGCTGAACGTGGTAGACCAGCCGCTTGGCACGCTGCCCGAGGCAATGGTGCGGCCGCCGAAAGCTGCGCTGGAGCAGTTGATGGGGAACCTGCAGTAAGGCAGCGAACTCGAGTAGGGAACAGGGAAGGAAAGGCCTCGCTAACTGCGGGGCTTTTCCGTTGTTGAACGGCATTGGTCTGGATGTTCATAAATTGCAGAAATATGTACATCGGCGTTATACTTTTGCCGAGAGGTGAGATATGGCCGCGAATTCTGCTAGACCAGAGCTGGTGCACAAGCATTTCCGGCTGGACGGTAAGAAGCTCAAACGAGTGCAGAAAGCACTGAACGTCGCAACAGAAACTGAGGCGCTTGAGCGTTCAATGGACTTGGTCCTTTCTGAACATGAACGGAACCGCATCGTCGAAGAGGCGCATCGCAAGTTTTTGACCAGCGGCGTCGTAATCCGCGATGTTTTCGGGACTCTCGAAGGCTGAACTGTGCCTCTTCTGTTTGACTCCTCGATCTATATCGATGCCCTCCGCGCAGGCGGCGATACGCCTCTGCTCCTGATGCGGTGGGCTGGTAAAGATCCGATATGGATCCACGCAGTTGTTCTCCATGAACTTTACGCCGGAGCGGACGCTTCAGCAGTCAAAGCCGTAACCAAGCTGGAGGAGGACTTTCGCAGGGGCGGCCGAATCCTGGTTCCGGAGCTGAGCGACTGGACTCGATCGGGAAAGATTCTATCGCGCCTTGCGCTCAAATATGGCTATGAGCGAATCGGCAGAAGCCGATTGACGAACGATGCACTGATTGCGGTGAGTGCCGCCCGCACCGGAATGAAGCTCATTACCGCGAACAAACGCGATTTCGAGAACATTGCCGAGTTTTGCTCGCTCCAATGGCGAGAGAGATTGGACTTCAAGGATTGATGCATCCATCTATGAAAACCCCGCTGGAAGCGGGGCTTTTTGTCGCGTTCAGTGAGCCGCCAGTGCTTCAGCGCGGGGTGATGCGGACGCCCAGGCCGTCCAGCTTGTGCCGCGCCTGCTGGGCCTCAGGAGACTGCGGGTGCCGCTTGATGAGCGAGCGCAGTTCCTCAACGCCAGAGGAGCGCCGGCCCTCTTCCAGCTCGGCATAGCCTTTGTGAAGCTGGGCCGCCGCGGCCTTGGAGCTGTCGGGAAAGCCCTCCAGGACGGCGTTGTACGCCTTCACTGCATTGTCGTAGTCCTTCTGGTGATAGGCGATCTCGCCGATATAGAACTGGGCCTGCCCGGCCAGGTCGTCCTGCGGATAATACTGAACCACGTCCTGGAATTCGCCCTGGGCCACGGAGTAGCGCGCGCCGTTGAAGTCGCGCAAACCGGCCTGGAACGTGTCCTGCAGCGGCGGAACATTGGCGGCCGGACCCGCGGGCTGGCCGTTCGGGCCGATTGCGCCTCCGGGCCCGCTTCCTGGCTGGCCCGTCTGCGGCGGCGCCTGCATGTTCTGCAACTGGCTCTGGATGGCCTGCACCGACGACTGCAGTTTGTCCATCCTGGATTTCAGCTCTTCAATCGAGTCGCTGACCGACTGCACCTGGCCCGATGCCGAGTCGACTTTCCCGCTGATCGCCTCGTTTTGCGCCGCCAGCTTCTGCTGCAGCGTGTCCATTGTGTTCTGCATCCGGGCCGCGTTGTCGGCGGTTTGCTGCGCCAGGGTCTGGAGAGTGGTGAAACGGGTATCGAGCGTGGACTGTAGCCTCTGCACCATGTCCAATAGCTGCTGGACCTGCGTCTGGAGAGCGATGATTTCCTTTGAAGCGGCGCGGGCGTGAACCGGTGCGAAGTTGACCACCGCGGCCAGCAGGGCTGCGGCGAGGAGGCGATTGCGTATCGTGCGTGCGTTCATCATCAAGTCACCTGAACCGTTGCCAGTGATCAGTTGCAATTGTCAGCGCCATGGTGAAAAAGTGAAACCGTGAAGCGCTGAGTTTCTTTTGAGATTCGCGCCGTCCACACTCATGCAAAAGCGTGGACGGCAAATTCTACGCCAAGGAATATTCTAACGATCCGGCTACCGGTCCATGGAGAAGCCGGCACGGCGGTTGAGTTGCCAGCAGTCCTCGGTGGATTCGGTGCAGAATGGCTTTTCCTTGCCGTAGCTGATCACGCGGATGCGAGTCGCCGCGACGCCGGCATTCACAAGGGCAGTCTTTGCGGCATCGGCGCGATTCTGGCCGAGAGCCAGGTTGTACTCGTTGGAACCGCGCTCGTCACAGTACCCGCCGATCACGATCTTGATATCGGGATGACTGTTCAGATAGGCCGCATCCTTCGAGAGCGTGGCTTGGGCATCGCTGCGCAGGTCGGCAGTGTCGTAATCGTAGAAGACGTCCTGCACATTGGCCTTGAACTCCTGGTCCGCGCTCATCGAAGTGGAAGGAACGGAGACCGCGGGAGGCGTATTCACCGTGACGGTCGCGGAGGCATCTGCGGAGCCGCCTTCGCCGCGCGCCACCAGGTGGTACGTGGTGCTGGCCGAAGGCGTAACCGACTTTACTCCAGAGGTCGGCACATCGCCGATGCCGTCGATAGAGACGTTGGTGGCATCGGTGGTACGCCAGGTCAGGACCACTTGGTCACCGGCTGAAATGGTGGACGGCGTCGCCGTCAACTGTGCCGTAGGCGCGGGCGCTGCCGGAGGCGGCGCGGTCTCAGCGGGAGCCATCGGCGCCTGCTTCTTATGACAACCGGCAACAGCAATCAGCGAGGCCAGAATTACAAGCGGAATGAAAGAGCGGCTAAGTCTGTTCAACATGAATCTCCTTTTGCACGAGTGCAGCAGTGGAAGTCCTCGAACCAACCGAACATTGTAATTCCAATAGGGCGGAATTGACCGTGAAACTCATGCTTACGCTGGGCACAACGGACGGGATAGCGATTTTGGGCCTGTCTCTACCCGTATGCGCCAGGATTTCCGCCACAGTTTTCGAGACAACACATCCATGATAGCGCCGGGAGAGGGTTGTGCGTCACGCAAACTGGAGGAGACCAGTAACCAAGCTGGTTTCCCGGAGAAAATCGTCGCGCATTGACTGCGAGGCCGTGGCGCTGCAACAACAGGCTTATAAAGCAAGCTCTATTTCGAGCTCCAGTTGGGCATGAAGTTTTCTCCGTCGTGAGTGAGTTGCTGTTGCTGGGTGCCGTCGGCCAGCATGGACCAGATCTCGGCACGGCGCCCGATGGTGCGCTCAAACACGATGTGGCGCTCGTCCGGGGACCAGGACGGAAAGTCGTTCGAGCCCGAATCGTGGGTGAGCTGCTGCCAGCGCTTGCTGGCGATGTCCATGATGTAAATATCCTGACCGCCGGGCGCGCCGGGACCGTACTTGCGGTTCCAACTGAAAGTGAGCATGCCGCCGTCGGGCGACCAGGAGGGAGAAATGGCGTAGCCGCCATCCGTCAGGCGCTGGATGTTGGCGCCGTCCTGATCCATGATGTAAATCTGCGGAAGACCGGTGCGGCCGCTCTCCCACGCTATCTGGGCATTGGTGCGTGGGTTCCAGGTGGGACCGACGTCGGGTCCTTTGAAACTGGTGAGCTTACGCAGATTTCCACCGTTCGCGTCGGCAACCCAAATCTCTGGATCTCCGGATCGTGCCGAGGAGAAGGCGATTTTGGTTCCGTCACCCGACCAGGCTGGAGAGAAATTGGAGCCACCTGCGGATCCTCCCGGGAAGCTGACCATTCGTCCAAGGTCCAGCGAATACATCCGGATGGCCCATCCTTCTTTGCCCAGCGAAGAGAACGCAATCCGGCTGTTATCCGGTGAGATGCGCGGAGACAGCGAAGTGGTGCCCAGGTGTGTGAGCTGGTGCTGGTTTTGCCCGTCGTAATCCATCGTCCAAACTTCTTTGTTCCCGGAGCGGCTGCTGATGAAGTAGATTTTGGTTTCGGCAATCCCGTCAATACCCCCGCCCAGGCGCGAAATGATTTCGTCGGCAAACCGGTGGGCCACGGTTCGAGCCATGTCCTGGCTGGCGGCCTCGTTGTACTGCTTGCCCAGCACCTGCGGATTCGACGGGTTCGACGCGTCAAACAGCCACCCGTAAACCACCAGCCGGCCATTCTCCGCCTTCAGCGCGCCGAAGGCGACCATCTGCGCGCTCGCCGGCGCCGCAGCCCATTGCGCCAGATCGATCTCCTGTGGCGAGCCCGGCAACGCCTGAGGATTCATGCTCTTAGAGACCATGTCGAAGATGCCGGCGTTCTCGAGGTCGCTGATCAGTGTGGCGTCAAAGGTGGCCTTCAGCGGCGGCGTCATGGGATCGGCGCCGACCGGCTTGAAGTCCGCCGCTGCCAGCCGAATGCGCACGTTGCCGAGATGCGTACCTGTATGAACCCAGTCCTGCGCCCGCGCGAATCCTGAAAACAAACAGACGAGGGCAAGCATCGAGAGAAGAAAAGCGGATTTTGCCTTCATGCGGTGGGCGATCCTTCCTGAGGAAGATTTTGGAATGGCCTCAAAGGAGTTGCCGTAGATCCATCGGCGGGGATTTTTCCCTCGCGATTTCAATATTCACAATAATAAGAGACATTCAAGGTGCTGCCGCTGTAACCCGGCGGAAGCGCACCAAATGTGTCTACCCGCTGCACGCCGCGCATGCAGGACCGATCGAGAGTAGGGCTTCCGCTGGACTGCTCCAGCTGAATATTCGACGGCGAGCCATCGCGATGGATCGTGAAATCGAGAAAAACACGCGCGCCACGCGGCGTCCGCGGATCCACCTCGAACCGGTTCCACATCTGCGACATTTTGGTATTGATCTGCTGCACGTACCACGGAAAACGGCTGCCGAAGTCGCCCTGCGTGATGGAAGTGGGTCCGGGGTTCGACTGTGCCTGCACCCCGCGCGACATGTTGCTGGACTGCTCTTCGCCATATTGCGCGCGGTTGTCCGGCTTCGGCTGCGTCACCTTCGGCGGGGTGCGCGGCGCGGTTTCCGCTTTGGGCTGCGCCTTTTTGCCCTGGATGGCGATTGCGTCCTCGTCGATCTTCTGCGTTGCCTTCGGCGTGGGCGCAGCAGGCGCCTGGCTGGGCGTCTCCGTGGCCAGCACATTCTGGTTCGGCGGCTGGTCGGCCGGCAGCGGGATTGCGCTGGACACCAGGTTCACTCGGATCGCGCCTCCAGAACTCGCGCCGCCCCACAAGTTCGAATGGAAGAATCCGCCAATCACGTAGTACGACACCACCGCCCCGGCCAGCGCCAGGTGCAGCAGCACGGACCCCGTCGCCGGCGCAGCAACTCCACCGCCGCCCAGTTCGCGATCCAGTTGGTCTTCGTGTTCGAGAAGCGTACTCATCTTGCTATTGCGCTGCCGTACCCGTCTTGGTGCTGATTGGCTGGGTGATGATGGAAATGTTGGTAATCCCCGCTTGTTTGACTTCGTCCATCACGCTGGCGAAAACGCCGAACGGCACGCGCTCATCCGCCCGCAGGTAAATGATCTGCTTCGATGGGTCGGAAGAGTGCAGCTTTGCCGGCAAATCGTGGACGTTGATCGGCTTGTCATCTAGGAAAACGTTCTGTTCGCGGTCAATCGTGAGCACCAGGCGTTGTTCGGTAATCTCCCGCGTCGTGCGCGTCTTGGGCACGTTCACTTCAATGCCCGATTGCAGCACCGGCGCCGTAATCATGAAGATCACCAGCAGCACCAGCACCACGTCCACCAGCGGCGTAATGTTGATGTCTGCCAGCGAAGAGCGGGTTTGGCCGCTTGCAGTGCTAAAAGCCACGGTTCAACCTCGCGTGGGAAGCTCGCGCCCGGCTTCCGCTATCGACCGCGGTTGCCCTGGCGCAGCAGTGCGCATCATCTGAAACTCTTCCATGGTGTTCAGCAGCTCGCGGGAAAAATCGTCGAGCGCCGCGGCGAAAACGCGAATGCGCGCATTGAGCTGGTTGTAAGCCACCACCGCGGGCACGGCCACAAACAGGCCGGCAGCCGTGGTAATCAGTGCGTCGGCCATGCCCGGGGCAACGGCGCGCAGCGTGGCCGATCCCGCCGCGCCCAATCCATGGAACGCCTCCACCACCCCCATCACGGTGCCGAACAGCCCCACAAACGGGCTGGTGGCGGCGATCGTCGCCAGCCAAGTCATGCGCCGTTCCAGGTTGGTGATGGCCTCGCTGGCCGCGGTCTGTGCCGACCGCTCCAGGGGCATCAGGTTGCGCGGCGGCCCCGATCCGCCGGTCTGCCGCTTGTACGTCTCGTAGACGTCCTCAAACACCTGCGCCAGCGGACTGTCCTTGTAGTCTCCCGTAATGGCGGCAATCTCCTGCAGCCGGGTGGCCTTGCGGAAGTTGCGGATGAAACGGCGGCTTTCGTTGGTGGCACGGCGGAAAGAGGCCCATTTGCCGAAGATCACGGTCCAGGAATACAGGCTCGCAATCAGCAGAACGCCCAGCACGCCGAGAGCCACTCCGCTGAGTTGGCTCATCAGCTCCATCAACCCGCTAATGCCATGAGCGAAGCCCTCATTCGGCGGCGCGGCGGTCTCATTCTGCAGCAGGAAAACAAGCGTTGCAGCTGTAAAAATGTGGGTCACCTCACTCTTAACGGTATCAGACACCGTGGAGCGTTCCAAGTTACGGGATAGATGCTCCTAATGATCTAAGATGCGCTCCAGCCGGCACCGGAAACACGCCCGTCGTGCTATGCTGCGCTCGGATTCCCACTGAGTCGCCGCCGGAGCCGGGACCAACCATGCTTATCGAGTTGCGCGCGGAAAACTATGCGGTCATCGACCACGCCATCGCCGTCTTCGGCCCGGGGCTCAACCTGCTCACCGGCGAAACCGGGGCAGGGAAGTCGATCCTCGTGGACACGCTGGCCCTTTTGATGGGGGGCAAGGCTTCCGCTGAGGTCGTCCGCCACGGCGCCGATAAAGCGGTCGTCGCGTGCGTCTTTGAATCCACTCCGGGCGCTGAGGCCATCCTCGAGGAAAACGGCATCGACGCGGAAGGCATTGAAATCATCCTGCGCCGCGAAATCCAGCCCGGCGGCAAGGGCCGCGTGTTTGTCAACAACCAGCCCGCCACCGTCGCCGTGCTCAAGCAGCTTGCCCCGGAGCTGGCGCTGGTCCATGCGCAGACTGAGACCCTGATCAGCTTCGACCAGGGCCAGCAGCGCCATCTCCTGGACCGCTTCGGCGGCATTTCCACAGACGCCGCGGCCGCGTCCTACGGGCAATGGAAGCAAGCCGCGGAAATGCTCGATAACCTGCTCCAGGGCGAGCAGGATCGCCTGCGCATGGTCGACCTGTGGGCCTATCAGCAGAAGGAGATCGAGGGGGCGAAGCTGGAGGCAGGCGAAGACGAGGCGCTGGAGACGGAAAAGCGTGTGCTCGCGAATGCTGAAAAGCTCTACGCCGCGGCCATGGGCGCATTCGAGCAGTTATACGAAGGCGGCGCGTCGGCGGAAGTGTGTCTGAGGGGCGCGCTCAAGCAGGTGCAGGAGCTTGCGCGCTACGACGCGAAGTTCGCCGAGCCGGCGCTGCAGCTTGAGTCAGCTCGCGCCGTGGTGGGCGATGTGGCCGCGAGCCTGCGCGACTATGCCGAGCGAATCAATGCCAGCCCCGAGCGGCTGGCGGAAATCGAAGACCGCCTCGCCGCTCTCGATCGCTTGAAACGCAAGTACGGCAAAACCGTCGCCGAGGTCCTCGCTTTCTGCCAGGACGTGGCCCGCCAGTTGGCTGAGGTTGAGGACCGCGAAGAAATCATGAAGAAGCTGCGCGCGGAGCTCGAAACCGCCGCGACGGAGTATCGGAAGCACGCCGCGGCGCTGAGCGAGCAGCGCAAGGCGGCCGCCGCAAAGCTGGCCAAACTTGCGGAGCAGCAGATCAATTCGCTGGCCATGAAGGTGAAATTCGAAATCGCCATCACCAGCGCCGCTCATCAGGACCACTGGACCGCCGGCGGCTGGGACCAGGTCCAATACCGCATCGCCACCAATCCCGGCGAGCCCCTCAAGCGTCTCGAAGAGATCGCCTCCGGCGGCGAAATGAGCCGCGTCATGCTCGCTCTCAAAGTCGCGGTCGAAGAGACCTCAGCCAAATCCAGGAAGAAACCCACGCCGCGCACGCTGGTCTTCGACGAAATCGATATCGGCATCGGTGGCCGCGCCGCGGAAGCCGTCGGCCAGAAGCTGAAAGCGCTAGGCCGCGGCCAGCAGGTCCTCTGCATCACTCACTTGCCCCAGATCGCCGCCTTCGCCGACCAGCACTTCTTGATTGAGAAGCGCGAGTCCGCCGGCCGCACCAAGATGCAGGTCCGCCTGCTCGATCAGCGCGCCAGCACCCATGAAGTAGCAAGAATGCTGAGCGGCGCAACAGTAACGGAGACCAGCCTCCAGCACGCCGCGCAGATGATCGCCGCCAGCCGCAGCTAGTGTCCTGTCCCTGAAGATCGCAACCAATGCGACCGTCATCCTGAGCCAAGTTTGCCACGCTTTTTGCGGCAAACGCAGTCGAGGGACCTGCATTTCGCGCCGCTCGCGGATGCGACGAACTTCTGGATCACCACACGAGCCGCCGAGGCAAGGATCCCTGCTCCCTGTTCCCTGCCTTTATCAATTCGGCAACTGCCCCGCCTCCGTCGGCGGGCTCGACAGCATGCTCGCCACCGTCGCCAGCATGAATGTGGGGTGCAGCGGCTTGGCTAGGATATCGAACAGGTAACCTTTCTTCTTGGCGTCCTCCAGCAGGCCGCTGGTCCCGGGCTGGCCGCTGAACAGCAGGAAGTGGATCTCGGGATAACTGGCCTTCAGGAAAATGGCGAATTCGATCCCATTCATCCCCGGCAGCACCACGTCGATGATCGACAGATCCGGCTTCCACTCCTCCAGCAGCTCTAACGCCTGCTCCGCGGAATATGCCGCTCGCGCTTCATAGCCGTTGGAGCGGAAGATAAGCCCCAAAGTGTCGGCAATAGCTTGTTCGTCATCGACGATCAGAATCCTGCGGTTTCCTGAAAAGCCTGCCATGATCGATGGTCCTTGCCTTTCCGCCAATTCCGGAGGTTCGCAACTAAAATGCCGCCGTCACGCTGCCCATACGTCTGCGATTCGGTTCCCTACGCCACTAGACGTTTAGATGCCGCCCGAATCTCGATAGGATACCTGCACGATTGCAGTACGTTAGCGTAATCCCCGCCGATCCTCCGGCACCGGCCAACCTGCACCTCGCGTTGGCCCTCTTAGCGTCGGCGGACGTGTCCGCGTCCGTTGTGCAACTCGTTTCCGTGAAAGTTCTGCATGTGCTGAACGGCATGGCCCTCGTCGCGCCGTTCCCCGCGCCGCGGAACTGGCCCGCCGTACCCATGATGGCGATCCAGGTGATTGTCCACGTGGCCCCAGAAATGTCGCGGCCCATGGAACCAGGGGCCCGCGCCGAGAAATACGCCGCCGGGGAACCATTCCGGCCCGTAGAAGCCGTACGGGGCGCAGTCATACGGCGGGTACTCGTAGTATCCGTAGGGGCAATCCGGAGGCGGCCCGTACCCCACGCCTACCCCAACCTGCGCCGGGCATCCCGTTAGCCCCCAGGCCATCATGGCCGCACCCGCCACCAGCAAAACCCTGCCGCTCTTCATCCGTCCTCCCGGCAGCGCGAAAAATTCCGAGTGCGCTACCGGTTCAATACGAACCCCGTACGGCGATACGGGGTTGCCTCTAGCGGCTCGAGAATACGAACACGTTGCCATCCGGGTCTTTGAATTTCGCCATGGTTCCCCACACTTGTTTTGTCGGTTCCTCGGCCAATTCCACTCCCTTTTTCCTCATCTCCTCGGCAGTCGCAAACACGTCGTCGCACCAGAATGTGACCGGCTGGAAGCCGCCGATCCGGTTCTCGTGCCCCGGCGGCGTGAACAGGGCCACATTCACGTCCGATCCCGGAATCATCAACTCAATCCACCGCATGCCAGGGCCCATGGGCTGATCGGTTGCCACCTTGAATCCCAGCTTTTCCGTGTAGAACTTCAGCGCCACATCCTGGTCGCGCACTGGAAGGCTCACAATCTTAACCCCACGAATCATTTCTCTCGTCCTCCTCGAAAGATTACTTCGATGTCCGGACGATAGCGCGTAAACCACGTAGATGCAATCGGGTAGATATTGCTATACTATCTATTGGTATAGCTGGGATGACCCATTTCGACGACTACGTCACAGACGTTCTCTTGCGCGACCTTGTCGGCCACGACAAGCGTCCGGTGAGCTTTCTTGTATACGTTTGGCTGGCGGCGGAGGAGCAGCGCCGTGAAGAGCCGGTCCAGATCAGCTACCAGGAACTGGCAGAATCGATCGGCGTCTCGCGCAGTTCAGCCCAGTCCGCCGTTGGCTGGCTCATTCGCCGCAAGCTCCTTCACGCCTCAAGATTGAATCCAACCGCTGTTCCCATTTATCGAGTTCTCGGTCCCTGGCGCGACCGGCGATGATCCTGGGCAAATCCAACTTACCGCACGTTAACTTTGCGGAAGCCCAGCGCGTAGAGCAGGCCTGTGATGGTGTCCTTTGCGTTGGCACGCGCGGTTTCAAGGATCTTGTCGTCCAGCGCAGCCTGGGTAATCTGCTGCTCTGCTGCCTGCCGCACCCGTGACTCCAGATTAGGGTCGGTGGGAACCAGCAGACCGGTGGTGCGTTCGTAAACGCGGGTGCGCCCGTTATCGATTCGCGTCACAAGTATCTGCGCCGGGGGCAAGCGCACGTCCACGGAGTCGCCATCCACCCGCAGGTCACTGTTTTTCATTCCCCCAAAATCGATTCCGGCAATCACCTCGCCGTGCGCTATCAGCAGCAGCCGATCGCCCGCGAGAAAGTCAGGAATACCGGGCGTTTGCCGGTTGCCTTCCACGATCTTGTCGACGGAATACTCGACCGTCTCCAGCCTCGAGAGCTGGCGAATCTTCTCCACAACCGACGGCGCTGTCGTGTCCAGACGGGTTACGCGGCTCCAGTGCAAAGCTCCGAAGGCGGTGCGGACGCCGGCCGCCACCGAAATCGGAACTAATACGAGCCCGATCACGATGCCCAGAAGGACGCCGACCCCGAGCCATAGCCAGACCAGCCTCGAGCGGCGATTGGACGGAGAAGAGGACACGGACTGGTCCATACGGGATTGGATGCCGCCGTGGCTGTGCGAAATCGTCGACGAAAGCGACTCTTCTAACAAGAAACAAGGAACTGTATACTGTAACTGTGACCACAACTGTCCTCGAATCCATGTCGAACGGTAATCAGACGGCAGCTTCCCCGGCCACCAAACGCGTTTTGCTGCTCAAGCCGCGCGGATTCTGCGCCGGCGTAGTGCGCGCCATCGACATCGTCCGCATCGCCCTGGAGACCTTCGGCGCCCCCATCTACGTGCGCCGCGAAATTGTCCATAACCGATACGTGGTCAATGAGTTAGCGGAAAAAGGCGCCATTTTTGTCCATGAAATCGACGACGTTCCCAACGGCCAGCGTGTCATTTACTCCGCCCACGGCGTTTCCCCTGCCGTGCGCGATCGCTCCACAGGGCGCGGCCTGAATGTGATTGACGCCACCTGCCCGCTGGTCACCAAGGTCCACATTGAGGCCGTCAAGTTTGCCCGCCAGGGCTATTCGCTCATCCTCATCGGTCACCGCGACCACGACGAAATCGAGGGCACCCTGGGCGAAGCCCCAGACGTAACCCAAGTGGTTTCCAACGCTAAAGAGGTTGAGAATCTGCAGGTTCCCGATCCCAACCGCGTCGCCTACTTGACGCAGACTACGCTGTCTCTTGATGAGGCGCGCGATATCATTCACGCGCTCAAGGAAAAATTTCCCAACATTGTCGGCCCCCATTCGCAGGACATCTGCTATGCCACGGAAAACCGGCAGGTTGCTGTCCGCAACGTGGCCCATAAGGCTGATTTGGTCTTGGTTGTCGGTTCCACCAACAGCTCCAATTCCAATCGCCTGGTTGAGGTGTCGCGCAACCTTGGAACTCATCGGCTATCTCATTGATAATTCGCAGGCTATTAACCCAAAGTGGCTTGAAGGCGTCAGCAACGTCGCGGTCACTGCCGGGGCCTCTGCTCCTGAGGTTCTGGTCGAGGATGTGGTGAATTATTTGCGTCTGAACGGCTTCAGCAGCGTCGAAGAAGTTGAGGTTATGCCGGAAAATGTCCGGTTCGGCCTGCCTCCGGAGATTGTTCAAGCGATTGGCGGGGCTGGCGGCCAGTCCGTTCCCGTGCGTTGACCCATCTTGCGCTGCCTTGTGCGACGATGGAGCACCTGCCGGGCGAATTCCGATTCAAAGGAGTACGGCCCCGCTCGAGCTTTGACTGGACTTTGGAGTTAAAGTAGCGGGGTCAGCCGGATCACCATTGCTGTCAAGCCCCTGGACGCGGATTAACCCCAGGGGGAAAACTAGAGGCATTCTGAACCGCATGGACCTACCGCATCAAAAGGCAGCAGCAGCTTCGCCCAGGTTTGGAAGAATCGACGCCGACCTGTCCGAGGTGAGGGCGGCCATCGAGCGGTCCGCCGAATATACCCTTTCCCGCCAGCATCCTGACGGCTACTGGAGCGGCGAGCTCGAAGCCGATTCGATGCTTGAGGCCGATTACATCTTCCTGCACACGCTGCTCGAATCCGGCGACCCCGGCCGCCTTCGCCGCGCATTCACCGAGATGATGCGCTACCAGAACGAGGACGGGAGCTGGAGCCTTTATCCCGGTGGCCCGGGAAACATCTCTCTCACCGTCAAGTGCTATTTTTCGGCAAAGCTGATGGGCCTCGGCCCCGATGATTCGCGCATGGAAAAGGCGCGCAAATGGGCTCTGGCCAATGGCGGCGTGGTGGCGTGCAACACCTTCACCAAGATGTACCTGTGCGCGCTGGGCCAGTACGACTACGACGCCGTTCCCGCCATTCCGCCGGAGATTGTCCTCTTCCCCAAGTGGTTCTACTTCAACATCTACGAGATCTCGTCGTGGTCGCGCGGCATCCTGGTTCCTCTGGCCATTATTTACGCCAAAAAGCCATTCAAGAAGATCCCGCCCGAGCAGAGCATCGACGAGCTCTTCGTAGGCGGCCGCCAGAACGCCATCCTCCGCCTGCGCATGGATCGAAAGAACCTCTTCTCCTGGCGCAACATCTTTCTCCTGTCCGACCGGATGACCCATTGGTTTGAGGCCGTGCATATCCGTCCGCTGCGCCGGCTGGCCCTCCGCCGCGCCGAAAAATGGATGCTTGACCGGCTGGAAATGTCCGACGGCCTCGGCGCGATCTATCCCGCCATGATGAATGCCATCCTGGCGCTACGCTGCCTCGGCTACTCCGAGGACGATCCCCAGGTGATCCGCGCCCGCGACGAGTTCGAAAAGCTAGGCATCGAGGAGCCCGCTAACGACGTAATGCCAGAGCCCACCTTCCGCATGCAGCCCTGCATGTCGCCCGTGTGGGATACCGGCCAGGCTGTCTTCGCGCTCGGTGAAGCCGGCGTCCCGAAAGACGATCCGCGCATGCTGAAGGCCGCCGACTGGCTGCTCTCCAAGGAAGTCCGCCACAGGGGCGACTGGGCCGTCAAGGTTCCCAACACCGAGCCCGGCGGCTGGTATTTCGAGTTCAACAACGAGTTTTATCCCGACACCGACGACACCGCGCAGGTGCTGCTGGCTCTCAACAAGGTGGACAACCCCCGCGAACGCTACCAATACGACGTGTGCCAGCGCGCCATCAACTGGGAGTTCGCTATGCAGTGCCGCAACGGCGGCTGGGGCAGCTTTGACAAAGACAACACCAAGATGATCTTCCAGTACATCCCCTTTGCCGACCACAACGCGATGCTCGATCCGCCATCGGTCGACATTACGGGACGCATGCTGGAGATGCTGGCAGCTTACGGCTATACGCGCGAAGACAAGCACGTGCAGAAGGCCATCCAATTCATCCTCAGCGAGCAGGAGCCCGACGGGAGCTGGTTCGGCCGCTGGGGCGTCAACTACATCTATGGAACCTTCCTGGTCCTGCGCGGCCTGGACGCCATAGGCTTCGACCACAATGAGCCCCAGGTGCAACAGGCGGCCGAGTGGATCCGCATGGTGCAGAACTCCGACGGCGGCTGGGGCGAAACCTGCGGCAGCTACGACGATCCCAATACCCGTGGTGTAGGTCCCAGCACACCCTCGCAAACCGCCTGGGCGCTGCTCGGCCTGCTCGCCGCCGGCGACGACCGCTCCGATTCCATCGCCAAGGGCGTCCGCTGGTTGCTCGAGCGTCAGCGCGCAGATGGCGGCTGGGACGAATGCCTGGGCGAATGCGCGAGCAGGCAGAGTATCATCACCGGTACAGGCTTCCCCAAGGTCTTTTACCTGGCGTACACCATGTACCGGCACTACTTCCCATTGATGGCTCTGACCGCGTATCGCCGCGCCATGGAACGGAATGGCAGCTTGTAGCTGTTAGCTTTTTTGCCGGGTGGTTCGATTGTTTTTGATTGCATGAGGTTTTTGATTT
>CAWBIG010000271.1:0-8773 GCA_963788435.1 uncultured Acidobacteriota bacterium | reverse complement strand
TCGTTCGCCGCGGCGAACGATGACGAGGCACAGATTGCGCTCGCTAGGCACGGCTACGCTAACGGGACACAGCTTGCGCTAACGGGGCACAGATTGCGCTAGCGATTGGGCTTTGGCGGCGGCGGGGGCTGATTCGCTGGCTGAGCCCCGGGCTGGTTGTCATTCTTCACTTCCTGGCCGTCGTAGATGATCTTGGAGGTGGAGCCGAAGCGCTTGTAGTCGGTGTACTTGATGATGTCGCGGATGTGGACGTCCTCGTCAAGGGCGCCCTGGGTGCCGGTGAAGTGGAGGACGCCCTCGCCCTTGGTGTAGACGGGGAACCAGTAGTGGCCGTCGATCTGCTGGCGCCAGGTCATGAAGGGCGGATGCAGGTCCTCCTGGCCGCGCTTGGTGTTGTCGGGAACCATGCGGCCGTTGGTGACCACGATCTGGAGGTCGGTTGCGTCCACCCAGATGCGGCCGAGCAGGTAGCGATGGTTCTTGAGGATCTGCTTGGGGCTGACGTCGAAGACGTAGCACTGGACCTCGTCCACCTTCTGGCGGCCGACATAGTTGATGTTGTAGGCGGGAACTTCGTCGGTGGTGAGTACGAAGGGGTAGCCGTGCTGGATGTCCTGGAGGTCGGAGGGGGACATGGAGACGCGGGTGAGGGTGTTCTGGGGCGCGAAGACCACCTTCTCAGTGCGCGCGCCGGAGGGGTCGAAGATGACGTCGTCGACTTCATACCACTCGCCGTCCGATTTGCCGGTGTCGTCATCGATGGTGTCGACCTTGGCGATGCGGCGGTAGGTGTAGTGGTTGAGCGCCTCCTGGAACTCGGATTCCTTGGCGGCGAAATTCTTGATGATCTGGTCGGGGGGGGTGGTGGGCGGCTGGGTGTCAATGTGGCCGAAGCCGGAGTCGAGCGCCATGGGGGTGAAGGTGTCCTTGCTCTGGGCCGCGGCGCGGGGCGCGGCCCCTGCGATTGCGGCGGCCAAAACCGCTGCCAGCAGGACGGGCGCGCTCATCGGGGAAGTATTGCGCAAGCGATTCACTACAATCTCCAGGTGAAATAAATTCAAGCCGCGGCAGCTTGCGACAAGGCGGCCCAGCCGATCCGTCTAACCATATTAGACGCTTTCGTGGTACCTTGGGCTGCGGTGCAAGTCAGGTTCGAGGCCCTGCGTTTTTCCCCAGATACCGTATTACGGCAAAAACAATTCTCCTGATTGGAAGGAAAAAGGAGGCATCAGGCTCCATGCAAGATTGGTACCAGATGCCGGCGCTTATCCTGACGGCGATGTTGCTGCCAGCGTTCGGCTATCTCTACGCGCGGACGCGCGACATCCGCAACCTGCTGTGGTTCCTGGCTTTTCTGTGCACCGTGCTGCGGATGGCGCTTCTTTATCCCACCACAGCCGTGACCATGCCGGACACTCATGCGCCGTGGGCCGCGGCGCTGGCCGAGTCGCTGGCCATGCTGGCTGCCGGACTGTTCCTGGGGTCGCTCTCGCCGCTGTTTTTCATGGTGGGGAAGCGGCGGGTTCTGTACGCGATTCCCTACACCGTCGCCGCTGATCATCTACGCGGGGCTCAGCCATTTGCTGTATCAGCAGGCCACGCCCACCGGGATCATGTCCTGGGTATTTCCGGCGCTGGGACTTCTCTCGCTGGGAGCGGGGGTGCTGTGGGACCGACGCCAAAGGCACGCTACCAACCGGGTTGGGGCACGGTGGTTTGATGCGGTGTTCGGCTGCCTGGCGTACTGGCTCTATTTCAAGACCGGGCTGGGTTGGCCTCTGATTTTGGTGGAGTCGGCCACCTACGTCCTATCGGCCATGCTGGTTATCTCCAATTTCCGGCGCTTCTCTCCGGGGGTGGTGGTCAGTTTTCTGGGTTTTGTGGCGTGGTCGCTGATTATTCTGCACATTCTGTCTTATTTCCAATTGCCGCAACCGCACCTGCTGCTGATGCGCACCACCACGCTGGCCAAGGTGGTGACGGCGCTGGGACTGATCCTTTTGACGCTCGAAAACGAGCTGGCGACGAACTCGGCGACCGCCCGGAGGGAACGGCAGGCGCGGCGGGAGATGGAGGCGTATTCGCGGCTGACGCTATCGCGGCGGCGGGTGGCGGATTTCGATCGCCGGGCGGGAGAGATTTGCCGCGCCGTGGTTGAGAACAGCCGTTTTGGCCAAGCGGCGCTGGTGCTGTTGCAGTCCTCGGGAGCCTATCGGCTGGCGGGCTCAGCAGGATTCGACCTGGCCACGGCGAAAGCGCTGGCAACACTGGTGGAGCAGCTTCCGATGGCTGATTTCCTGGCCGTGTCTCAGCCGGCGGCCCAGGGCAGCCAGACCGTGAAGCTGGACCTGCACCCGTGCCTGAAGCCGGGGGATGACTTGGAACGGCTGCACTTTACGTCGGCGCTGGCGGTGCCGATGACGGGGCGTTCGGGCACCGAAGGCGCGCTATTTCTGGCCCGGCCAAGAGACGCGCAAGAAGCTCTGCGCGCCGACGACCTGGTTCCGGTGGAGATGCTGACGGCGCGCATGCAATCCATGCGCAGCCAGACGCGGATGCTGGAAAAGCTGATCGATTCGGAGAGGTTCGCAGGCCTGGGCCAGCTAGCCGGGAATGTTACGCAGCAGCTCAATAACCCCTTGACGGTGATCCTGGGCTATGCGGCGCTACTGGGGGAGATGCCGCACCTGGACGCGCAGGAGCGCAAGGGGTTGGAGACCATCCTGTCAGCGGCGCGCAGCATGCGCTCCACACTGGAGAGCCTGCAGCGGGTGGCGCGCGCGCCGAGCGCGCAGCTCACCGTGATCTCAGTGGGGGAGATGCTGACCGACATGGAGCAGCTCCACCGGTCGGAGTTTCTGCAGCGGTCGATCGAGTTCCGGCTGGATGTTTCCCCAGGGCTGCCGCCGGTGCGTGCGCATGCACAGCAGTTGCGCCAGGCGGTGCTGCACTGCCTGCAATACGCCATGGACGCGGTGGAGAACATGGAGGGCGACCGCACCGTGCGCGTGGAAGCCAATGTTATCAATGGGCGGGTGCGGATCGTGATTGCGCACACCGGAGTGGGATTCGATGATCCCGAACGCGCCTTCGATCCGTTTGTGCCGGGACTGCCGGCGGGCAGCGAAACCGCGGGCCTGGGGCTGAGCCTGTGCGCCACCATCCTGCGCGACAACCGCGGCCGCGCAAGCGCCATGAACCTGCAACCGCAGGGGGCGGCGATCGTGCTGGAACTCGAAGCTGCGTAAGCATCCGTAAGGCGGATTACGATCGATCCCGCAGTTACTGCGACGATTTTCCCCCAACTCGGCTCGGCGCCGGAGATCGGGTTTACCCGAAACTCTTGAGTTGGCGACGATCCACCCCGGTTCCGAGCAAGCAGTCAGCCAAGGACAAGCGCAGGCTCTACAGGGATGCGCAACTCGTTGCCGCAACGTGGATCACGGGGCGCTGCCAATGAGCGACAAAACGTTGGAGCCATTCGATCGGGCCGTACATAAAATGCCTGAGCCAAAAGATAGACGCAGCCGATTCTGTGATCCAGATCAGCATCATCACTCCCATTAGCTGTATCCGATCTAGACTTCCGAACAGCCCAAAGCCGTGACCATCAAGGTCTGCAGAATGTAGTTACTGAACGCAGTGCGCCCAATCGCCTGGAGGCCTGCAATCAAGAAGCGGAAGCGGGAGCCATTGGCAAGGAGGACACCGATCGCTGCCCAAGACTGAGCGAAGTATCTGCGATGCGTGAAAAATGTCAATCCCTCAGAGCGGGTAAGCACTGCTTGTCAACGTACCCGTTTGATGTCAGCTTCCGTGAGAGCATTGTCTCCACTAAAGCACCATGGCCGATGGTTCGCCGCCCTGATCCCCCGCCAGCAGCATCTCTCCATTCTGTCTGCATTTTCCGCGTTTGGTCGAAAATAGCACCTCACTCCGAAAGCCCAAACGCCAATCGCTGTAATCGATTTGTATTTCTGGTGTGGTGTCCCAGAAGTTCGTCGCATCCGCGAGCACCCGAGAAGCAGGTCCTTCGACTGCGTTTGCCGCAAAGAGCGCGGCAAACTCCGCTCAGGATGACGGCATCGTTTTTATTTGGACGGCACCGTTTTTGTTGGGACGGCGCCGGTTTTGTTGGGAACTTCAAGGACGGGACACTAGTTATGCTTCGGCACCGAAATGAGTCCTCGAATGTCAGGGGGGCGGGATTGGGTTGCAGGGGGTGGCGGGATAAAAGTGAACGTATCCGCTCGAATTCGTTTTGGCTGGGAATACGCTGTTGGAGCCGCTTTCCCTGATATGCTCCCACTGCCACTCCCTTCTGCTTGGCGTACAGTAAAGGGGTGGACGAAAGGACCGTATGACAGAGGATCTGCAACTGACCTGTAGCGACTGCGGACAGGAATTCACGTTTTCGAGCGAAGACCAGGCGTTTTTCCAGGAGCGCGGCTATTCCACTCCGAAACGATGCAAGCCATGCCGCCAGGCAAAGAAGAACGAGCAGCCCGGAGGCGGAGGCGGGGGAGGATACCGGAGCGATTCGCCTGGCACGACGGTTACGTGTTCCGCGTGCGGGAAGCAGACTACAGTGCCGTTTGAGCCGCGAGGCGACCGTCCGGTATATTGCCAGGACTGCTTCAGAGCCAGGAAAAAGGACTCGGGTGGCGGCGGCCGCGGAGGGCATCGGTTTAGCCGTTAGCCGGTGGGCATTTGATGGGAACGTCCGCCAGGGAGTGTGCGGTCGAAAACCGACGCCCAAAAACGGCTGATTTGCCTGTCTCCTCGAGATTGCGGTCCTGAAAAGACGAAGATAGTGCAATGTGCGCGAGGATTTCGAAATGCCGGAGGTGTACACTGAAGGAGATCGAAGAATCCGATCTGGTTTTTTTTGCTTGTTCCGCTTTTCTGCCTTACTCGCAATCAACTCCAAATTGAGTTCGGCGGTACATCCACAAGTAAGGAACAAGATTCATGGAACAAGGAACAGTGAAGTGGTTTAACGACGCCAAGGGATTCGGCTTTTTGAGCCGGCCGAATGGCGAAGACGTGTTCGTGCATTTCTCGGCAATCCAGAGCGAGGGCTTCAAGAGCCTGCAGGAAGGCCAGGCGGTCACGTTCGATGTTGTAAAGGGTCCCAAGGGCCTTCAGGCTGAGAACGTCCGGATCGCCTGAGAGCCAGACAAAGAGTCGAAAGAGGCGGTTCACCAGACCGCCTCTTTCGTTTGTTGCCCTGAGGGTCCAAGAGCAAGCCGCTTCTCCGGCGCGATAAACACTTCCTGCGCGACCTCCATCAATAGATCGGATCTTTCCGCTCGATGAGTCCTGAGCCAGTCGATGCGGGAAATGGATCCACCCTAGGCAGGCGATCTTAGCGCGCCTGTCGTTACTCTCCATTTTGTGCTACGGCTCATACCGGAAAAACTCCCTTCCATCCGCTATTCGAAGCGTTCATCCAACCTGCCGTCCGGTGGAGGAGAATCCACGTTACTTTCTGCCTATGTCCGCAAGGATGGACAGGAGGCGAGACGTGGATGACCTGGTGATGGCGGAAGGCGTAAGCCGAAATTTTTCACTCGACCACAGTGAGGTGCGGGCGCTGAATGCGGTGAACCTGGGGATCGCGGCGGGGGAATTTCTGGCGATCGCCGGCCCCAGCGGCAGCGGAAAGACCACGCTGCTGAACCTGATCGGCTGCATCGATTCCCCAACGGAGGGCCGGATTCTGCTTGACGGACAGGACACGTCAAAACTGAGCCGCAGGCAGACCACGGAGTTGCGCCGCCAGAAAATCGGATTCGTTTTTCAGTCCTTCAATTTGATACCCGTGTTCACGGCGGTGGAGAACGTGGAATATCCGCTGCTGCTGCGCGAGATGAGCGCGAAGGAACGACGCCGGAGGGCGCTAGGGGCGCTGGAGTGCGTGGGGCTTTCGTCGCGAGCCGCGCATCGGCCTGACCTGCTGAGCGGCGGCGAGCGGCAGCGCGTGGCCGTGGCTCGCGCCATTGTGCACCGGCCGTCGCTGGTGCTGGCCGATGAGCCGACAGCGAATCTGGACACGCAGAATGCGACTCAGTTGATCGACCTGATGCGGGAGCTGAACTGGAACCTCGGCCTCACTTTCCTCTTTTCCACGCACGACCAGCGCTTGCTGGAGCACACGCCGCGCATTGTTCGCCTGTGCGACGGCTGCGTGGTCTCCGATTCCGAAGCGGGAGCGCAAGGCGACGCGCAAGAAGCAATGAAAGGAGACGGCCATGAGCAAGTTTCTGCTGCTAGCGTTTCGTAACGTGTTCCGCAACCGCCGCCGGACGGCGATGACGCTGATGATGGTTGCCGGAGGGGTGACGGGCTTGCTGCTTGCGGGCGGCTACTTCCAATTCATGACCGACGGCCTGAGGGAAAGCACGATTCGCAATGGGCTTGGGCACATCCAGATTTTCAACGCCGAACACTTTGAGCGTGACGAAGTGCGAGTGCTCGACACGGGGATCGACGATTGGCATCGGGTGGCGGCACGGGTTGCGAGCACTGCGCACGTACGCGGGGTGGCGCCTCGCATCGAGTTCTACGGCATGGTGTCGAACGGCCAGAAATCCGCGGTTTACATGGGCAGCGCCGTCGATCCCAATGCCGAAAGGAGCCTGGGCTTCACGCCGAATTTGATTGCCGGGCACGATCTGGACCCCAATCCCGGCGAAGAAGTTGGAGCGCTGATCGGGGTGGGACTGGCCAAGTCAATGAACGTGAAAGTGGGCGACGGGCTCACGCTGCTTGCGGTCACCTCAGATGGCGCGCTGAACGGCATCGATGTCGAGGTTGTTGGGATTGTCCAGACCGCAGCCGCGGAGCTGGATGCGCGATACCTGCGCATTCCGCTGGTCTCCGCGCAGCGACTGCTACAAAGCGACCGCGTGACCAACCTGGTAGTGGGGCTGGATGCAACGGCCAACACCGATAGCGTTTACCGCCTGCTGACGCCGCGTTTCGCAGGCCTTCCGCAGCGAATGGAGCTGCGCAAGTGGATCGACCTCGCGACCTATTACAAGCAGGTACGCAATCTGTTTGACGGAATTTTCCTTTTCATGGGGCTGATCGTTTTCTTCATGGTGCTTATGTCGAGCATTAACACGCTGCTGATGTCGATGTTCGAGCGCACGCGCGAAATCGGCTCCATGCTGGCCATGGGCACGCCTCAGGTCTGGATCGTCGCCCTGTTTATGACGGAGGCCGGCGTGCTCGGGCTGTTGGGAGCCGCGATTGGCGTTGTTGCCGGCAACCTGGCGGGAGCGCTGCTCAACCGGCTCAATTTTCGTTTGCCGCCGCCGCCCGGTTACACCCTGGGGATTCCCTTTCACGTGGTGCACGTGCCCGGAATCATGATCGGCTCATCGCTGCTGGTGGTGGTTTCACTAGTTCTTGCGTCCATTCTGCCCGCGGTGCGGGCATCGCGGCTGCGCATAACGGAGGCACTGGCTCATGTCTAACGTCAACGGTTTTCTCCGCTGGTATCTGATTCTTTTGCTGGCTGCATTCCTGGTGACCTGCGCGGTGGTATGCCGCGCCGCGCCGGCCGCGCCGGACGCCGAAGCCCTGCTGCGGCAGTCCGACCGCTTTCGCAACGGCTGGCCAGCGTACGTGGTGCACGTGAAGATCACCGACTTCGCCGCCGGCAAAGCCGACGAAGAGCATCTTTACGAAGTTTCGCAAAAGGGCACAGAGAAGACGTACGTGGAATTCCTGAGCTCTCGCGAAAAGGGCGAACACGTGCTGATGCTGGGCGACGACATGTGGATTTATCTGCCCGACACCAGCCGCCCGGTGCGCATCACGCCGCTGGAGCGGCTGACTGGCGACGCCTCAAATGGCGACGTGGCCCGCACCAACTACTCCGCCGACTATTCGCCCGTGTACCTGCGCACGGAAAAGGCCGGAAACACTGACTGCTACGTTCTGGAGCTTACGGCAAAGCGCAAGGGCGCTACGTATCACCGCGTTTTGTACTGGCTCCGCGTGGAAGATAGCCGGCCGGTGAAGGCGGAGTACTACCTGACTTCCGGCAAGCACATCAAGTCTGCAACATTCGACGAATACGAAGACTTCGGTGGGCAGATGCTGTTGCGGCGGTTCACGCTTTACGACGAGATCCTGCGCAACTCGCGCAGCGTGCTGGAATACTCAGGGGCCGCGCCGCGTTCGCTGCCAGACCGGCTCTTCTACCAGGGACGCGCCGACAGGTTTTGAGCATGAACTGCACGTTTCTCATTCCGGCGATCCTGCTCACTGGCGCTTTGGCTGGCGCGCAAAACGCACCGGCGGATGGCGAGAGCCGCTACCAGCTGCGCTATTCAGTGAATGCGATCGACGACACCACTTTCTACGCCGGGCGGACAGAACCCATTCCTGCGGTGTTGAACCAGGTGCTGCTCGAGCCCTCCATTGGCGTTCGCGAGGGGAACCGCTGGAACTTTAACTCCAGCCTGATCGGGCTGACTGCAACCTACTTCGATACCAGCACGCAACTGCGGGTGCGGGAAACGTATGCCACGGTTTCCGCGGGCGATGTTGAAATGACAGCGGGGCGCAAAATGGTTCTGTGGGGCGTGGGATACGCGTTCAGCGCGGCCGGGGTGCTGGATCCGCCGCGCATGCCGACTAATCCAACCGATCGGCTGAACGTGAACGAGGGCCGGGACATGGTGAAGGCCGACTGGATCCATGGAACGCAGGCAATTTCGGCGGCATGGTCCACCGCGGCGCTGGCTCCGGCCAATAC
>CAWBIG010000270.1:0-4789 GCA_963788435.1 uncultured Acidobacteriota bacterium | reverse complement strand
CAGAATGACGTTCAGCGGATCTCCTGCGGCCACCGCCCGCGCAGGCAGGTATCCGTAGATGACGTTGACCGTCTTGCCTGAGCTACTGCGTAAGGCTCGGAAGCAGTTTTGATACTGGTTGACCGAGGGATTCACGATGGTGGTCCCGTCGATCGCGCTGATGCCGGCAATTCCACTCTGCGAGGGACGGACGGACGGCGGAACCGTGAAGGTGGTCGTCGGCATGGCCGCATGAGAGTTGTGGCAGTCCGCACAGGTGGCGTGACGGTTGTTGTTGAGTACCACCGCAGGAGGCGCGCCGGTGTTGGACTGGAGCGACTCGTCGGCATCATGGGTCTTGGTGCCCACCGGAAACGGATGGCTGATCTTGGCGGATCTCGGCAAAGACGTTCAGCGTGGACGAGACTTTCGGACCACCGCTGTGGCACTTTGCATGCTTGCTCGTTCGGCTCCCGCAGCAGCACGACGGCCCGCCCGCCTCATGCGGCGCAGATCGACGAAAGGTTCAACGCCGAGATAAGCATTGGCGGAGACGAGCTTTTCGCGCGGATCGAGAGCGAGGGTTTCGGCGAGGCCGGCGGGAAGACGGTCGAGGACGTCGTCTCCTTCAACCCAGGCGATGCGCAGGCCGGCGAGGCCGAGGCTGCGGGCGATGGCGGCGGTTTCAGCGGCGGCGGCGCGCGGATTGGCCGCGCCCATGTTGGAGATGATGCGGGTGCGATTCCTTCGCGCAGTGAGGCAGAACCGCTTCCATGCGCTCGCGCAGCATGGGATCAAAGCCGGCGCTGCGGCCGCTGTGGCGGGCCAACTGCGCCAGGGCGATGGTTCGCTCGGCGAGGCATTCAAATACGAGGTAATCGAGGCGGCCATCGCGGGCGAGGTCGACCGCCGGGTCGATGCGATCGCCGGCGAATCCTGCTCCGGCTCCGATGCGCAGTGTCTTGATGGTCATGGCTGGCCTCATAAGCGGAATCACCCTGAACAGCACGGCCGCGACGGTCATGACGATGGAGAGGAGAAAGAGAAATGGGCCGGTGAAACGCTGATGCTCGCCGAGGTCGACTCCTGCGAGTCCGGTAACGAGGAAGGTGGCGGGAGTGAGCGGGCTGACGGGAAATCCGGTGGTGTGCATGCCGAGCAGCGAGGCCTGGGCCACCTTGATGGGCGCGACGCCGTAAGCGCCGGCGGCCGAAGCGATGACGGGAAGCACGCCGAAGTACCAGGAATCGGGATCGAAAGCCAGGCTGAGGGGCATGCCGAGGATGGCGACGAGGAGCGGGATGTGGTGTCCCCATTGCGCGGGCACGGCGCGCACGCAGGCGCCGGCCATGGCGGAGAGCATGCCGGTGCCGCGGAGGATTCCGGTGAATGCGCCGGCCGCGCACAGGATGGCGGTCATGGTGATGGCGGCGCGGGCGTGGTCTTCCAGCTTTTTGCGTTGCAGCTCGACGTTGGGGAAGTTGACGATGAGCGCGAGCACGGTGCCGAGCATGAAGCAGACGGCGGGCTCGACGCGGCCGCTGAGTGCCGCGCCGAGAACGGCCAGAGTGAGGGCGATGTTGATGCCGAAACGCACGCCGTGCTTGTGGGGATCGATCTGAGGAATGGGCTCGGGTGCTCTGCGATGGGGATTCGCCGAGGCGGCGCTGTTCGCGGCGGCCCAGCCAGAATGAAAGCGCGATGCCGCAGGCGATGCCGACCAGCTGAACGGGATGAGCGGGCGAAACAGCGCGATGGAGGAGACGTGCATGCGCCGCGGAAGCGCGGAGGGTGGGACCGGTCCAGGGAAGGAAGTTGACGCCGGCAGCCATGGAAGCCGCGCAGGCAAGGATGCGGCGATCGATGCCGAGCTCTTCGTAAAGCGGGAGGAGAGCGGGAATGACGACGAGGAAGACGACGGCGCCGGAACCGTCAAGGTGGACCAGCAGAGCTAGGAGAAAAGTACCGGGAACGATGCGGGTGGGACTTTTGCCGACCGCGCGCAGGATGGCATGAATGAGAGGCGCCATCATTCCGGCATCGGAGAGGATGCCGAAGAAGAGGATGGCGAAGACGAACATGGCGATGACCGGGGCGTTGCCCTCAATGCCGGTGATGACGAAAGCGGAGGTATGCAGGCCGAAGCCTGCGGCCACGGCCGTAAGGATAGGGATGAAGATGAGCGCAGCCAGCGGGGAAAGGCGGCGGGTGAGAATGGCGACGAGAACGCCGAGGATGGTCAGTGCTCCCCAAAGGGCCATACGTGAGCTGGATCCTCCCGGCCGATACAGCCTGGAATGGGCCAGTATACGTGGCGCGGGGTTATCAGCGTATTGAATAATTCAAGCGCGTATAATCGCGATTTGTTATGACACACGAACTGCGGCAGGTGCGGGCATTTCTGAAGGTGGCGGAATTGCAGAGCTTTACGCGGGCGGCCGCGGAGCTGCATGTGTCGCAGTCGGCGCTGACGGTGCAGGTGAAGCAGCTGGAAGACGAACTGGGGGTGCTGCTGCTGGATCGGAACAAGCGGGGGGTGACGATCACGACGGCGGGCCGGGACCTGCTGGGACCGTTGCGGCAGCTGGTGGACGACGCGCAATCGATTGCGGGTTATGCGCGCGATATTTCCGCGGTGCGGACGGGCGCCGTGGCGATTGCCGCGCTGCCAACCATCGCGGCTGGAATTCTGCCCGGGGTGCTGCGCCGGTTTGCCCGGCGGAATCCGGAGATTCGCTTCGCCGTGCAGGATGTGGTTGCGGATCGGGTGCGAGAGCTGGTGTCAGGGCGGACAGTGGACTTGGGACTCGGCACCGCCGCGCCGCAGGACCGCGAATTGAAGGCGACGCCTCTTTACCAGGATTCGCTGGCCGCATTTGTGGGGATGGATCATCCGCTGGCGAAGAGGAAAGAGCTCAATCTGCATGAAATTCTTCGCTATGAATTGATACTTCCCAACCGGGAGAGCAGCGTGCGGCGGATTGTGGAAGCGGCCATCGGACGGGAACGCGGCTCGGCGAATATCCGCTACGAAACGAACTTTATGCCAACATCGCTGGCGATGGCTCGAGCGGGGCTGGGCGCGGCGATCCTGCCGGAATCGGCCGCCGGGCTGAATGTGGCGGGGCTGGTGCGCATTCCATTTACCAAGCCGGTGCTGCAGCGGCAAATCTGCCTGCTGGAACGGCGGGATCGCAGCTTGTCTCCCTCGGCGGCCGCGTTTGTGGAGTGCCTGCGAACGCACCTGGGAGCGCGCGCGGTTTCGAAATGATTGCGGCTGTGTTGGACGCAATGGATTAGGATGAGTGGTTCCGTGGAGGATTCATGTTGAAGGTTGCCGGAGTTAGAAGAGTGGGGATGCTGTTTGCGATTCTGGGAGTGAGCGCATGTTTTGCGCAGGGGAATGGCCCGGTGGTGCGCACCGACGCGGGAGCGGTGCGCGGCACGCAGGCTGCGCAGGCGGGAGTAACGGTATTCAAGGGCATTCCATTTGCGGCCGCGCCGGTGGGGCCGCTGCGCTGGCGTGCGCCGCAACCAGTGAAGGCTTGGAGCGGAGTTCGGCCGGCGACGGAGTTTGGCGCCAGTTGCATGCAGCATGAGGTGAAAGAGCTGCTGCCGTGGACGGAAGAGTTCATGACGCACAACGAGGTGAGCGAGGATTGCCTGTTTCTGAATGTGTGGACGCCACATGCGGAGCGTGCGGCGCATCTCGAGGTGGTGGTGTTCATCCATGGAGGCGCATTCACCAGCGGGGCAGGCGGCATTGCCATCTACGACGGAACGGATTTGGCGGCGACGGGACTGGTGGTGGTGACGATCAACTACCGGCTGGGAGTGTTTGGGTTCTTTGCGCATCCGGAGCTGACGGCGGAATCGGAACATCACAGCTCAGGCAACTACGCGCTGCTGGATCAGATGGCGGCGCTCCAGTGGGTGAGGCGCAACATTGCCGCGTTTGGGGGCGACCCGAAGCGGGTGATGATCTGGGGACAATCGGCGGGCGCGTTCAGCGTGGACGATTTGCTGGCATCGCCACTGGCTGCGGGGCTGTTTCAGCGCGCGCAGGCAGACAGCGGAATTGGAATCGCCGCATTGCCAATGCAGGACCTGAAGGGAGCGGAGCAGGCGGGGGTGAAATTTGCCGAAGCGCACCATGCGGATTCGCTGAACGCTTTGCGCGCAATTGCGGCCGGCGACTTGTTGTCGTGGTCCCACGGTGGAAATGGCCGATTCGGGCCGATCGTGGACGGATGGGTGCTACCGGATACGCCGCTGGCGATGATGGCGAAGGATGCAGATAACGATGTGCCGGTGATCACCGGATACCAGGCCAACGATGGCCTGCTGTTCTCCGGGCCGGTTCAGACGCCGGACCAATTTGCGGCGATGGCCAAGCGGCAGTACGGGGAAATGGCGGATGAGTTTCTGCGGCTCTATCCGGCGAAAACAGCGGACGACGCGAAGCAGATGCTGGCCGAGAGCATTCAGGACCGTGATCGCGTTTCCATGTACCTGTGGGCGAGCCGGCGGGGAAGCAATCATCACGCGCCGGTATTCACGTATTTTTTCGATCGGGCGATTCCGTGGCCGCAGCATCCGGAGTTCGGCGCGTTTCATAGCGGAGAGCTGCCTTACTTCTTTCTCAATTTGCGGGTGATGGACCGGCCATGGGAGAAACAAGATCGCGATCTTGCGCAAACCGCAGCGACTTACCTGAAAGATTTTGCGGCTTCGGGAAATCCAAATGGCGGCCATTTGCCACAATGGGCGCCGGTGAGCACGGCCGAGCCGGAGACTATGGAAATTGCGC
>CAWBIG010000269.1:0-7609 GCA_963788435.1 uncultured Acidobacteriota bacterium | reverse complement strand
AACCGGCGCAAAGCGCGGTAAGAAAGCGCATCGTCTTGCGGCCCTGCGATCCACGCGGCGGCGGTTTGTACACGGAATAGATGAGAAATCCCACGAGTACGATTAAGAATCCTAAGCCTATCCATAGAATAGTATTCATCGCGAGTGGAAGCGGCGGTGCTTCGGGGGAGACCTGCTGAGAAGTAGTAGTACCGGAGTCGGTCACAGGCTTCACCGCCATGCTCGGAGCCTGCGCAACTTGAGGAGCAGGAGAAGCGGTCGAGGTTGCCGTCGGCACATGCTTCTTGTTCTTGGGGGCACTGCCCTTCTGTATTCCGTCCGAACCTGCTGGCACCGCCTGAAAGGCCAAATACATACGATTCCCCTCAACCAGTAAAATGGAGTGATTCGCAGCGAAGACAAAGTCTTCGATATCAAACTCCTGCAGTGCTTTTATGAACTTCTCAACAGCGCCAAGATGCCGATAAGCATAACAAATGCTTCACCGGGTGAATAGAGGAATCATTTTTCGGCTATTCGAACCTCGTGGCCTGGATCAATATGTCCTCCCGCACGTCGGCGGTCATAGAGCTGGGTGGTGCGGGTGCTGGCTTGGTTGGCTATGGCCGGGGCCTTCTTGAGTGTGCAGCCGTTTGGTGATCCCGGTGGCCCGAGCTTTGGTTGTCGATGCGCGTCCTTATCCCGGTCGCGGTGGCGCGCCGTCGGATCATGGCGTGCGCGTGCTGCTGGGGCAGGGAAGTGCCCGGAGGTGGCCGGTGCCGCGGCCGACGGTGCGGATAAGCGCGCCCTTCGGATTGCCGGGCGAGACCGGCACCGCCGAGGCCAGTATCTCCTCAAGCGCGTGACGGCAGGGCATGGCGTTACGCAGAGCGAACTAACTTAGATATAGGTAGTTGCGGCAATATCAAACGCTCAACCGTCCTGCGGGGATGCATAAACATTCAGATGTTGCGGATTACTGCGGGCCGACGCTTTTGATGTCCTCAAAACCAGAGGTTTTATCCAATCAAAACTGAAGGCGGGAAGCCTGATTAGGACTTCCTTCCCTCGCTTGTCGTGCAAGATCAAGCAGAAAACTCGTGACGGTAGAGGACGCTTTGAGGGGTTTTGGAACGGTTTATCGGCTGTTTCCGGCGGTTGCCGGCACCAGGATTAAATCATCGGCCATTTGGCTCTGGCGCCGAGAGGATTACGTTTTGGGGGTAGAGGACGGTAACTCTGTTTTTTCTTCCTTCGTCTTGCATCAGGAATAAAGCGGGGGCTTCTCCGTAGCTTCTTCCCGAACATGTTCGTCTCACTTGGCTGTAAAACCGGCTGCTCATTCAAGTGAACGCTGCTAATTGACTCGTTGCGGCTTTCTCGATTAGCGGATATCGCTGAGGTGCGCATCGTTAATTAAGGGCTCTGAAAACCGACCTGATCTCAGGATTACGGTTGGTTACTGTGCAGCCGGAAGTAGCCGCCAAAAGGGGCCACTTCCAGGTCGCCTGTTGTTCGCCTCTGACACTTTACGGACCCTAAACCTTGCGGCATAGAAGGAAGGGGGTCGGACCAAAACCGGACCGAAACAGGCGCTCGAAAGCGCGGGACCCGCATAAACACTAGGGTTCGACCCTTTTCGATGAAGGTCTGCAAAACCTTTATGCGCCGGTTCGATCCCGGCCCGCGCCTCCAAACTCCTTCCCGGCTATTGTTGAGCACAGTGGTCCCCCAGATTCGGCCCTGCGGAATCACGCCAGCATCTTCAACTCCGGATACCACTTATAAATGCGCTGTTGATCGTCGGAGGGCAATTGCCCCAGCCGAGTTGGCTTGTCCTGGGGACGAGTTCCTTTTTGATTCAACACGTTCATCAGGCTCCATTCGCGTTGAAGTCCCCGTGGTTCCTGCGCCGGCAAATCGTACCGGGTGAAGTCGATCGCCATCTCCGGACTCTTCGTCTCCCAGTTCCTGAGTAATGCCAGCCGAAACTCCCGGTTCATGAACCATCGGATTTCCAATTCTTTCTCTGAGCCGGGCGCGCCGGTTCCCCTGGCATCGAAGCGGTAATTCAGCGAAGTATTGTCAGCAACGTGTTTGCGCCATTCCATGCCGAATTCACCTTCGCTGAGCACTTGCGTATCCGGCCATCGATCCTGCACCGCCTGCAGCCACCACGCAAGGTCGTTGTCATGGTGAACCGATACTTCCCAGATTCCCGTCACCCAGCCAAATCCATTCAGAGCGTGTCCACTGTCAAAGTGCATGGCCGTGGTTGCCATCATCTCTTTGCGGCCGGCTGGTTCGCCGAGATCTCCCACCGTTTCGATCGGGCCCACACCCATGCGGCTGTTGAATCCCCCCTCAAAGCCGTTGCGGCGCGCGGCGAGAAAATCGCAGGTCCATCCGTCCAGGCATACGCAGTCAATAAAGTCTTCCTTTCCCTGAGCCGGCTTCAGATAGTGTTCGCGGCTCGGGTAATAGGGATAGCAGATGCCCCCGTCACCGTCACCGTTGTCGATGCCGTGCTGGCTCCAGATCTGTCCCTGGCAAACGTGTATCCCCTCTTCTGCGGCGAGCAATCGCTGGTTTTCCGCGTCCATAAAACCTGCGACGAGGCACTGCGGGCGATATCCGTTACCCACCAACTCAGAAATCAGTTGAAGGGACTTGTGTATGGTCACCCGGATGTCTTCGCGAGTGTCGTACATGGGCGCAAAATAACCGCCGGGGATGAAGGTGATCTCATCGCCGTATTGCTCGTGATAGGACACAAGCAGGCGGCGCGCATCCTTGTACTCCTGCCGGGTATCGTTGAGAGCCAGCCAGCTGATTCCCCAGGTCATTTTGCCATTGGGGCAGCCGCGCAGAAAGGCTTCGCGCCGCGAGCGGATCTGAGCCGGGCTATTATCCGCAGATTCGTCCTGGCCAATCGAGCGCGTGGGAGTCACTTCAATCTGGTTCACGCGCACTAGGGAGACATGAGTCAGAAATCGGCCTTTCAGCGCCGGCCTACCCGCGCCCTGGGCCACCGCGTTCCCAGCCCGCGGCGCAAGCGCCCAAACCGCAGCCGATCCTGCTCCGCGGTTGATGAATTCTCGCCTCGTCCAGGAATTGCTCATCGCTTCAGATTTCTATCCGAGTGGCTCTCAACGCCGGCATCGTGATTTTGCATCCTCGTCCCTTATACACCGCGTTCGCGCCCGCCGATTCAGGCTTTGCATATCAGGGCGTGATAATGCCTCTGAAGCATGGACCGCCGCCCCAAGTTTTCATCTATCCCTGCACCCTACTCCCTATTCCCTACTCTCTGTTCTCTGTTCCCAGTTCCCTGCGCGGACCTCCGCAAACAAGGGCCGGGTGCCCCATCCTTGCGCCTTTTTTCCTAGCGCAAGGGTGGGAAACGCGAAGGCCCGCCCCACTACGCCCCGCCGTCATCTCAATCGAGCCCGTAGGACGAGCCCCGCGTGTATACTTCCCCCGGCTCACAAATCCAGGCCCGCAATCTTCCGCGACGACTTGGAACTCAGCAAGCCTGGAGGCTTCATCGTGAAACTTTTGATTGCAGCCGCGATTCTCATCTGCACGCCTCTCTGCGCCATCGCGCAATCCAAACCCTGCGAAGACCTGAAGACGGAGATCGCCAAAAAGCTCGACGCCAAGGGCGTAACCGGCTACACCCTCACCATCGTGGACAAGGGCAAGGAAGCCAGCGCCAAGGTCGTTGGCAGTTGCGGCGGAGGAACCAAGAGGATGCTCTACAAGAAAACAGCGCCCGCGCCCAAGTCCGAGCCGGCGCCGCAGAAAAAGTGATACCGTGCCCCGGCTCGCCCGATTCAGAACACCCGGAACGAGACCTCGCGGTTAACCGTCAACCGGAGTGTAGCGCCGGCCTCCCGGCCGGCCGTAGCGCGGGTCTACCGACCCGCGCTCTTCCCATACGGCGCGGAACGAATGAATGGGCCACCGGTGAAGCGATTGAATGCGGAATCCATCCCGGGCCCCTCCGCATAAGAGGGACCCTGGGCACCCGATCATTGTTAATTGTGAGAAGTGGGAACGCGTGCCAGCCGTCCGTCACGAACTGGGATAGGCACTGTATTCAACCAACAGGAAGATGAAAATCTCCTGTTGGGTCATCTGAGCCCGCAGGGATCTGCATCGCTTGTTCGATGATGGCTGCTTGACCATTGATCCTGCGGACAGGAGAGTTGTGGTCATCCCGCTCTTTGCCCGTGAATTGGTGCTAGGTGGTGTCGGCGCAATTGCAGCTGGCGGTGAGCCCGTTACCAAAAGGCATGCTGGTGAAGGTAGAGTAGCAGCCTCCTGCGCCGCATCCGCCCGCTTGGTGCCCAGCCAGTCATTGAGCCCAAAGAAGGTGTCGGAGCCGAACCTGCGGTGCAATTATGATATCCACCTATGCGGCTGCGGCTGTCCGTTGGACGCAAGGCGTTCTCACCGAGGAGAACACGGATTGGCTGGCAAAGCTGCCTCGCGGGCCAGTCTGGCCAATTTGACTCAAAGTGCAGCGTGTCCACAGAGCGCCGTACGATGACATAGCTTGGTCTGGATCGACTTCTTACGTTTGCGTCCCCGCTCTGAAATCGTCCGGCACTGCTCCAACAAAGTACCGGAGGGCCCGGCGCGAATTGGAATCTGCGATCTCCACGGCTGGAGCACACTTGCCCTGATTGGGCGAGTGCAATTTGATCCGCACGGTCTTTAGAATGATCAGAAGCGATTGCATTTGGCTGTCTCGTATTGCACACTCTCGCGAACTTTTCTTGCCTTTTACTTTGAAGTGCCCCCGAGAGGTCCGCCACCCATTGTCCCCCCATTCGGTGTCGTCATAATAACCATCCGTGGTCACCGAACATGCCTTCCCCTCATTCGAAAAGCGGCACCAGACTGTCCCGATCTCAAAAACCGAGCCTGCGTCGTATCCGGATAGATTCT
The DNA here is from genome assembly GCA_963788435.1 of uncultured Acidobacteriota bacterium. Taxonomy (GTDB): domain Bacteria; phylum Acidobacteriota; class Terriglobia; order Terriglobales; family Acidobacteriaceae; genus Telmatobacter. The sequence continues at coordinate 2,674 of CAWBIG010000269.1, read as the reverse complement.
TGACGAGGCAGCCATGACCTGCTCCTTCATGTTCCATCGCTCGTCTCGCTGGAGCGCGCCAAGCGAGAAAGATAACCATCTCCGGCACGCGCTCTTGTCACTTTCTGCCAATCAGGCCAAAGGACTTCAAGTGCTCGTCGAGTTGTTCTCCATCAATAGGCTTGAATAGATAGGTGTCGCAAAGCTCCTTGAAGGATACGGCAATGGTCTTCATGTCTAAGACACTGGTTGTCATAAAAACCTTCGCCCGTTCCGTCCAATGGATATGTGCGCTTTCCTCGATGGATCGGATTACGCGCAGAGCTTCGGTACCATCCATCTCAGGCATCCTTATATCCATGCAAATCAGATCGTAGGGAAGTTCCGATTGGGCCGCTGCTTGAAATGCGGCAACAGCCTCCTTGCCATTGACTGCAATATGGCACTTGCCGTATCGGGACAGCAGATCCAGGAGCAGGATTCGGGATGTAAGATCGTCTTCAACGATCAGTATTTTCAAAGGACTTGGGATAGAACGCCCTTCGTAGGCGGCGTGATCGGAATTGGGCGGCGCCGGAAGGTGGTCAACGAGGTTCGACACAATCGAAACAGGCTGCCTTGGCGGATTCAAGATCGCTTCGAGCTTTCGTATCTCGAATTGAATGTCGACATCAAGCTGGCGATCCACATCGTAAGCCATCTCTTTCAGACGTCTTACTGCCTCTAGTAATGTCTCCGCCAAAGAAGCATCCAGAGACAGTTTTCCTTCGCGCACCTGCGAAAGCACGCTCTCCGCCGAATGGCTCAGTGTCTTCATCGGCTCATGGTGCAGGAACGCCGCCGCGCTTTTCACGCTATGAAAGGCGCGAAACACGCGGTTAACAGACGCCGCCGTGAATTCCGCGCGGTTTTCCACTATGTCCATGAGGTCGTTTTCGACTTCGGTAAGCTTGTCGAGGTCATTTTCGACCTCAATAAGCTTGTCACGGCACTCTTCATAGAGCATCGCAGTCTCTTCGCGGAGCAGTCCCGACCCTTGCATCAGCCTTTGCTGCCCAATCTGGGCCCTATTCTTTTCCTGCATATGCTTGCTCCTCGATGGCCATCTTCAATTCGAGAAATCCTTCTTCCAAATCCCTCATCGACTCTTTGACTGCTTTCATCTCACCGCTGTCGGCGTTCTTTTCCATTCTGAGCGCTAACTGACGAAGCCGCTCGCCGCCGACATTGGCGCTTGCGCCCTTGATCGAGTGCGCCAACCGCCCCGCGCTGCCCGCGTCGCCGGCTTCGATCTGATCTTTGAGCTCTTCGATTTGCTGCGGGCAGTCGAAGAGAAAAGCCTCCAGAACTCTTTCCGCAATCGAATCGTCGCTCATCACGCGCCTGAGCAAGCCCTGGCGATCGAAAACCGCAACCTGATCTTGAGGGGAAATCGCCGGAACTGCCGGTCCGCATGCCGGGGCAACCTCATCTCTTGCCGCCGGCAACCACATCTCCAGCGCCCGTAGCAGCGCCGCCGGATCAAGGGGCTTGGGGACGACATCGTTCATGCCCGCGCTTAAGCAGTCCTCGCGGTCCGATTGCATCGCGTTTGCGGTCAAAGCAATGATGGGTACCGCACGATTGAGCACTGGCGAATGCGGGTCACGAATCATGCGGGCCGCTTCCAGGCCATCCATCACCGGCATGCGCACATCCATCAGCACCAGATCGTAGGGAATCGATGCGAGGGCATGGAGGGCTTCTTTGCCGTTGACGACGGCATCGGCCGAGATGCCGAATTTCTTCACAATGCCCAGCGCGACCATTTGATTCACCCGGTTGTCTTCGGCAAGCAGGACGCGGGCGTTCGAGCGCAACACACGCGCTTGCATTTCGGTTCGCGGTTCGCTGGGACGGTTTCCCATGCCGAAGCGGGCGGTAAACCAAAACTCGGAGCCTGTGCCCTCTTTGCTGACGACTCCAATCTCGCCTCCCATCGCCTTGGAGAGTTGCCGGGAGATTGCCAGACCGAGTCCCGTGCCGCCAAACTTTCGCGTCGTCGAGGAATCGACCTGACTGAATCTATCGAAGATGATGTCGGTCTTGTCCTGCGCAATGCCGATGCCGGTATCGCAAACAGAGAAGCGTAACAGGCAGCCGGAGTCGGTGCTCTCGGCCAGTGACGTCCGAATCGTGACCTCGCCCTGGGACGTGAATTTGATCGCGTTGCCAACCAGATTGGTCAGGATCTGACGCAGCCGTCCCGGATCGCCGCGCAGATGCACGGGCGTTCCGGGAGCGAGAATCGATTTGAGCTGCAACCCCTTGGCCTGCGCCTGCACGCCGAGCATGGCGACCAGATGAGCGACCAGTGTCTGCAGACCGAAGTCCACCGTCTCCAGTTCGAGCTTCCCTGACTCGATCTTGGAAAAATCGAGGATGTCATTGATTAGGGCGAGCAGCGACTTGCCGCTCTGTTGCAACGCCTTGGCAAAGCGGCGCTGCTCCTTCGTCAGTTCGGTATTCAGCAGCAACCCGGTCAAGCCGATGACGCCATTCATTGGTGTGCGTATCTCGTGGCTCATCGCGGCCAGAAACTCGCTCTTCGCGTCATTGGCTGCGGCCGCGTCTTTCGCCAGCTTAGCCGAGCGATCAATTTCGATTTCCAGCTTCCGGTTGCTCTCCAAAAGCGCCTGGGCGGCACGCTTTTCCT
>CAWBIG010000268.1:0-7791 GCA_963788435.1 uncultured Acidobacteriota bacterium | reverse complement strand
ATGTATTGCTATTCGCCGGAACCGTTGACGTCGCCGGCCGGGCTGCGCAGAACGATGGACGTGATCTTCACGGATGGGCCATTCATGGTCCCCTGCGCGCGCAGGCTCGTCACCGGCTGGCCATACAGGACGGCATCGCTCAACTGCGCCCATCCCGAGCCGTTCAGCGTGTTCAGAGGTCCGTCAGCCGCGAACTGCGCGCTCAACTTGCCGGTGACGGGAACATCAAGATTGGCCATCTGAAGCACATCGGCCGCACTCAGATTCGCGGAGCGAACCTGCAGGTGCAGGATTGAGTTGGCGTCGAAAACAGGCAGCGTGTTTCCGCGTGCCGCCTCCTTCAGCGTTGCAGCCGGAATTTGGGACGCGGTGAGCGAGCCATCCACCAGAAGCTCCCCGCTGCCGTGCTGGAGACGCCCATGCTGGATCGCGATGCGGTCCGCGGCGTAGGAGCCGTCAGCTGCGATCGACTCAAAATGCACGAAACTCGGCTCACCCGGCTTGCTGTTGAAGCTCGCCGGCAGTTCCACTCCGACCTGATCTGCTTTGAGGGTGCCGGCCAGGTGAGGCGAAACCAGCGAGCCGGTCCAGGCGCCGCGAAAGCCAGCCTGGCCGGAAAGAACCACCGGCAGCGCAGCCGCCCCGGCTCGACCGTTTCGCGTTAGGCCCAGGTCGCGCAGCACGGTATCGAACTCGAACATATTGCCGGAATGGAAATCCACGGTGAGCTTTGTGGAGCTGGTGAGCGGATATGCGCCCAGGCGCCCGCGCGCGGTCAGACGGCTGGTGGGCAGAGCCAGATTGAGCGTGCGCACATCCACTGCGCCGTCTTTTTGCGTATACGTGGCATCGATGGCTCCGCTCGCCGGGGCTTCATGCGGGATGGGACGCGCCGAAGGCGACAGGCCGAAATTGGCCGAAACCGCGAGCGTGCCCTGATCTCCGTGAATCCAGAGGGCCTCAGCATGTCCATTGAGAAGCGCGTCAATGCCCAGGCGTTGAAATGGTGGCTGGCTGACGATGCCGAGCACCGTGTCCAGCGACACGTTGTGGAATTCGGCGTCAACGCGGCCGTCGACGGGGACCATGGGTATAATCTGCTTCAGAAGCGTTGAGTGCGAAAGGGCCGCGGGCGTCTGTTGCGGAACCGCCGGGGTCGCGCCCGTGCCGTTCGTCCTATGCGGCAGCTTTCCGCGAGTTGCGGACCCCTGGGGAGCGGACTCGAACACCAGCCGCGGCGTCGGAGCGATCCAGTGGTCCAGCAACACTTCACCGGTGAGGGTTTGGCCGGGCGCAAGTTGCGCATCGATCGACGTGATGCGCAGCGCGTCCTGATCGGCGTGGACGTGGGCTGTCAGGTCCACGTCCCGCGCTACCACGCCGGGAACGATGTAGTTGCCCTTCTTAACCCTCACCGTTCCATCGACGTGAAACTGCCCCTCGAAGCCGCCGCAATCCAGATTCAGCGCCGCTAAGCCTTCCGGCGCGTCCTTGTAGCCGAGCACCGGGTTCAGCAGGCGCATGTCCAGCTCCCCGATGACATTCGCCTGCCAGCGCGGCCGGGAGAAATGATCCAGCGCTCCCCTGATCTGCAGCGTGCGAACCGCCGCGCCGGGAACCGATGCAGTCAGCGTGAAGGAACGCAGGTTCACGGCATCGCGGCTCAGATCCAGCGTGGCCTTCATCAGGCCGTGCACCGGGGGGATTTTTCCCGCCAGGCTGCCGCCGCGGGCCAGATTCAGATCGCGCGTGCTCACATCCACGCGGTAGGCCTCCGGCGATTGTGCAGAGGGGGGCATATGCTCCATCGCGGCGGATACGTCGTCGGCGCGGAAATCCAGCGGTTCATAGCGGTTTTGAAAATCCAGATATGATGCGCGATTATCCAGATCGATCACGCCGTTCGAGACTACAAGATGGTTTACATGCAGCCGGAAGAGCTCGTCCACGCCTGAGTGTGAGAACGTTGTCCCCCGCGCCGGATGCGGCTGATTGGTCTCACCATCGCGATAAAAGATGATATGAATCTGCGGCCGCTCGATCTCCACCTGGCGCAGCTCAATGCGCGGGCTGAACATGCCCAGGATGCTGACGTGCACGCGCAGCGATTCAATGCGTGCGTAGGGAGCCTCTCCCGGTCCTTCGTCGCCATGAATCACCACCCCGTCTGCCTGCGCCTCCAGGGTAGACAGGCGCCAGTGATAGGAGCCGATCTCCACGCGGCCGCCGGTCATATTCTGGAGCTGCGCGGCCAGCCGACGCCGCACCAACCGCTCGAACTGCGGCGAGCTTGCCCAGAGCGCCAGCATAACTACAATCCCGGCCAGGACTACGGCCACGCCCGCGGTGTTCCAAAGCAGCCGGTGGCGGCGCGGCGCCCTCCCCTTGGCAGACGCGGCGCTCACTGTTCGCCTCCTTTCCGGGCAGGCGGATTCTCCGCAACCGGCGCCAGATCCAGTATCTCCACGTCGCCCTGCTTGCGCAGGTTGTCGAGCCATGCGCCGAAGAGCTGGTTCACCTGTTGCTGCAGAAGAATCTCCTCAATGCGCGGTGACACCGATGCCAGCGGCGGCGCCTGCTGACCGGCCGTATACTGCGGAACCAGCGTATCGCGATAGTAGTTCTCAATCTCCTCCTGGGAGATGCGAATGCCCTGGCGAAAACGGATCTCAATGAACGAAAGCAGCGACAGCCGCAGCCGAAGATACTTCTTCACTTCATCATCGGTCAGGCGGTTGGCCTCGAGGAACGCGGCCCATCCCCTGTCATTGGCGCAGTTGTATTGGACGCATGCGGGCAGGTCCTCGCGCAACTGCGTCAGCCGCTCCTTCAATACCTCGGCGCCCGGCTCGGCTGCGGCTTTCTCCTCCAGCGTCATCTGCTCTTCAATCAGCTCGCGGCTGATAAGTTCGTCCAGCGCCGATTTCCGGTCTGGTTTCGCGTTGGCGCTCTCTGGCGGCTCCAGCGCGGAAAGCCGCATGGCTGCGTCCAGGTCGCTCTCAAGAATCGCATGATTGTTCACCACGGCCACCACGCCGTCCAGCACCACCGGTTCATTGGCCTGTTGCGCGCGCGCGCTGGCGGCAGGCCACAGCATCCACACCATGGCTGCGCCAGGCAATGCAAGACGGATTGTGGCGGCGGCGCGCATCAGAAGTTCTGCCCCAGGCTGAAGAAGAAATTGAAGTGGCTGGACTCGCCAACATGCTGGTTGGCGAACGGATCGTTTAGCGAGTAGTTGACGTTCACGGGGAAAATGGGCGGATTCAATGCATAGCTGAAATCCACGCGGATGGGGCCCACTGGCGTGTGGTAACGAATGCCCACGCCCGGCGCCTGCGAGAAGTAGTTAAAGCTGCAATTGCCCAATGGCCCCAGCGAGGACGCGGGAGCGTTGGGTGGATTGACGGTGCCGCCGCTCGGCGCCGTGAGGTTTTCGCAATTGGCGCGATCCGGCTGCCTGGTTCTGAGCGCGCTCGCCCACATGTCGCCAGCGTTCGCGAATACGTTGCCCATGTCTTCAAAGAGCACAAAGCTGACCGCGTTCCCAAAGTAGGGCAGGGGAGTGGGCGGCAGGCGCAGTTCCGTGTTGTTCACTAGCGCGCCGGCGCCGCCGATCGGGTACCCCGTCTCCGGGTCGCGGGGACCAGCGGCATTGATTGAAAAGCTGCGCAGCGAGGTTGCGCCGCCCGCGTAAAGCCGCTCCGGGAGCGGAATCAGCTCGCTTGAACCCGAGCCGAAAGCGCGCTCGTCGCCGTAACGCGTGTTGCGCGCAAGCACGAACTTGCCCTTGTCGAACCCGTAGTAGCTGGACCATGTTGTGTCGATGCGGTTGAACTCCGCCTCCGCGCCGAACGGCTTTCCGGAAAGGAATTCCTGAAAGCTGGCATAGGTCCCGCGGTGCGCATCCACCGGGTTGTCGCGCGAATCGTGCAGAAGGGTAATGCTGGGTCCACCGACGCGCACCGCCGCAGAAAGCACAGATACGAACTTGGGAAAAACCTGCAGCGTGTCTGCGGCCACCTTCACGCGGCGGAAGTCATAACCATAAATAAACGTGTTGGCGCGGGAAAGGGCGAAACGCGACCCATTCACCTTTTCCGTAAGCCGGAAGCCGGCCTCAATTCGCGATGCCACGTAGGTTGTCACGTCCTGGCTGTTCGCGTAACCGCCGGTAAACGTCAAATCAAAATTGCGTCGGGCCGTCGGATGGGGATTGTCATAGATCAAGTCAATCTTCTGCTCCAGCAGGCCGTAGTTGCCCTGTAGTGAAGCCGATTGTTCGCGCCCGAACAGGTTGTTGCGCGTAAGGGCAACCAGCACCCGCGGGCTGATGCCGGTGCGTCCGTTGGGCGTGCACTCGGCGCCCGCTGCCTGGTAGCCCTGGCAGCCATTCACCGGCGTTCCGGTCTGCACTTCGAATCCCGCGCCGTAGGTCAGCGTCCATCGCCGCGCCTCCGTGGCTTCCAGCAGCACCGTCTTGTGCGCTTCGTCCCCCTCGGGGTTCTCGACGGCAACATTCACTTCATTGAAAAGCGCATATTCGTACAGGTTGCGCTGCGTCTCCTCGAGCGCCGATTGGCTGAGCGGATCGCCGGGATGAAGGGTGATGGCGCGGGCAACCGTAGCCGGCCGCGTGTAGTGCAGCCCCGTCAGCAGCACGTTGCGAACAAAGAACTGCCGCCCTTCATGAATGCGGAACACGACTCCGATCCGGTTGGGGTCGCCGGGATCGCTCTTCTCCTCCACTTCCACCCGCGCCTGGTCGAACCCGCGCCGCATGTACTCGGTTGCCAGCATGTCACGGTCGTTGGCCAGGTTGCGCGGCGAAAGCAACTGGCCTGCTTCGGAATTCAGCAGGGGCAGAAGATCCTGTGCGGGGATGTGGTCGTTTCCGTCCAGCGCAAGCGAGCTGACGCGCTGCTGCGGGCCCTCCACGATCCGGTACACCACGCCCATCGGCGCAGCGCTGTCCTCCGGAGCCGTATTGGCCGACTGAAGAGCCGATCCGGTCGCGACCGTATCCGCCGTCACCTTCACATTCGCAAAACCGTTGTTTTGGTAAACCGTCTCGAGCGCCTGCACATCCGCCAAAACCATCTGCTGGCTGTAGAGGCCGCGGCGATCCATCGCGGAAGTAGGGCGTACGCTCAATAATCCCTTGAGCGCGGCCGAACCGAAGTAGTGATTCCCCTCTATCGCGACGCTTTCCACCCTGCGCCGCGGTCCCAGGTTTACGTTGTAGACGATCAGCATCTCGTCAGGGCGCGGCGGTTCCACCTTGTGATCCACCTTGGCGTCAAAATAGCCCAGGCTCTGGTAGTAATCGCGGACCCTGCGATTGCCCTCGTTCAGCAGGTCATCGTCTACCGTGCCTTCTTCGAAGATCGGGATCAACCGCTTTACCCGGTCCTGGTCTGGATGGACGCCCTCAAACACCACTCGCACCACCCGACCTCGTGTTGCCGAAAATGTGTAGTCCACCCTTTTCGCTGCGTACTTCTGCGACGTCAGCTTGATCTCCGCCTCCAGCCGCCGTTGCTTCTGGTACACCTTCAGCACGTCGCCGAGGGCGCGACTCACCGTCTCCCGGGTCACCCAGGTTCCCAGCCGCAAATGTGCCGCCCTGCGGAACGCCTCCAGGCTCATTCCGGAATCCCCTGTCACCGTCACTGTGCCCACTCGCGCCTGCGGTCCTGAAACCACGCTGAATGCAATATCGGTTAGCTGTTCCTCCGGATGCGGGGTCAGCTTGTAGGTGATGGCAGATTCAAAGTAGCCGTTTTGTGCCAGAACCTCGTGCATCACGGTCACAGCAGAGGCCATTTTGGCCTGTGTAAACCGGGTGCCGGGGTCGAGCCGGCTGGCGCGCTCCAGTTGGGTATTCACCGTGGCCCCGCGCGCGCCCTCCACCGTCACTGTCCCGATAAACATCCGCGGAGCGCCTCGGAAAATCAGCGCCACGCCAGAGCCCTCGCGCTGCCCCAGCGCTTCCACTGTGTCAAACAGGCCGGTGGCGTAAAGCACTCGCAGCGATTCCGCCACCTTTTCCGGATCCAGCGGCGCACCCTCTGCTTGCGGCAGATGCCCCCCGAGAGAAACCAGCTTGTCCGCCGCTACGCCCTCATAGGAAATATGAACTACTGGGAGATTCGCCAGCTGGGACAACACGCCCGCCTGCGCCTGTCCCTCTATTGGGGACGCGCTTCCAAGCGCAAGGGCGAACAGTGCGGCAGTCGCCAGCGTCCTCAGCACAGCGCCGATCGAGCCCCCGCTGTTGCACTGTTCCCGAGGCAAGAACTGCAAAATCTGTCTCCCCAACTTTCCACAAATCAACACATACCCTGCCGGATGCATCTAACCCTGTATCAGCAAGGTACGCCTTCGGCTCCCCGAGCCGATTTACGCCACTTCAACCGCTGCCCCCTATACTAACGAGGAAACATGAACGGTGCAGCAACTGGGAGCCTTTCGGTCCGTTCCCCAAGGAAACGAATGACAAGAGCAACCACGCAACCAGCTGAACCACCGTCCTCCCGGCTCAGGCCTGCCGCAGCACCGGCCGTCGAAGAAGACGAGCCTGAGCAGCCGACTCCTGCCGCCGAGACTCAAACCCCGCCGCCTCCAAAACCAGGCAGCGATGCCGATGTTCTGGCTCGCGCCCAGGCCGGCGACCACTACGCTTTTGCCCAGCTCTACTCCATGCACAAGCGCCGTATCTATTCGCTATGCCTGCGCATGGTCGGCAATGTGGCCGAGGCTGAGGATTTGACGCAGGAGGCTTTCCTTCAGCTCCATCGCAAAATCGCCACCTTCCGCGGTGACTCCGCCTTTTCCACCTGGCTGCACCGGCTGGCCATCAACGTGGTTCTGATGCACCTCAGAAAGAAAGGCCTGTCGGTCATTTCTCTTGATGAGGCCATGGAGCCCACCCCCGAGGAAGGTCCTGGCCGCAGCTTCGGCGCCCCTGACCTGTCGCTCACCGGCTCCATCGACCGTCTTGCCCTGGAACGCGCCATCGCCGACCTCCCCGCAGGCTACCGCCTCATTTTTGTCCTGCACGATATCGAGGGTTACGAGCATAATGAAATCGCGGCCATGCTCGATTGCTCCATCGGCAACAGCAAGTCCCAGCTCCATAAAGCTCGCCTGAAACTGCGCGATGCCATGCGGACGGCGCCTCGAAGGGAGGGGCGGCGATGACCCACGATCCCCACAACATGACGTGCGAAGAGTTCCAGGCCCACATGCCGGAATTGATCGGTTCCGGCGAGGACGCCAGCTCCCACCCCCACGTGCAGAATTGCGACCTCTGCCGGGCCCTCCTGTCTGACCTGGAGACCATCGCCGAGGCCGCGCGCCAGCTCTTCCCGGTCGAGGATCCTCCGGATCGCGTGTGGGACCACATCGAGTCCGCCATCAAACAGGAGACCGAACCCAGCAGAAAATAGTTCCAGCTCCAAACTCGGGCCTTTCCGAATCGGGAGGGAATTTGAATAGCCGCCTTCCCTCCTCACCCTCCGCATACCTGCTCCGCCCTTCGGCCATGCTCACTTTCCCGTGGGCTTGGCCGATAATGCATGGGGATTTTCCCGTCCGTCCCTCACGGACAGCAAGGGAAGGGAAACGCCTCGCCGCCCTTCAAGAAACCGGCGGGCATCGGTTTTAGGTGCACAATGGATCGAATCCACTGGAACACCGCTCCGGGCCGGGGCGTAAAGGTCTTCGAAGGGGATGGACGCGAGAATGCAGAGCAATACGTAAAGTCGTCAAGGCGTGACAAGAACAAAG
>CAWBIG010000267.1:0-3606 GCA_963788435.1 uncultured Acidobacteriota bacterium | reverse complement strand
TTTGTTGTGCCTGCCGCGACAGCAGGTTTCGTCTTGCTCTGAACAAAACGCCGGGGCGAGTGGGCGATTCGTCGCTGATCGGGTGCGGGTGCTATGCGGATAACCTTTCGGCCGCGGTGAGCCTGACGGGCTGGGGCGAGCCGATCATGAAGCTGGTGCTGGGCAAGTGGGCTACGGACCGGGTGGCGGCGGGCGCGGCGCCGGAGATGGCGGCGCGCGATGCCATGAGTTACCTCTACAACCGGCTGGGCGGGCACGGCGGGATCATTCTGCTGGGGCCGGATGGGCGGTTTGGGGTTGCGCACAACACGCCGGCGATGGCGTGGGGGATGGCGACGGAGGCGGGTGGTTTTGAGGTGGGGCTGGAGGTGTGAGGGGAGTTTTCAGTTTTCAGTTGTCAGCTCTCAGTTCTTAGTTCTCAGTTCTTAGTTCTCAGTTGTCCGCAGAGGAAATGGGATGTTAGGCGTAGAGGTTCGATTCATTGCGGGGTTTGGGCCGATTGACCGCGACGTTGCCCAGAGCCGCGCGCTCTATGCGGATGGCCTTGGCATCGCGTTCAAGGAAGATGCGGGCGGGTATCTCTACACCGGCGCGCTCCAGGGCGCAAAGCACTTTGCGATTTGGCCGCTGGCGCAGGCGGCGCAGTCGTGTTTCGGGCGCGACCAGTGGCCGGAGGACATTCCCGCGCCGCAGGCGTGGCTGGAGTTTGAGGTGGACGACGTGGAGAAGGCCACGGCGGGACTCGAAGCGCGCGGCTATCGCATGCTGATCCGGAACAAGACGGAACCATGGGGGCAGACGGTGAGCCGGTTTTTTTCGCCGGAGGGGCTGCTGGTTGCGGTTACGTTTACGCCGGCGCTGCGAGAGGCGAACGGATGAAGCTATGATGCGGCCCACGTGGTGCTGACAGCCGGAAAAGCAGGTCCTTCGACTGCGCGGCGCAAAAGACGCGCCGCTCCGCTCAGGATGACGGCGGTTTTTGGGTGGGCATTGTCGTTTCCCACCCATCGCGCGATGAAACCTGCGCGATGGATGGGGAACACGGCGAACGATGAACGGGGCACAGTTTCTACTTGTGTGGATTCGCCGGCTATTTTGTTTTTGCTGGGACTAGCACTTCGTTCTTGAGGATTTTGCCGCCTTCTTCGATTACGTAGAGGTGGTTTACGCTGAGGTCTTTCAGCGTGTCCGCGGCGCCGGAGGGCCAGCGGATCTCAACCGTGTCTACTTTCTTCGCGTCGGCGAGGCCGAAGTGGATGCGGAGGTCGCCGGACGAGAAGTAGCCATTCGAGGATTTCACTTCTTCAATCTGAATGAGCGGAGCATCGGGCTTGGCGGTGAGCAGAGGCGTGCCGGTCTGCGCCACGACTTTGATCTTGGCGCCGATGCCGGTCTTGTTCGACTTTGTGCCGACGAGGCGGATCTTGATCCAGCTTCGTTTCAGCGTGGAGGCCTGCCCCGGGGCAGCATCGCAGCGGAGCAGTTGCGGGACGGCGTTGACGCAGTTGACCACCGCGTCGAGGTCGCCGTCGTTGTCGTAATCGCCCAGGGCGAAGCCGCGCGCCTTGGCCGCCGCGGTGATGCCGCTGCCGCCGATGAGGCTGACGTCTTCAAACTGGCCGTTGCGCAGGTTGCGGTAAAGGTATTTGCGCTCGGCGTAAGAGGCGTCCACATCGGTGCCGTCGACTTCAGGGTAGACGTGGCCGTTGGCGACAAGGATATCGAGCCAGCCGTCGTTATCGAAGTCGACGAAGCTGATGCCCCAGCCGAGCAGGCGGGTGTTCATGCCCAGTCCAGCCTGGTAAGTGCGGTCGTCAAAGGAGCCGTCGCCGAGGTTCATGTAGATTGAGTCGGTGTCGCCGGCGAAGTTGGATTTGACGATGTCGGGCAGGCCGTCGCGGTTGTAGTCGCCCACGCTGACGCCCATGCCAGCCTGCGGCTTGCCGTCGGGCGAGTAAGCTACGCCGGCTTCGACGGCCTCATCCTTGAAGGTGCCGTCTTTCTGGTTCACATAGAACACGGCGCTGGTGGAGTCGTCGGCCACGTAGATGTCAGGCCAGCCGTCGCCGTCGAGGTCGCAGGCGGCGCAACTGAGGGCATAGGTACCGAGCGTGCCCCACATGCCGGCTTTCTGGCTCACGTCCTCGAAGGTGCCGTCGCCTTTGTTGCGATAAAGGATGTTCTTGCCGCCATCGAGGCCGGGAGGGCCGCAGGCCACGGTGATGCCTTTGTAAGTGCAGTTGGCTTCGTCGGGAGTGGGCGTGGTTTTCAGGTCGAGGTCGATGTAATTGCCGACGAATAGATCGAGGTGGCCGTCCTTGTCGTAGTCGAGAAAAGCGCAGCCGGAGCCCCAGCGGAGGCGGTCTGCCCAGAGGCCGGCCTCTTTGGTGACGTCAGTGAATTTCCCGTTGCCGTGGTTGCGATAGAGGGCGTTCTGGCCATAGTAAGTGACGAAGAGGTCGTTCCAGCCGTCGTTGTTGTAGTCTCCGACGCAACAGGCCTGTCCCCAGCCGGTTCGGTGCTCGAGTCCGGATCCGATGGTGACGTCTGTGAAGGTGCCGTCGCGATTGTTTTTGAAGAGATGGCAGATGGGTTCGCGGCCCTTGGGGAAGCCTTCAAGACGCCAGCCGTTGACGAGGAAGATATCGAGCCAGTCGTCGTGGTCGTAATCGTAGAAGGCGGCGCCGCAGCCGGTGGTTTCAAGCAGGTACTTGTTTTTATGCTCGCCGCCGAAGATGGTTTCGACGTTGAGGCCGGCCTGTTTTGCCACGTCGACGAACTGGACGCCGAGAGGTGTGCCGGCGACGGGAGAGAAGACGCCCTTGGGAGCGGGGCGCGATTCCGCGGAGTAAGACTGGCGGGCGCTGCCTTTGGGCTTCTGCGCGGGCTCCTGCGCGGCGAGCCGGGGCGGGCGCGCCAGGCTGAGAACATCTTCGAGCGATAAAACCAGTGCGGTCCGCGAGAGCGACTTCAAGAATCCACGACGGGAAAAAGACAAGGACGACTCCGGGGCGGGCCGCTGTATTTTGTGGGACAAGCGCAACTCCGCCCGAAATTCGAGTATATCGGGTGGCGAGGTGCGGCATTCGTCACAGTTGCGGGCCGGGCGGCAGGTGTAATATGGGCGTGGTTGCGAATAGCCTCATTTCCGGGTTTTCGCGCCAACCAGCCGCAGCACTTCGCGACTGACGATTTTATGGAAGCCTTCATTTCCGGCCGGCGGTATCCCTTCCGCAGTGGACGGCGGATTATTTCCCAATTCATGCCGAATTCTTGCGGCCAGGTCGGTTATGGACTTGGCTCTGGCACGGGAGCTCGCTAAATGGCTGATTTAGCGACGCTTACTCGACCAATCCCGCAGACGCCGGTGCGCGTCCAGAGCGGTCCCCGCTTTCGGGGTAGCCGGGGCGGGTGGGCCGTTTTCGGGGCATCCCTGGCCGGAGGGATCGGCTACATTGCGGTTCATATTTTCCACGATCTGGCGGGGGTAAGGACGGAGGCATCCTGGCCTTTTCTGGTGCTGGGCGCGGCGCTCCTGATCGCGCTTGGGTTCGAGTTCGTGAACGGCTTTCATGACACTGCAAATGCCGTTGCCACAGTGATTTA
>CAWBIG010000266.1:0-62328 GCA_963788435.1 uncultured Acidobacteriota bacterium | reverse complement strand
TTGTGCGTGCCTGACGTTACGTATTGCTGACATCGGCAAATTCGCAGGCAACCATCACTCCCGCCGTAATCGTCAACATTCAGCGCCAGCCCGGCGCCAACACCATTACCGTGGTTCGCCGCATTCAGCAGATCCTGCCTCAGCTCGAGGCCGATCTGCCCGCTTCCATGCACGTGACCACCATGACCGACATGACCACCAGCATCCAGTCCTCGGTCAATGACGTCGAGTTCGAGCTGATGCTCACCGTCGGCCTTGTGGTCATGGTCATCTTCCTGTTCCTGCGCAATCTTTCCGCCACCATCATCCCCAGCGTTGCGGTTCCGCTCTCCCTCATCGGAACCTTTGCCGTCATGTTCCTGCTCGGGTTCTCACTCGACAACCTCTCCCTGATGGCGCTCACAATCTCCACCGGCTTCGTGGTCGACGACGCCATCGTGATGATCGAGAACATCTCGCGCTATCTGGAAGAAGGCATGCCGCCCCTGCAGGCTGCCCTCACCGGAGCCGGTCAGATTGGCTTCACCATCGTCTCGCTCACTGTCTCGCTGATCGCCGTCCTCATCCCCCTGCTCTTCATGGGCGATGTCGTCGGCCGCCTTTTCCGCGAGTTCGCCGTAACCCTGGCGGTCACCATCGTCATTTCGGCCGTCGTCTCCCTTACGCTCACGCCCATGATGTGCGCGCGCATCCTGCGCCACGACCCGCGCCAGAAGCAAACTCGCTTCTACCGCTGGTCAGAGGACATGTTCAACCGCCTGATCGCTTTCTATGGCCGCACCCTGAAGGTCGTCCTGCGTTTCCAGACCGTCACGCTGCTTGTCGCCCTCGCCACCCTCGTGCTTACCGTCGTCCTCTACATCTTCATTCCCAAGGGCTTCTTCCCGGTGCAGGATACCGGCGTCATCCAGGCAATCAGCCAGGCCGACCAGTCCATCTCCTTCACAGATATGTCCGTAAAGCAGCAGGAACTGGCCCGTATCATCCTCGAGGACCCGGCGGTGGAAAGCCTCTCCTCGTTCATCGGGGCCGACGGCATCAACACCACGCTCAACAGCGGCCGCATCTCCATCAACCTCAAGCCTCTCGACCAGCGCCACATGAGCGCCTCCGACGTCATCCGCCGTTTACAGCAGAGCCTCGCCCAGGTGCCGGGCATGCGCCTCTACATGCAACCGGTGCAGGACATCACCGTCGACGACCGCATCAGCCGCACCCAGTACCAGTACACTCTTGAGGATCCCGACTCCGACGAGCTCAACTCGTGGAGCGACAAGTTCGTGGCCCAGCTCCAGAAGATGCCAGAGCTCGAGGACGTGGCCACCGACCAGCAGACCGGCGCTCGTGCCATCCAGCTCGTCATCGACCGCGTCACCGCCTCGCGCCTCGGCGTTGCCCCCACCACCATCGACAACACCCTCTACGACAGCTACGGCCAGCGCGAGATCAACACCCTCTACACCCAGACCAACCAGTACCATGTGGTGCTCGAGGCCGAGCCCCAGTGGCAGCAGAATCCCGGCGCGCTCGGTTCCCTTTATATTCAGGGCAATGCCTCGTCCGGCGCCACCGGAGCCGGCGCATCCACATCCTTTGCCGCTTCCGCATCCGCCGCCGCCGGAAGCAACGCCCTGACAACCTCGGTCAAATACACGCCATCTTCCGCGGTCCTCACCAACGCCGGTACCGTGCTTCAAGGCACCACTTCCTCCACTGGCTCCTCCCCTTCGGCCGGCGTCACCGCCGGCACCACCCCCAATACAAGTGTCTCGAGCGTCGGCGCCAACGCCATCCCGCTCAGCGCCTTTACCCACATGGCGCCCACCACGGAGCTGCTCTCCATCAATCACCAGGGCCAGTTCCCCTCCGTCACCGTCTCCTTCAACCTGGCCCCGAATGCCTCGCTCGGTACCGCCATCAGCAAAATCGACAACCTGGCGAAGAAGATGAACTTTCCCGCCTTCGCTCCAGGCCGATTTCCAGGGCACCGCCGCTTCGTTCCACAACTCGCTTTCCAACGAGGCCCTGCTCATCCTCGCCGCCCTCGTCACCGTCTACATCGTGCTCGGCGTGCTGTATGAGAGCTTCATCCATCCCATCACCATCCTCTCCACGTTGCCCTCGGCCGGCGTGGGCGCGCTGCTCGCGCTCATGATTTTCCATCAGGACCTCAGCGTGGTCGCCATCATCGGCATCATTCTCCTCATCGGCATCGTCAAAAAGAACGGCATTCTGATCGTCGATTTCGCCCTCGAGGCCGAGCGCGAGCGCGGCAAAGACTCCACCGAGGCCATCTACGAAGCCAGCCTGCTGCGCTTCCGGCCCATCATGATGACCACCATGGCCGCATTGCTGGGCGGAATTCCGCTCGCCGTCGGCACCGGCCTCGGCTCCGAGCTCCGCCGCCCGCTCGGCATCTGCATGGTCGGCGGCCTGCTGCTCTCGCAGGTCCTCACCCTCTACACCACCCCGGTCATTTACATCTTCTTTGACAATCTCGGCATGCGCGTCACCGGCCGCAGGCTCTCGCACACGGCCCCGCGCAACCAGCCCCCGCCTGCCGGAGCCGAGCCTGCATGAACATCTCGTCTCCATTCATTCGCCGCCCCGTGGCCACCACGCTGCTTACCATTGCGGTGGCCATCGCCGGCGCTGTCGCCTTCACGGTGCTCCCTGTCTCGCCGCTGCCCCAGGTGGACTTCCCCACCATCAGCGTTCAGGCCGGCCTGCCCGGCGCCAGCGCCGAGATCATGGCCGCTTCCGTGGCTACTCCCCTTGAACGCCAGTTCTCTCACATCGCCGGCGTCACCGAGATGACTTCCTCCAGCCAGCTCGGCAGCTCCAACGTCACCCTCCAGTTCGACCTCAGCCGCAACATCGACGGTGCTGCCCGCGATGTCGAGTCCGCCATCAACGCTGCCCGTACCTACTTGCCCATCAATCTTCCTTCCAACCCCTCCTATCGCAAGGTCAACCCGGCCGACGCGCCGATCATGATCTTGTCTCTGAACTCGAACAAATACGACGTGCCCAAGGTCTACGACCTCGCCTCCACCATCCTCGAGCAGAAGCTCTCCCAGATTCAGGGCGTGGGCCAGGTCGGCGTCGGCGGCGGCGCCACCCCTTCGGTCCGGGTCGAAGTCGATCCCAAAAAACTCGAGTCCTTCGGCCTCACCCTCGGCAGCGTTCAGGGCGTCCTCAGCCTGCAGAACTCCCACTCACCCCGCGGCCAGCTCTCTGACGGCAGCCGCCAGTATGACATCCTCACCAACGACCAAATCTCCACCGCCGCCGATTATCGCCCCCTCATCATCGGCTTCCACAACGGCGCCGCCATCCGCCTCCAGGATGTTGCCGACGTCGTCGACTCCACCCAGAACCTTCGCACCGCCGGCTACTCCGACGGCGTCAAATCCGTCTCCGTCATCATCTTCCGCCAGCCCGGCGCCAACATCATTGACACCGTCGACCGCATCCGCGCCCAGCTCCCGTACCTTGAAGCGGCCATGCCCCAGGGCATCCACACCACCCTCGTGATGGACCGCACCACCACCATCCGCGCCTCTGTGTTCAACGTCGAGCGAACCCTCGTTTTCTCCATCATTCTCGTGGTGCTCGTCGTTTTCCTGTTCCTGCGCTCCCCGCGCGCCACCCTCATACCCGCCGTCGCTGTTCCGGTCTCCCTCGTCGGAACCTTCGCCGTCATGTACCTGTTCGGCTTCTCACTCGACAACCTCTCCCTGATGGCACTCACCGTCGCCACCGGCTTCGTCGTCGACGACGCCATCGTCGTCATGGAGAACATTACCCGCCATCTCGAAGCCGGCATGGAACCCTTCGCCGCCGCTTACCTTGGCGCCAGGGAGATCGGCTTCACCATCTTCTCCATCTCCATGTCGCTCGTCGCCGTCTTCATCCCCATCCTTCTCATGGGCGGCATCGTCGGCCGTCTCTTCCGCGAGTTCGCCGTCGTTCTTTCCACCGCCATCGTCATTTCGATGATCGTCTCCCTCACCACTACTCCCACCATGTGCGCCCACTTCCTCAAGGCCCGCCGCGAGGAGGAGCGCCCCAACCTCTTTGCCCGCATTCACGAAAAGGCCTTCAACACCGTCATGGGCTTCTACCGCGGTTCGCTCCGCTGGGCCCTCGACAACTCCGTCCTGGTTGGCATTGTTTTCCTGCTCACCATCGCCCTGAATATCGTCATTCTCTTCCACATCCCTACCGGCTTCTTCCCCCAGCAGGACACCGGCGCGGTCGTCGGCGGCATTCAGGGTCCTCAGGACGCATCCTTTCCCTTCATGGATTTCAGCGCCCGCCAGATCGTCAACATCATCAAGTCCGACCCCGCCGTGGCCCACGTCAACGCCTATCTCGGTAACGGCAACGGAGGCTTCGTTTACACCGCCCTCAAGCCCCTCGGAACCAAATGCAAGGACAGCGCCGCCAACTGCGACTTCCGCCAGACCACGGCTCCCGACGTGATCAACCGTCTCCGCCCCAAGCTCAACCGCCTGCCCGTCGCCAGCGTCTTCCTCCAGGCCGCGCAGGATCTCCGCATCGGCGGCCGCGGTTCCAATGCCCTTTACCAGTACACGATCCAGACCGAGAGCGTCCAGGACCTCGCCCACTGGGGACCCATCCTGCTCGCCAACATGAAGCGCATCCCCATCCTCCAGGACGTGAACACCGACCAGCAAAACGGCGGCCTGCAGGAGTTAATCAGCTACGACCGCCTCACCGCCGCCCGCCTCGGTCAGACCCCCCAGTCCCTCGACAGCGCCCTCTACTCCGCCTTCGGCCAGTCGGAAGTCTCCGTCATCTACACCCAGCTCAACCAGTACTACGTGGTCATGGAAGTCGCCCCCAAGTACTGGCAGGATCCCCTCCGGCCTCAACAACATCTATCTCCACACCGCCGGCTCTGGCCCCGGCGTCAACACCGTTGCCCCCCTCTTCACCACCATCCACGCCAGGACCTCCACCACTCCGCTGCAGGTCAACCACACCGGCCTCTTCCCGTCGGTCACCGTCTCCTTCAACATCGCCAATGGCTTCTCCCTCTCTGACGCCACCCGCGAGATCCAGGGGATGGAGGCTAATCTCGGTATGCCTTCCACCATTCACGGCTTCTTCGCTGGCACCGCCCAGGCCTACCAGCAGTCCATCTCCACCCTGTGGTACCTTGCCATCACCGCGCTGCTCGCCGTCTACATCGTCCTCGGCATCCTCTATGAGAGCCTCATCCATCCCATCACCATCATTTCCACCCTGCCCTCGGCCTCGGTCGGCGCCATGCTCGCTCTCATGCTCTTCAAAATCGACCTCAACATGATCTCCATGATCGGCATCATCCTCCTCATCGGCATCGTCAAGAAGAACGGCATCATGATGGTCGACTTCGCCCTCATGGCCGAGCGCAACGAGGGCAAATCCACCTACGACTCCATCTTCCAAGCCTGCATGCTCCGCTTCCGCCCCATCGTCATGACCACCTCCTGCGCCATCATGGGCGCGCTCCCCCTCGCTTTCGGCACCGGCACCGGCTCTGAGCTCCGCCGCCCCCTCGGCATCACCATCGTCGGCGGCCTTATCCTCTCCCAGCTCCTCACCCTCTACACCACCCCCGTGATCTACCTGACCATGGACCGCCTGCGCCTGCGCGCGCTCGGCAGATCGCGCGACCCGCTCCACCAGCCCGTGGAGGCCGCCTCCTGAGGCACGAAAACCATGAACCACAATGATCCAATTCGACCCCGCATCACCAACTCACTGAGTGCCCCATCCTTTGCGCAATCTTTCCGCGCGACCAAGACCGCGTGTGCCCCATCCATCGCGCAGTCTCATCGCGCGATGGGTGGGTTGGCCACCGCCTCCCAGGTGCACCCCCCCGTGGGTCCCTCACGGCGCCTCCTCCTTCTCTTTTCCCTTATCCCTTTTCCCTTTTCCCTGCTTTTCATCGCCGGCTGCAACGTCGGTCCCAAATACCACGCCCCCACGCCCCCTCAGGTCACCGCGCCCAATTACAAGGAGTCCTCCGTCAACTTCCAGGACCAGCCCGGCTGGAAGGTTGCCAGCCCCCAGGACGCCATGATTCGCGGCAACTGGTGGGAGATCTTCAATGAGCCTGAGCTCAACACCCTGGAAGACCAGCTCAACATCAACAACCAGAACATCAAGGTCTCATTTGAGAACTTCATGGCTGCCCGTGCAGTCATCGCCGAGGCCCGCTCCCAGTATTGGCCCACCGTCTCCGTCGGCCCCTCCTGGAGCCGCTCCCGGTCGTCAAGCAACCTGCGCGCCTCTTCAGTGGCCAATACCGGATCCACCTCCACCCTCTGGTCCGCGCCCGTTAGCGTCTCCTGGACCCCCGACCTCTTCGGCAAGATCCGCAACCAGGTCCGCTCCGCCGAGTACGCCGCCCAGGTCAGCGCCGCCGACCTCCAAAATGAACAGCTTGCTCAGCAAGCCACCCTCGCCCAAACCTACTTCGAGATTCGCGGCCAGGACATGCTTCAGACCATCCTCGACCAAACCGTCAAGGCTGACCAGGCGGCGCTCGACGCCGCCCAGGGCGCCTATGACGCGGGCACAGGCGATTACATCTCCGTGGTTGAAGCCAGGACCACGCTCCAGGCTGCGCAGACTTCGGCCGTCAACGTCGGCCTGCTTCGCGCCCAATATCAACACGCCATCGCCATGCTCACCGGCAAGGTGGCCACCGGCTTCTCCATTCCCGTGCGGCCCTTCGTCTACACTCCACCGCCCATCCCCACCGGCGTGCCATCGCAGCTCTTTGAGCGCCGCCCTGACATCGCTGCGGCCGAGCGAACCGTTGCTGAAGCCAATGCCACCATCGGCATCGGCTACGGCGCGTTTTTCCCCAGCATCACCCTCAGCGCCGGCGGCGGCTTTGAAAGCTCTACCCTCACCCACCTCTTCGACTGGCCCAGCCGCTTCTGGTCCATGGGTCCCAGCATCAGCGAGACCATTTTCAACGGCTGGCTCTACCGCGCGGAACTGCACCAGTACGAGGCCCAATACAACGCCGATGTGGCCACCTATCGCCAGACCTGCCTCGCCGCCTTCCAGCAAGTGGAGGACGCGCTCGTCGCCACTCGCAATTACTCGCAGCAGATCATTCAGCAGCAGGAAGCGGTCAAGTCCGCCCAGCAGTACCTCGACCTCGAGATGGAGCGCTACCACACCGGCGTCGATCCGTTTGTCAACGTCACCATCGCCCAGACCACACTGCTGGGTGCGCAGAATTCGCTGAACACGCTCCAGGTGGAGCAGATGCTCTCCGCCGTCACCCTCGTCGAGTCGCTCGGCGGCGGCTGGGATCGCTCCCAGCTCCCCGCTCCAGAACAGGTGAAGGCCGTACTTCCCAACTCCACCTACACCTTGCAGAAATAGCGCGAGCAGGATTGGGAGGGCAAAGGTCGTCTACAAGGGCACCTTTTCGCTCGCTGAGGGATCTCGATTTCGGAACGAAAACGCGTAAGGGCGGGACTTCATTCCCGCCCTTAATCTGCCCGGCAATGGGCTTCAGCCCGTGAGCTCTTTCGCAAGCGCGGGTACCGCCGCTCCGCACATGGTCGTTCCGAATTCCCATTTCTCTGAAGTGGGTTTGCGGCCACTCAACGCATTTCACCCCCGCGCCAGAAAAATCGGCAACCCCAGCTTGCTGTCGTACTTTGGCCGGAAACGCTCAATGTTGTACATCGTCTCCACGTCCACCTTCCGAGGCCCCAGCTTGGGATCGGGAATCGGCGCCATGGCGTAGCAGCCGCCGTTAATGGCCGTCATCAGGCCGCTTTTTCCCTCCGCCACCGCATCCATGGCCATTCCAGCAAAGGCAATCGCGACCAGCCGGTCGACGAAATCCGGGCTGCCCGAACGCAGGTCGTAGGTCAAGTCGCTCACTACCGTCTCTTCGCCCGTCGCGGCGTTAATCTCCGAGCTCAGGTCTTCGGCTACGCTCATCTTCTTGCGATGACCGAATGCATCCGCCGCCCCATATTCCTTTACTGTGTAGCCTTCCCACTCCGCGCCTTCCGACAGAACTACCAGCGAGTAATTGCTGGGGTTCTTGCGCTTGTCATCCACCAGGATGTCCATCAGCCCCTGCAGGTTAGCCTTGTGCTCGGGAATGCAGCATCGAAGCGACGTGACAAAAGCCGTGTACAGCGCGGTGTAGCCGGCATCGCGTCCGAAAACCCGGAAGATCCCGATGCGCTCGTGTGAGCCTACCGTGGTCCGCTGTCGCTCGATTGCATCCATGGCGCGCGTGATCGCCGTCGAAAACCCGATGCAATACTCTGTGTTGCGCACATCGTTGTCCATCGTCTTGGGCACCGCAATCACCTTCACGCCGTGACGATCCAGTTCCGCGGCATAGCTCAGCGTGTCGTCCCCGCCGATCGCCACGATCGTATCCAGCCCCAGTGCTTCGATATTCCTCAGGACCGCCGGCGTTACGTCGAATACCACCGAGACCTCGCCCTTCTTCGTGATCTCCCGGCTCGCAAACTTCTGCCCCTCCAGCGGCGGCGGCAGCTTCTTCATCTTGGTGGGATTCGTGCGCGAGCTGTGCAGAAACGTGCCGCCCGTGCGATCGATCGTGCGCGTGTTGTCGCGGTTCAGCGGCAGAACGTACCTTGACTCGCTGGCTGGATCCTTTAGATTCAAGTGCGTCAAACCCTCCCAGCCTCGGCGAATTCCAAGTACCTCGTAGCCCAGTTCGGACCCCCGGTACACCACCGATTTGATCACCGAGTTAAGCCCCGGGACGTCTCCGCCTCCGGTAAGAATGCCGATTCGCTTCTCTGACATAACACTGCTCCTGCAAACATGAAGTGTGGCTCAGGGAGATGGCGTCCGCGCACGGCCGCGTCGCTACTCCCTTCGCATCTCCTGCATTATTCCCCTTCTTGTCTTTTCCTCTTCGTGCGCCCCATCACGACGCTTTACAACTCCGGAGTAAACTGGATAAGGCGTCGAAAGCGGCACTCGGCAAAGGCAAACAGTGGCGAGCCGCCGACCACGCCTCGCTGCCGGCTACAGGACACCGGCTGCCGGCCTCTGACACCTGAAACATGGCACCTTGCAACTTGAACACTGACACCTCGGGAGACCTTTCATGCGATTAGCTTTATTGACCGGCGGCGGCGACTGCCCCGGATTGAATGCGGTCATCTATGCAGCGGTGAAAAAGGGCATCAACCACTACGGCGACGAGTTTATCGGCTTCTTGAACGGCTGGCGCGGCGTCCTCGACAACAACTTCATTCCTCTCACCCTGGAAAACACGGACGGCATCCAGCTCCGCGGCGGCACCATCCTTCACTCTTCCCGCACCAACGTCAAGAAAATTCCCGGCGGCATTGAGAAGGTGCAGGAAGTCCTGAAAGCCAATAAAATCGACGCCCTCATTGCCCTCGGCGGCGACGATACCCAATCTGTCACCCAGTTTCTGGCCGAGAACGGCATCCACGCTCTCGGCGTCCCCAAGACTATCGACAACGACATCAGCGGCACCGATGCCACCTTCGGCTATGACACCGCTGTCATGATCGCCACCGAGGCAGTCGACCGTATCCACACCACTGCCGACTCGCACAACCGCGTCATCGTGGTTGAAGTCATGGGCCGCGACGCCGGCTGGATCGCCATGGCTTCCGGGATCGCCGGCGGCGCCCACGTAGTCCTGGTTCCCGAAAAAGACATCGACATCGATCACGTCTGCGCCCTGCTCAAGTACAACTACGATCATGGCAAGCACTACGGCGTAGTTGTCGTCGCCGAGGGCTGTCACCTGCCCGAAGTCGGGCAGATCACCGGCTCCAAGGATGTCGATGCATTCGGCCATGTCCGTCTTTCCGGCATCGCCGAAGCTCTCGCCGAACTGATTGAGAAGAAGACCGGGTTTGAGACGCGCAGCGTCAACCTGGGCCACACCCAGCGCGGCGGCGTCCCCACTGCCTACGACCGCCTTCTCGGCCAGCGCTACGGCCTCCACGCCATCGACATGGTCCACCAGAACAAGTGGGGCCGCATTGCCGTCCTTCACGGCACCGACATTACCGACATTCCCATCAAGGATGCCATCGCCCAGAACCGCCGCCTCGACCAGCGCTTCTTCGACGTCATCTCCGACCTCGAAGCCAAGGTCTAGCGCCCTTCGTACCAACATGGGTGCCCCATCCTAACCGCGGCTTTGCGCGGTTAGGGTGGGTTGAATTTCTCTGGACTTGTGAACTAGCTCTGGACATGAGTTGTCATCCTGGCCCTGAACGAAGTGAAGGGAACGACCTGCGGTTGTTCTTGCCTTTCCGTCTATTCTTAACCGCAGTGGATCGCCGCTGACTCGCTGACTCGCTGACTTGCCGACCCGCTGACCTGCTCCATGAACCTCCGCCCCTACCACCCCGCCGACTTCCCCGCGCTCTACGCGATTGAAGAACTCTGCTTTCAGCCGCCCATTCGCTACAGCCGGGTTTATATGCAGCGCCTTATCGCCAGCGTCGATTCGGCAACCTGGGTCGCCGAAGAGGATTCCGAGATCGCCGGCTTCACCGTCGTCGAGTGGTACGGCGAGGCGCCGGCGGGCCGCGTCGCCTATATCCAGACCATCGAAGTCGCTCCCGCATTCCGCCGCCGCGGCATAGCCTCCGAGCTGCTGCGCCGTGACGAGACTTCCGCTCTCGCGGCCGGCGCCACACTCATCTGGCTGCACGTTGAATCCACGAACGAGCCCGCTATCCGCCTTTATGGCGCCCACGGTTTTACCCACCATGGCCATGAGGACCACTACTACGCCAGCGGCCGCAACGCTGAAATCTACTCCAAGCACCTGGCGGCTGAAAGCTGATCTCAGCACTTCGTAGACTAGAATCACTGAAGCAGCGTAGTTCGGAGCACTCGCCAATTGAAGACTCGTGTCCTCGTTACCGGCGCCGCCGGCTTCCTTGGTTCCCATCTCGTCGATCGCCTCCTCGCCGACGGCCATACCGTCCTCGGTATCGACAATCTCTCGACCGGCGACCTTGAAAACCTGACTCACCTTCGCCACGAGCCCGCCTTCAACTTCGATCAACGCGACATTTGTGAGCCCTTCGATCCGGGCCCCGTCGACTACGTTTTCAACTTCGCTTCCCCCGCCAGCCCCCCGCAGTATATGCGGCTTGGCATTGAGACCCTCCGCGTCGGCTCGATGGGCGCGGAAAACGCGCTTCGGATCGCCGAAAAATACAACGCGGGCTTCCTGCAAGCTTCCACCTCGGAATGCTACGGCGATCCCCTCGATCATCCCCAGTCCGAATCGTATTGGGGCAACGTCAACCCCATCGGCCCTCGGTCTGTGTACGACGAAAGCAAGCGCTATGCCGAGTCGCTGGTCACCGCATACTTCCGCTATCGAAACGTCGACACGCACCTTGTCCGCATCTTCAACACCTACGGTCCGCGGCTCAATCCCGAGGATGGCCGCGTCATCTCCAATTTCATGATGCAGGCGCTGCGCGGCGTGCCACTCACCATCTACGGAGACGGCTCGCAAACGCGCAGCTTCTGCTACGTGAGCGACCTTATTGAGGGTATTGTGCGCCTGGCCCGCACAAACGAGCACCTGCCAGTGAATATCGGCAACCCATCTGAATTTACGGTGCTGGAGTGTGCGCAAACCGTGTTGGATGTCACCGGCTCCTCCAGCCAGCTGCGTTATGAGCCCGCGCTCGAAGACGATCCTGCCCGTCGCCGCCCCGATATAACCAAGGCCCGCGAACTACTTGGCTGGGAGCCCAAAATCGCGCTGCGGCAAGGGCTGGAACTCTCGCTTCCCTACTTTCGCGAGAAGCTCTGATCCAAGAGGATATGGTCAAGTGCGGTGACTAGACTGATTCCGTTCAGAAATGCAGATGAATTCAAATTCCCATCAACATATCATGATGTGTTGATAACATCGGTGAGGGTAGAATGACCTGCTCTACCGTCATATCGTGATATGTTGATGTGAAATTCGGGTTGTCCGGGTCCTGCGGCGGCACCTTCCGTGAGGGTCGAGAACCGCATCCGCTAGATCGTCCTGTCCTCCGCCTTCTCCACCTTTGCATCGGGATAATGGGCGCACCCGAACACCCGGAAATCCGTTACACTCTTCAACCGGATCTGTCCGCTTGTCTGCGGCATCCGCAGGCGGAAAAGGTCGGCGCCCTCGACATCTTCGAGATAAAACGCCGGCCGCGCATCGGGAGCCACGCTGGCAATCTCCACGTTGGTTAGCTCCACGTTCTTTGCGTGCCGCATGTAGAACCCGGTCGCCGGCAAAGGCCCGAACATCGTCGGCTCGGGATATGCGCTGGCCTTATCCTCCGGAATCAGCTCCGCCAGTTCCGGTCCGCAGCCGCCTGCCTGCTCCAGATAGACGTTGCTGATTTTCACGTCTTCTACCGGGTGGTCCGCGATGCCCGCAATGATCGATGGCAGCATGGCCGCATTGGAGCTGGTCACGTTCGAAATCAACACCCGCTTCAGCCTGCCCGGAACCGTCTGCGGCTTCGGTCCGCGCAACCGCGCCCCCAGCCGCAGGAAAAATGGCGCCACCACCTCGCGCATGGTGATGCCGGTCATGGTGATGTCCTCAAAGATGGCGCCGTCCACCGTCTCCAGCGCAAAGCCGTGGCACTTGTCAAAAACGCAATTCGCCACCGTAATGTTTTTGAACCCGCCGTTCGACTCCGTTCCGAACTTGATGCGCCCGGTGCCCCAGCCGCCATTGCGCTTCATCTCCTTCCATGTTCCATCCAGCACGCTGCCCAGCTCGTACGCGCCGGTCACAAAGCAATTGGAGATGCTCACGTTCTCTGTCGCCCGCACCTCGCCCAGAGCATAGGAGCTTTTAGGAACAATGGCGTCGTCCCAGGGCGAATTCACCGTGCAGTTGGAGACGCGCACGTTGCGGCAGCAGTCGATGTCCATGCCGTCGCGATTGGTGTCGATCTTCAGGTTGTCGATGGTGAGGTTGTCAACGCCCGTGGCCAGTATGCCGAACCACCCGCCCTGAAGGATGGAGAAATCGCTCAGGATCCCGTTGCGGCAATTCTTGAGCGCGATTGTCTTGTTGCCCACGCCTTTGGCCAGAGTGTTGGGCAGCACGGTTTCGTCGTGACCGCGGCTGAGCCCCTTGCCCCAGATAAGCCCCGGCCCGAAGATGCCGAAATCGGAGATGTTCTCGCCCCAGAGTAGCGAGTTGTGCCAGTGGTTGTGTCCGTAGTCCTGGTAAGGCTCCCATACGCCCTGCGGTTCGGCTTCGTCGTAACCGCCGCTGGGCATGCCGCTGTAGGGTGTGGGCGCCGCCAGAATGGTCGCGCCCTGCTCCAGGTAGAGCGCCACCTTGCTCTTCAGGTGAATGGAGTAGCTGGCATAAACGCCCGCGGAGAATACCACCGTCCCGCCGCCTGCATCCGCAGCCGCCTCAATGGCCGCATTGATCGCTGCGGTGTCGATCGTCGCCCCATCGCCCTTGGCGCCGAAATGACGCACGTCGAAGAACACTGGCCGCCCGGTGTCTGCCATCTGGCCCGCTGCGCGCCGCGGCAGCAGCACGGTCGCCCCGCCTGCCACGCCCAGGCCCGCCATCTTCAGGAACTCCCTGCGAAATCCTTCCACTTAGCCCTCCGTCCAACTCACTCAGCATCATAGCCGGATGACGGGCCTCGGGGAGGCCGGCAGGTGGCCCGGTCACACTGCAGTCTTTCGCCCGCTCAAGCGGGCTTGGTTTCGGGCGGCGCCGCTAACCCCAGGCTCGCGCCTGGGGCTATCGTCTTTCGCCCGCTCAAGCGGGCAAGGGGAGCTGTTCGCTCCGTCATCATTTGCCCGACCCATCCCGCGGATGCAATCCTGAATTCATGAAGATTCGTCTCGTCGTTTCTGCTCTCATTTTTACCTTCTCCATTGGGTGCATTGCGCAGAACCAGGACAAGGGCATGTGGTACTCGGCCAGCCAGAACACCAACACTGTGACCGGCGACATCGTGATCAAGGATGGCAAAGTGACCATCAACCTGCGGACGTATCCGCTGGCGGCGATTCGCGCGCTGACTGCGGCGGAATTGAGCGCGGTGTTTGCCGCCGACCCGAACGGTAGCGCCGCCGGCAATCTCTACCGCCTCACCATCCCTGCGACGACGCAGTTTGTGCATCACAACACGCTCTGCGGCAGCGAGGACACGCAGTGGATGGCGACTCTTGTGAACGGCAAGAACCTGCAGGTGGCTTTCTTTTCCGGCTCAGAGACGCCCACGCTGACCTTTGATGCGATCTCCGGAGGCAATTCCAATCTCTGCGGCACTTACATTTACGGGCGCTAAGTGATTGCGGTTCCAATCTCGTTTTAATGATTGCCGGCACTGGCGCCTGATACTTTTAACTTCGCACTGAAGGAGGAGGTCTGAAATGCCGTTGCCTTCCGACGAACGCGTGGTTGCGCTTGCCAACCACCTATTGCAGCAGTTCGACCAGTTGTTTGGTGTGCATCCGGGTTTTCGCGCGGCCCATGCAAAGGGCCTGATGCTCACGGGCACATTCAAACCCGGTGCAAATGCGCGAATGCTCACCCGGGCTCCGCATGTGCTGCGCGAGTCCACGCCGATAACAGCTCGCTTCTCGAACTCGACCGGGCTCCCTGAAATCGCCGATGGTTCCGCCGACGCCAATCCGCGCGGCTTCGCCATCCGGTTCAACCTGGCGGAGCACGTGCACACCGATATCGTGAGCCACTCGACCAACGGCTTTCCCACGCGCGACGGTTACGAGTTTCTCGATTTTCTGCGCGCGGTGGCCGCCAGCGGCGCCGATGTTCCTTCGCCCAAGCCTGTCGAGCAGTTTCTCGGTTCGCATCCGTCTGCCCTGGCCTTCGTCCAGGCGCCCAAGCCGTTCCCCTCAAGCCTCGCTCGCGACACCTATTTCGCAGTCACCGCCTACGAATTTACCAACACGCAGGGCCAAACCAGATCCGGCCGCTACCGAATGGTGCCGGAGCTGGGAAACGAATATCTGAGCAGCGAGCAGGTTGCCGGGCTTCCGGCAAACTACCACTACGACGAACTCGCTGAACGAGTGACGAAGCAGCCCGTCCGCTTTCGCATTATGGTGCAGCTGGCCGAACCCGGCGATACCGTGGACGATGCCACGTTGCATTGGCCGGAGTGCCGCGAGCAGTTGGAGTTCGGCATCCTGGAATTGAATGAGGTTACGCCCGACTCGCTGGCGAAGCAGAAGCAGATTATTTTCGACCCCATCCCGCGTGTCGATGGAATTGAGGCGTCGGCCGATCCACTCCTTGAATTGCGGGCGGCGATTTACCTGATCAGCGGAAGAAGGCGGCGGGCGGCGACGGTGTAGTGCGAGGATCAACCGCAGGTCCTCGGCTTCGCCTCAGGATGACAGTCCAGTGAAAAGGAGAGCGAGCGGGTTGCACCGTCTTCGCCCTACTTTTCTCCGGTGAAGAGCTTTTGGGGCACATGGCGTGGACGCCCCCATTGCCATCGACGAGCTGGGTGATGTCGAGATCGCGCTCCATGCCGATTCGTCCAGAATTGCTGCGCGATTTGGCCCCAGCTGCATTGAAGATGGGGCCGGCTCAAGCGATTCGGAACTTGCCCTCGTTGAGTTCCTCCACGATGCGCTGCGCGAGGGAAGCAGGATCGGCGGTGTCGTCGCAGATGGGGTTCACGATTCCATCTGCAAAGAGCGGATAGAAGTTCTTTATCCTTTCACGATCGGTAATCGCGCCTTCTTTGCGGGACGCCGCCCGCTTAACGCAAACCTCCAGGCTCGGCCGCAACAACACAAAATCGAAGGGCACCTCTTTCAGGATCTTGCGGGCGGTTTCGATAAAGCCGGTGGGAATGGAGAAATCGATGAGGACGCGATAGCCTGATCGCGCAAAGGGAATTGCCGCGGCGGTCATGGACCGCACCAGAACGGGAAAGCTATCCCGTTGTACATTCGCTCCTTCTTTTTGTATGAACGACCAGAAGATGTCTCCTTCAATGTAGGAGAGCGGCGCGGGGAGCAGGGGAATCAGTTCCTGCGCTACCGTCGTCTTGCCTGCGCCGATGGGACCCGACAGGAAGATCACACTCATGCGGGCAGTATCGCATGGAGCATCCGTGCTTCGCGATCAAACCAGATGGCGCGATTCATCCCCTCGATCCGGTGGCTTAGAATTCTCTCGGTACTTCCATGCCCATCAAGACCATCATCGAACCATTCCGGATCAAGAGTGTCGAGCCCATTCGCTGGACGACGCGCGCGCAACGGGAAGAACTGCTGAAGGCTGCGCATTACAACCTGTTTCTGCTCCCGGCCGACGACGTGCTCATCGATTTGCTAACCGACTCCGGAACGGGCGCCATGTCCACGCACCAGTGGGCCGCCATCATGGAAGGCGACGAATCGTACGCGGGCAGCCGCAGCTTCGTCCGGTTCAAGAATTCCATCCAGGACATCTTCGGCTACAAGCACGTGATTCCTACGCACCAGGGCCGTGCCGCCGAGCGCATCCTCTTCGGCGTGACTTCAAAGAAGGGCGATGTCGTTCCCAATAACACCCACTTCGACACTACCCGCGCCAACGTGGAATTCACCGGCGCGGAGGCGGTCGATCTCGTCATCGCCGAAGGCAAGCAGCCGGCGGTCCAGCATCCGTTCAAGGGCAACATGGACGTGGGTGCACTGGAAGCGCTGATCGCGCACGTGGGCCGCGAGCGCATTCCGCTGGTAATGCTGACGGTGACCAACAACTCCGGCGGCGGCCAGCCCGTTTCCATGGAAAATGTGCGCCAGGTGAGTGCCGTTTGCCGCCGCCACGGCATTCCGCTCTACTTTGACGCCTGCCGTTTCGCTGAGAATGCCTGGTTCATCAAACTGCGCGAGGCCGGCTACGCGGACAAGTCGCCCAAGGAGATTGCGCGCGAAATGTTCGCGTTGGGCGATGGCTGCACCATGTCTGCCAAGAAGGATGGCATGGCAAATATCGGCGGCTTTCTGTGCACCAACGACGATCTGCTGGCGCAACAGGAGAAGGACCTGCTGATCCTGACGGAGGGCTACCCGACCTACGGCGGCCTGGCCGGCCGGGACCTGGAAGCCATTGCCGTGGGTGTGCAGGAAGCGCTCGAAGAGGACTATCTCCGTTACCGGATCGCGTCGACGGCTTACCTGGGGAACCATGTGGCAGAGGCCGGCGTGCCAATTGTGCAACCGCCGGGTGGACACGCAATTTACCTGGACGCACGCGGTTTCCTGCCTCACATTCCTTCCCATCAGTTTCCCGGCGCGGCGCTCGCCTGTGAGCTTTATCTCGAAGGCGGCGTGCGGTCGGTTGAGATTGGGACGCTAATGTTTGCCGGGGCGGCACAAATGGACCTGGTGCGGCTGGCGATCCCGCGTCGGGTCTATACCCAAAGCCATGTCGATTATTTGGTTGAAGTTATCCTCGAAGTCTGGAAGAACCGGGAACGGATTCGGGGAATGCGTCTGACCTACGAAGCGCCGTTTCTTCGCCACTTCACGGCCCACCTGGAGCCCCTGTAAGTCTCAGAGGCCGTTGATCTTTTCGGCCAGGTCAAAGTCTTTGGCGGCTAGGCCGCCGGCATCGTGCGTGGTTAGCGCCAGGCGCACCTTGTTGTAGCGGATGTCGATGTCGGGATGGTGACCCGCAGCTTCGGCCAAGTCTCCTGTTTTGTTGACGAAAGCGAGCGCCGCCCGGAAGTGGGGGAAGACAAAAGTGCGGGTAATCTCGTCGCCTTCGCGGTGCCATGAGGGAAGGGAGTCGAGGCGGGAGGCAATTTCGGCTTCAGAGAGTGGGGAAGGAGGCATGAGTTTTCTCCTTTTGAGGCGCGAACCTGAAGGGCACGAGCCACTTCGGTGTCCATTGTAAAGTGAATGTGGAATCTTCGGCCAGCGCTTCCCCGAATTGGATGCGAACGAGGCAAGTACGCGAACGCTGGGGTGAGGATTTGAGCCAAAAGTGGTCAGATCACCGTATTGGCGGACAGATCAGGGCGAAGTGTCTAACCCGTCTTAGACATTCAGGCACAAAGTGTCTCGCCGGTCGCAGACGTTTTGCGCGAAAACTACGGGGCTTGGAAGCTCCTGTGTTCGCCTGAGTTTCCCCGTTGCGGGGCGGGAACGCATCCAAGTGGAGGTCGGACTGGGGCTAATGATATTCCGGGAGGGACTGGAACGATCATGCGCGGAGTGAGCGGCTGGCTGCTCGGGGCGGTTCTGCTGGGGCAGTGGACTGCCGCGGCGGAGGCGGAAAGCACCGTCGGGTTTGTGCAGCGGGCCGTGAACAACGAGTTGGCGAAGGACAACGCCGATCATTCGCACTGGTTGTATTTTGAAGGCGACCTGAAGCCCGGCAATTATGTGCGGCAATGGGTGGCGGAAACGAGCAACGGCAACCTGCGGCGAGTGGTGCAAGTGGGCGGGCAAAAGCTGACACCGGAGCAACAAGAACAGCGCGTGAACACCTACCTGGCCAATACCAGCCAGCAGAACAAGCAGCGCAGGAACGAGGCGCACGACGACCGCCAGGCAGAAGAGATGCTGGAACTTCTGCCACACGCATTCCTGTGGACGCGTGAGGGGGAGAAGGGAAGTGACACGGTGCTGCGCTTTCGGCCTGACCCCAACTTCAAGGCGCCGGACCTGGAGTCAAAGGTGTTTGCCGCGATGGAAGGCGAGATGAGGGTGGATACTCGTCAGATGCGCATCACCAGCATCAAAGGGCGGCTGATCCAGAATGTGAAGATTTTCGGCGGGCTGCTGGGAGAGCTCGATTCAGGCGGGACGTTCGATGTGGAGCGCCGCGAGACGGGCGAAGGCGTGTGGCAGATTACCCAGACCCACGTTCACATCCACGGCCATGCGCTGATCTTCCACAGCATCTCCGAGGAGGAAGACGACGAGAAGTGGGACTTCAAGCCGCTGCCGGCGCAGGTCACGATGCGGCAGGTGGAAAACGACCTTTTGGCGGCGAAGGAGTAAGGCAGCGGAGTCAGCAGATGGTCGGCATTTTCCTTTTTCCCAGGTCTCCGCGACCGGCGATATACTGACGTGGCTCTTAGAGCGAAATGAAGATTCCGGCAAAGCAGAAAATGGAGGCACCATGTCCAAGGTTTCAGCTTGTGTTTTCGCAACTCTCATCCTGGGCCTGTTATGTTGTGCGCCTGCGGCATCCGCCCAGGTCTCCGTCGACATTGGAGTAGAGCCCGTGTGTCCGTATGGCTATTTCGCCTACCCCCCATACGACTGCGCGCCCTATGGCTACTACGGCCCCGATTGGTTTGTTGGCGGCGTGTTTATTGGAGCCGGCCGCTGGTTTCATGGCCCCAGGCATTTCTCCGGGCATGTGGACAACCGCTTTGATCCTCATCACGGTTACAGAGGACCGTTGCCCGGGCGCGGAGAGGAGCCCAACAACAACTTCCATGGCAACGAAGCGAGAGACGGCAGAGGCCACGTGGTGAAAGAGGATCATCCCCCCACCAATGAACACGCGCTACCGGGACATCGGAGCGGCGGCCACCCGAGCGGCGGACATCCGAGATAGTGGCGACCGCGTTCCGTCCGGGGTGGGGCGGAGGACGCCCGCGCTGTTAGTGACGCCGATGCTTAGG
Source organism: uncultured Acidobacteriota bacterium (assembly GCA_963788435.1). GTDB lineage: Bacteria > Acidobacteriota > Terriglobia > Terriglobales > Acidobacteriaceae > Telmatobacter. The sequence goes on along the minus strand of CAWBIG010000266.1, from coordinate 42,637 downwards.
CTCACTTGAGAACCAGAAACGCCGCCCAGGCGTGCGCGAGTTCGGTGCCGCCGGAATCCTCCAGAGCCGCTTCTGTGCGGATCATGCGCTTGTTTGTCTCGGTTATCCATCCGCAGACGCGCAGAGCGGCTCCGGCGGCGACATGACGCCGGAACCGCACCCGGAGTTCCGCGGTGAGTGCTTCCGCTCCCGACGCGGCGACCGCTTTGGCCATGGACTCATCAAGGACGGTGCTGACAAGGCCACCATGGACGATGCCGTCAAACCCCTCCGCGGTGCGATCCGGAGTCCAGGACGCCCACATTTCCCCGCGTTCGCCTTTTGCAAAGACGAGACGGAGACCGTGCGGATTCTCCATGCCGCAGACGAAACACGATGAGTTTACGCGGGCAGAGAGTCGAACGGGCGCGTCAGTCTGGTTCCCGTATTCCTGCATCCGTTCTTCCTCCTGTGGGCACACAGCCCATTCTCTTTCATTTCTTTCGCACGGCCTGATTGGGTGTCGCGCACGTGGTGCACAACTCGCCGACGATGCCCTTTCCTTCTTCCACGGTGAATATGCGGTCAACAGACGGAAGCTTGAGGTGCTCGACGGCGCCGCTCGGCCAGCGGATCTCCACGTCGTCTGCAGTCGCTGCATCGGCCAGGCCGAAGTGCACGCGCAGGTCATTTGAGGAGAGATAGCTGCCGCCGCTGAGGACGTCGCCGCGCTGGCGCATTCCGGCGGCTTTGAGGTAAACCGTGGCTCCGACCGCGTCGCGGGGGCTTTTCGGACCGCCTATCAGCTTCAGCTCTACCCAGTGATGGTGATCGGGGTTCACGTTGCGCAAAAGCACCGGAACGCCGTCCATAACGTTAATGACAACGTCAATTTTGCCGTCGTTGAATATGTCGCCGAACGCCGCTCCACGGCCGACGATGACAACGGCGAGCCCGGTACCTTCGACGGCGGGAACCAATTCGAACTTGCCGTTATGCAGGTTGTGGTAGAGCAAGGAGCGCTGCGCGTAACTATCGCCCCAATCGGCATGCTGGTCAACCTGCGGGTAGACGTGGCCGTTGACGATAAGCAGGTCTTTCCAGCCATCGTTGTCGTAATCGAGGAAACCGTCGGCAAAGCTGACGAAGGGCACCGAGGACTGCGCGATGCCGGCCTGCCAGGAAACGTCGGTGAAATTGCCAGTGCCGTCATTCTGGTAGAGAACGTTGTAGTCGTCGGCGAAATCTGTGTTGACGATGGAGAGATGACCGTTGTTCTCGTAATCGCCCGCGGCGATGCCCATGTTGGCAATTTCGCGGCCATCCTTATTCAGGGCATAGCCGCTCATGTAGCCGTCTTCTTCAAAGGTCCCGTCGCCTTTGTTCATGTAGAGGTAATTGGGCGAGGTGTCGTTGGCCACCAGGAGATCGGGCTTGCCGTCGTTGTTCACGTCGGCAAACAGCGCGCCGAGGCCGTAGTATCCGTTGGGATCGTCGACGCCCAGCTTCTTGCTGACGTCAGTAAAGGTGCCGTCGCCGTTGTTATGAAAGAGATGATCGTGCTCGCCGGCCAGACCGCGCGGACCGCACATCACATCGATTCCGCGATAGAGGCACGGAGCGTACCCTACTGCTTTGGATCGCGTAATGGGAGGATTGTTGAGATCGATTTTGGCGTAGCCGTCGACAAACAGGTCGAGCCGGCCGTCTCCATCGTAGTCTCCAAATGTGGCCCCGGTGGACCATGTTCCGACGGTCACGAGCGCGGTCTCGGCAACATCGGTGAATGTCCCGTCGCCATTGTTGCGGTAAAGGCGGTTTTTTCCGTTGTTGGTCACGTAGAGATCGGGCCAGCCGTCGTTGTTGTAATCGCCCACCGCGCATCCATATCCCCAGCGGTCGTTGGCCACGCCTGCCTTCTCGGTCACGTTGGTGAAGGTGCCGTCGCGATTGTTGTGAAAAAGAGCGGCATGGGGAGCGGCGGCCTTGCCTGCCAGGGTGTCGTATGTGGAACCGTTCACCAGGTAGATATCAAGCCAGCCGTCGTTGTCGTAATCCAGCAGGCAGACGCCGGGCCCCTTGGCTTCGAGGATCAGACGCTTTTCTGGAGTGCCCGCAACGTGGCGCCACGTGGTCAGGCCGGCCTTGGCGGCGGTATCCATGAAGACGATCGGACCTGTCTTAACAAATCCGCCGGCGGTAATGGGCCGGTGCTGGCTGTCGAACTCGGCGGCCGCGGGAGCGCCGGTGGCCATACCGTTCATGGTCTGAGGCACGGAAGCCGGCTGCTGCGCGGGATTCGGCTGGCCGCTTGCGGCTGGGGGATTCTGTCCGAAGGCAGCCATATTCAGCGCAAGGACGAGAACCAAAACGAGTGAGAACGATGCAGCCATACCCGCGAGGGAAGCGGAACTCCTGAATAAGCGCTTCGGAGCCCCGATCGGAAGGAGAGAGAATAGGTGGCAGTGTTTTGTCATTTATGCAATGCGAAAAGGTGCTGAATTTGCGCTGGCGCCGATTCGGGCGGTCCAGTGGCAGCCTGCGCGATCAACACTTCGCATGATTGAGCGTACGCGAGGACTACGTGCCCAGGCTATGATTTGGATCACAAAGTGACCATCCGATCAGAATTGGAGGAACTGTTTTTTGAGGGAACAGAGCTGTTCGGCGGAGGTGCGCAATACTTCGGTTGCGATGACGCGGCGGCAAGCCGCGGATTGTCGGTTCGCCGCGCTCTCGCGGGGAAGATGAGATTCATGGGGAAAAGCCTGGCACGAAGCGCTCACTCGGATGGCTGTGCGGCGCGTGGCCCCCATCCCTTCGAAATGACTTGCGAAGGGATGGGGAGCGCTGCGCTACGCCAATATCTATTTATGGTTTAATCCGGCACCTGGTAATGCGCGTTTAGTCGACGCGAATCTTGTGCTTTGGCTGTGGTTGCGCAATACGCCTTGCGGCGTATGAATCGCGGAATTATCCCCGATGGTGTCTCGGCTGCCCCGCAAGCTCCGCGTGGGCGTGCTTGCGCAACGCACGCGAACCTGCCGCGCGCACTTCTCCGGCGCGCACGGCGGCGGTAAGACGGGTCTTCACGTTCAGTTTCCGATAGACGTGCTCGAGATGTTTCTTCACGGTGCGGGGACTTATGCCAAGGCTCGCGCCGATCTCGGCATTGGTTTGTCCGCGCGAGATCCAGAGCAGGACGTCGGCCTCGCGGCGTGTGAGGCCAAGCTTCTCATAGCCCTCGGCGAGGGAGACTTTTTTCATACACGGCCCCTCCGACAGGTCCTTGGGAAGTATTCTTCCGCAGCCATTACAGAGCGCAATACGCTCTTTGGCGTATTCTCCTCCGGCTCCCTCAGTATGTCGGAGACTGATTTAACAACCGTCGTCGCGACGGTTGGCGCCCAGGGCAATTGCGGCCGCGGCAGTGCGGGTCTCTACGCCGAGTTTTTCCAGGATATGCTCGACATGCTTTTTGACCGTAGCCGTTCGCATTTCGAGGATGAGGGCGATCTCCTGGTTGGTTTTTTCCGCCGGCGATCCAGTGCAGCACCTCGGCCTCTCGCGCCGTCAGCATCGAGGCAGCAAGCGCATCGGATTCGGGGAGAAGCCGCTCTTCCTCCATGAGCAGCATTTGCATGTCCGGCTGGGAAAGCAGCCGCACAACCAGGTGCCTTTTCCCCTTCTTCAACACCAGAGGCGCGCGAACCGGCGGCGCATCGTCAATTTCCCGCATCGGCAATTCCTGGGTTCGCATCCAGCCCAGCAGATTGTCGGGGAGGCAACGATCCGCTTGTCGCGTCGCGCTCAGGTACTCATCCAGGTAGCGAGCCGCGGGTGCATTGATGAAACAGACCTGACCTTGAATGTTGCACAAAATGACTCCGGCGCCGAGGCTCTCCATGCCGGCGTTAACCACTTCCAGCTGACGCCGGCTGCGCGCAAGAATCCTGGCGTTCTGGCATGCTTGTGCGATATGAGAACGGGCAAGGTCGGCAATTTGCCGCTCGCGCTCTGTAAAAATACGTCCGTCATGCCAACCCACGCCGATGATTCGCGGCAGCCGGCTGGGAACGGTAATGCATAGCGCATCCTCTATGCCGTAGCTCTTGTAAAAGTCGGCATGCAGCCCTCGATCATGGAGCTGTCTCTGGCTCCAGAATTCCGAGATGCTTCGCGCGTGACGGTCGGGCGATTCGAGCACATGGATCATCACGGGGTGCTCATTCATGTGTGCCGCCCAGAGCTGGGATGCTTTCTCTGTACCGAGCTCCGCGCTATTGGTGTAGTTATAGGATTCCGATTTCTCGGGGTACATTTCGTTGTAAGTCACATGCGCGGCCGGAATCAGCATAGGAAGGGCGCATACGAGGTGCTGGGCGAAAAGATCGAACGTCTCGGACTCGCGGATTGCGTAGCATTCCTGCACGAAGGTGAGCAGGCGTCGCAGCTCGAATTGCCTTAGGCGTTCCACACAAGGTCCAATCCGTGCCAGGCCGGAGAATGGACCCAAGGCAGAAATACGGCGTAAGACGTATTCGGCCGCCATTGTAAGCCCGGAGTTCGAGGCACCGCAAGCGAACGGGTCACTTAAAGCGGTTTGTGCCGGTTGGAGCCGGTTGCCGGCATCCACAGGCGCCCGGATGCCGGTTCAGAACTCGAACGGGCCGCTTGGAGAGAATAAAGCGGAGCTAGACCAGATCCGGCGCGCATCTGTCATGCTGTTGGCATGCCATTCGATCTGCCGGAACGGCGGCTGCGCATCGTGATCCCAGGCGGAAGCGGGCAGATTGGAACCGCGCTGGCGCGGTATTTCCAGGCTCGCGGCCACCAGGTGACGGTGCTGACGCGAGGCCCATTTGCGGCGGAGTGGCAAACGGTTCAGTGGGACGGCCAGCACGTGGGCGAGTGGACCGAGACGCTGGAGGGCGCGGACGTCTGCATCAATCTGACGGGGCGGGGCATCAACTGCCGCTATACAGCGAAGAACCGCGAGGCGATCCTGCACTCGCGGGTCCAATCGACGCGCTTGCTGAGCCGAGTGATCGCGGGATTGGCGAATCCGCCCCCAGTGTGGCTGAACGCGTCGGCGGCCAATATCTACCGGCACGCAACCGACCGGCCGATGGACGAGGAGACGGGCGAGATCGGCGGCGGAGAACTGATTTCGCCGCGGAAGCGCGCGCCGCGGAAGTGGGATTTCCCCGTGCGCGTGGCGCTGGAATGGGAGGCGGCGTTCTTTGCAGCGTACACGCCGGGAGTGCGCAAGGTGGCGTTGCGGACGAGCATCGTGATGGGGCCAGAAAGCGGCGGGGCATTCAGCGTACTGCTGAAGCTGGTGCGGTTCAGCCTGGGAGGCACGCAGGGAAACGGCCGGCAGATGGTGTCGTGGATTCACGAGCGGGATTTTGCAAGGGCGGTGGAATTCCTGATAGAGCGCGACGACTTGGATGGGCCGGTGAATATGACGGCGCCGGGCGCGCTGCCGAACCGGGAGTTCATGGCGGAGCTGCGGGAAGCGGCGGGAATGCCGAACGGCGTTCCCGCGCCGGCGCCTTTGCTGGAGCTTGGCGCGCTGTTGATGCGTACGGAGACTGAACTGGTGCTGAAGAGCCGATGGATCGAGCCGCGGCGTCTGATGGAGGCGGGATTCGATTTTCAGTTTCCGGAGTGGAGGCAGGCGGCGGAGGATCTGATGAGACAGCGGCGAGAGCGGAGCTAGTCGGCGCGATCGCGGAACTGACGACGTCCTGGAGCCGCAACGGTCGATTGTTTACCAGGCATTAAAAAGCACCAGACCTGGTGCACTCGGCCATTCTTAGCGCCGGGGCTGCAATCGCACCACAATTTTTCCACAGCAAATCCACCTTTCGCGCGGAATTGCCATGCCTTTTCATCTTGCGAATTCATACCCGCGATACACACTATTCATATACTTCCATTTTGGCATTGTGGAATACGCTTTACGGGCCCACACGAACTTTTGCTACTCCTGCATCTTGAAGCCAAACACTAGAACGAATTTGGAAATTCCGCGAGGGAGTTCATGAATCGATTTTGGAGGAGTGTCGCCATCAGCGGTCTGGCGCTTGCCGCCGCTTTTTTGTTTCTGCCACCCATTTCTGCCCAACAGACACTGGGCTCGATCAATGGCACGGTACTGGATCCGAGCGGGGCGGCCGTTCCGAACGCTACCGTTACGGTAACGGCATCCGCCATTGGCGTAACGCGCACCACGACCACCCAGGGTACGGGTTTTTATCAGATTTTCAATCTTCCGGTCAGCACCTATACGGTGAAAGTGGCGCATGAGGGATTCGATACGACCACGGTGGACGGCATCCACGTTCAGGAGGCCGAAGCCCGGACAGTAAATGCCTCGTTGAAGGTGGGGCGCGCGTCGGAATCCGTTGAGGTGACGGCGAACCCGTTGCTGAACGCAACCGATGCGACCAACGGTTACACGCTCGACAGCGCGCAGATCGACATGACGCCGCTGGCCACGGGTAGCTTTACGCAAGTAGCAGTGCTGTCGCCGGGTGTGAGTGCGGAGTTGCTGTCAAACCTGGATTCAAATGCCGGCATTGGCAACCAGCCTATCTGGGCCAACGGACAGCGGGACACGTCGAATACGTTTCAGGTGGATGGCGTGGACTCAACCAACCTGTTCAATGGCAAGAGCTCCAGCGGAGACAGTTCGCAGCGCTACAACTTCAATATCGGCAGCGCGCCGACGGTGGGCGGATCGTTTTCCGTGGGCACATCGGTCTACGGATCGAACGGCAACAGCCTCCCCTCTCCTCCTCCGGAGTTCATGCAGGAGGTTCGCGTCAACGCTTCCATGTACGACGCGCAGCAGGGCGCGACCAGCGGCGCGCAGATTGACGTGAACACCGCGACGGGCACCAACGACTGGCACGGGCAGTACTATGGCTCGTACGCCAACAACTTGATGAATGCTTCGCCCTTTTTCTTCAATCAGGCGTATCAATTAAGCAACGTCGGATTCGGCGTATTCCCCCGGTCGGAAGTCAACCCGTGGCTTCGCCGCGTGGATTCGGGAATAACGGTGGGGGGGCCGCTGAAGAAAAACAAGCTGTTTCTTTTCGCCGCCTACCAGCGCGGGGTATATGAAGACAACGGCACCGGTCTGTCGGAGATGACCGTCCCCAGTGGTTTGACCAGTGACCGGAGCAATGCCGGGCTGGAAGCGGCCGACAAGTCATGGGGCGGCAGCGGCACCGTTACCGTCGATCCGGTCGCCTCGGCTTTGTTGAATGCCAAGCTTCCCGATGGTTCGTATCTGATTCCTTCCGCGCAATCCAGCCAATCGTATGAATACGGTGTGCCGAACGTGGTTCTGATTGGGACGTCGCGCCTGAGGACCGACCAGGCCAACCTCTCGCTGGACTACGATGCGACCCAGAACGATCGTGTTTCAGCGAAGTACTACTTCCAGGAAGCGCCGGTTACGCGCCCGTTTGGATTCTCGGCCACGGAAGGGTTTCCGGTGACCGCGCACAACGGATCACAGGTGTTTTCGCTGGGCAATACGACGACCATCGGGCAAAAGCTGAATTGGGAGCAGCGGCTGGGATTTGTGCGAATGGGGACCTTCAGCAGCTATAACCAGACGCTGGGTGGCGGCAATAATGGAGTTTCAGCGGCGCAGACCACGAACCTGACGGCGAATGTTTTGCCCGGCCTGCAAATCAATAATTTCGGCGACAGCGATCAATACTCGCCGGCGCTTTACCTGGGTCCCGCCGGGGTGCCGGGCGCCTTTGTGAACATGGGCTATTATCAAAACCGTCTGAACCCGTCCACCAACGTGATTCTGACAGCCGGCAAGCACACCATCATCGCGGGCGGCGGATACAGCTACACCCAACTGAACATCACTAATGACCGCACCGGGCACGCCCAGGCCACAGTCAGCAATTTCGACACGTTCCTGCAGGGCAAGGTGCACAGCTCCAGCGTTGTGGAGAGCATCGATCCGACGACCGGCCGCAACAATGCGGATCGCTACTATCGCACCAACGAGCTCAGTTGGTATGTGCAGGACAAGTGGCAGGCTCGCTCCAATCTCAGCATCACCGCCGGCATTCGCTATGACTATCACGGCGGGATGACGGAAAAGTACGGCGACATGTTCAACTTCGATCCAACGTTATACGACGTTACCGGCACGACGACCGCGGGATTCGATGTGAAGAATTCCGGATTCGTGATTGCTGGAAACAACAAGCAAAACCCGTCTGCCGGTGTATCGGCGTCGACTCTGACGGGGCGCCAGTGGGGTCTCTCGCCGCGCGTGGGCTTTGCCTGGACTCCAGAGAACTTCAAGAACAAATTGGTAGTCAGCGGCGGCGGCGGAATCTATTTCGACCGCGGAGAACTGTTCACCTATCTCTCCCAGCCTGCCGGCAGTTCCATCGGTGGTCCTTTCGGCGTGACGGAGTCCTCACCCCTGGTGAGCCTGGCAACCGGCAATACCGACGCGAAGTCCGGTCTTACCCTGGAAAACCCGATGGGGGACCTGGCTTTCGATACTCCGGCGAAGGGCGGCATTTATACTCCGCCAAGTTCAAACCCGAATGTTATCGCCAACGCCTTGCAGTCGCAGTTGAACGAGATGACGGGCACGCCGACCGGGTATTACTCCCAATTCGGCAAGAACTGCAGCGGCTGGCAGAGCGAGGAAGGATACTTCCTTTGCACCACGCCTCTCAACTTTGGCGTCTACGACAAGGGCAACGTTCTTCCGTACACCATCAACTACACGCTCAACGTGCAATGGCAGCCGACGAATACCATCGCGGCGTCGCTGGGATATACCGGCAACCGTGGGCGTCATTCGGTGATTCCGATTCCGATCAACGAACCCGGAATTGCGACGGCGTCGAATCCGATCTGGGGTGAAACATCTTCGTATGGCATGGAAGTGATGGACCAGAACTCGTTTAATTGCGATTACGACTATTGCCCGATCAAAGAAGAGCCCTGGAACACGTTCGACGCCGGCAACACCGATTTCCGGACTCCCTATGTGGGGTACAGTCCCAATGCCGCGGACTTCAAGACTGTGGGCGTTTCCGCCTACGACGCGCTGGGGGCGCATCTGGAGAAGCGCATGGCCCAGCATTTCCAGGTTGGGGCCAGCTACACATGGAGCCATTCGCTGGACGAACAGAGCGACATCGGCCTGTTCTTCACCGGAAACGACCCGAAGCATCTGCGCAACTCGTGGGCGTCTTCCGATTTTGATCGCACGCACGTCTTCTCCGCCAACTTCGAGGTGGATGTGCCCAATGCGGTCAAGGAAAACAACTTTGTTTCCTATCTAACCAACGACTGGCACCTGACCGGGCTGGGCATTCTGCAGAGCGGCGAACCATGGTCGTTGTACGAGTTCTACGGCGCGGTGGGAAGCATCGACTTCGGCAATTTCCCGACGCTTATGAACCCTGTACTCGGCATCAAGGATCCGCAACACCCGAAGACTGCCCTGACCGGCAACCCGGGGAGGTTCCGCACTTCCGGCGGCAACTACCTCCCTTACATCAATCCCTCGCAGATTGCCATCAACTACCTGGCCCCAGGGACCAACGGTATCCCGGTTTCATCCGGTTCGGAACCGACGGATATCTACCAGACGGCCTTCAACGTGGGTCAGCGCAACATCTTCCGGCAGGCTCCCCAGCGGCGGGCTGATTTGTCCCTCCGCAAGGGTTTCAGGATTACGGGGCGTGTGAAGGCTCAATATGAATTCAACGTCTTCAACCTGACCAACAGCACCAGCATGGACATTCCTCAGGACCAGGCTCAGATTCGCCAGAGCAACGGATGTTCAACGACGGCAATCAACGCCTATGGCGGGTCCAACGACTGCAACCAGTACCGCAGCTACCTTGGCTACGGCCAGATTGTGACGTCAAACAATCACACGGATCAGCAGTCTGCCCTGGCCAACCTGGATCAGATCCCATATTCGACCGGATCCGGGAAGTCGTTGGTGCTCAATCCGAAACTGCAGAATGGGCAATCCTACTGCACGCCCGCCTTGTACGTCACCAATCAAACCTACTGCCCAAATAATGCAGCAGATTTCGGCTCGGTGACGGGAACCATTGGCGGCAACCGCGCCGTCACCATGGGCATCCACGTAACCTTCTGACCAGCGGCAACATGCAAGCGAGACGGGCCGGGGTTTAACCCCGGCCCTCCGTTTTGATAGCTGTGGTTGCGGCTGCTCTCATCGGGCCAAACCCTATTTGCAAGTGAACACCATGAGCTCATTTGAGAGCTTCCCCCGCATTACGCCCTTTCTTGACGAATGTGGTCATTCAAGAAGCGCGCCGCCGGCGGGATTTCAGCTCATTTGAACGGGACATCACTAAAGTCACGTGTGGGGAGGTGACTTTGGAAATCTCCTGTTGATTCGGTTACACTATCGCGCTACATTGAGGCCACCCCAGCGATCTGCCATCTCCCAAAGTTTTCTGGCAGAGGTAGAACCGTGACCTGTCCAAAGTGCCGCTCTGAAGCTCTCGCCACCGTTCCGGCTGAAATTAGGCTTTATCGCAATCGGCCGCGCACGCTGAGCCATCCTCCCGTAACGCCGTCTCCGGACATTTGCATTTGCCTGGATTGCGGCTGGTGCGAGTTCTCCGTACCGCGCAGCTGGCTGGCGGCGGGATGGCTCCGGCCGCAAGCGGCGCCACAGCCGACGCCTAAGCCTATCCTGGTTATGGCCTGAGCCGGTGGACCGGATACTCCCCGAATCGACGGCTTGGCGAGCCGGATAAGCCCGGCAGCCCTGCGCGGCGGTTTGCACCACAAGTGCGACTGCCGCACGGAGGGTGATTGCTGGTTGGCCGGCCAGGAGAACCGGCGCATTCCACGCACGCCGCATGCCAAGTCGGTATTGTCTCCCCTGTGAGAATGTTGCACTTTTGGGGCATCCTCCCTACATATTTAGTTGCAAGTTGTTCATCTTTATGGTTAAATTGGCCTTTTCCACAGGACTCCCATCCCCCATGCAAGGAGAGTGAAATTACCGTGTCCTGCCCCAACTGCAAATCAGACGTTTTCACCACCGTGCCCGCGGAGATCCGGTTGTACCGCAATGGGCCGCGAACCCTCAGCCATCCACCTATGACGCCTTCCCCGGACGTTCACATCTGCCTCGATTGCGGCTGGAGCCAGTTTTGCGTACCCCGCGCGTGGTTGGCCGCCGGCTGGCTCCGTCCACAGGCTCCGCCGCGCCCGGTTCCGGTGTCGGTGCCCAAGCCGATGCGCATTAGCGCTTGAGCGGAGTCCAACGACTTCTCGATCCAATGACATAGCGAGCTGGCTAAGTCCGGCAGCCCAGCGGGGCGCGGGCGCGGCTGCCGCAAGTGCATGAACTCCGGGCTGCCGGAGAACTGCGGCCGGCTTGCAAGGATCGCGCGGTGCCCGGGGGCCATTTTGCGGCGAGGCTATTCGCCGTGCGTTTTGGTCCCACTCGTCGCCGCCTTTAAACCGTCTTTTCGTCCCCTGGCGAGCCGCGGAACGGCGATTAACGTCAGCGCCACCAGAAAGATGGACGCCGCGGTAAATTCCAGGTGACCGTGGCGGAGGTCTTCGAAGACGAGTTTCGCCACCACAAAAGCAACGGCCGCATACGCCGCGCGGACCATAGCCGTTCGTCCCAGGCGAGCTCCTGCAACGGCAAGTCCGATGGCGAGCGAACACAAAGCGATTGTCCGGATGAGCGCCACATGGAATACATCCGGCACCAGGAACAGGCTGGTGAGATGGACTAGCGCGAGCGCCAGGAAAGCAGTGAGGGAGAATGCGGCCAAAAGCGCCGGGACCATGTGCAATGCCTGCCTGCGCCCTTCCTCGCCTGGCTTTTCATCGGCCAGCGAATAGGCAAGCACTGCGCATCCTGCTACGGCCAGGGCCGCTGCGCCGGGGACGGGTCGCACTGCGCCCGCCAGCTCGCGAGCTGCCCACGCGGCCAGCCCCGAGGCGCCAGTGGCGACCACCAGAAAGAGTATCCCTTGCAGCTCCAGCGTCAACGACTTAATCCGGTTGGCCAGCAGAACGACTGCGACCGCCGCGATTGCGAGCGTGACTGACGCTTCCGGGCCGGAACCCAGCATGAAGACCGCGCTGAAAAGCAGGCAAGTGGCCCACACGCTCAGGATGCGAAAGTTGCGGCCCTGTGCGATGCGACGGACGGGACCATACGCGACGGCATAGCAAGCGGCGGCAAGGATGAGGCACGAGACTCCAAGGACCGTTGTGGCGGAACCCGGAGTAAGCCAGGCCAGTGCCGCGGCAGCCAGCCCGAAGGCGACCATTCCTTGCGTGGCCGCGAGCACCGGAATAGGTTCGCCGCGCAGCCATGTCCGGCGTCCAAGCACCACCAGCTCTAGAATAAACAGCAGAACCGGCGCTGCGAGGAGGAGGGTGATGGGGACCGCGGGATAGTCCGTCCGGTTTGCCGGCGCAAGCCGGTAAATCAGAAGGAGCGCCCAGACGGCCAGGTCGGCCATGAGTGCGACCATCAGGCGTATGCCGCGCAAATCCAGTTTTCGCTGGCCTGACTCGCATACGATCAGCATGGCAAGCAGCAGAAAAGTGAGCTCCGGCATCCGATGCGTGGCGACTGAAAGCGCCACCGCAGCGATGGCAGAGCCCGCGAATGCCACGGAAAAAACTACGGCCGTGCGGCGCCGCAACCCCAGAATGGCCGCGAGCGCAACATAGAGTGTCAGGATGACTGCCGCGATGGTTCCAGGCATGGCGTTGAAGCGGATGGTCATCTCCCACAACATGGGCGCTAGAATGAGGATGGAGACAGCGGCGTAAAACGCGCCGGCAAGCTTGCGGCGGAGGGCGGCGCGGGCGGCGGCAAAGAGCCATGCGGCGGCGTACAAGGCTGCAATGAGGGCCACAACCGTGCGAGGCAGCAGGCTGGCGCCGGAAATGGCGCGCAGCAAATACGCTCCGGCAATACCCAGCAGCGCGCTGCCCAGCAACGGGAACACGCTGGTGAACTGCGGCAGAGGCTCGGGCCAGGATGCGACCGGGGTTTCCACAGGCAGAGAACCAACCGGATCCCTGGCAGTTTCCGGCCGTTCGCGCTCAAGAGCCTGGACGCGGCGTTCCAGGCCCTCAAGCCGGGCGGCAATTGCGTCGAACGTCTCCGGACGGGCATTCATGCCTGACCCCCGGTTTCCTAGTCTCCCGAGTGGGCGGGCGCTTGTTCTTCCGGCCAGGGCGGAAGCAACTTGACCAGCACCCACAGGAAGAGAAGCGGCAGGATGGTTAGGCCAATGGCCGCCAGCAGTCCCTCGCGCGTAACCAGCGTCATCTTGTAGGTGGTGTAGCCGAGGAAGCTCTTCGAGAACAGTTGGCCGCCGATGACTACGTTCCAGCGCATGGCGAAGACGCTGATCAAAATCAGCGACCCACAGATGACGTAAATGCGCTTTCGCACTAGCTCAGTGAGGTTGTGCCTCCAAACCTGGGTGATGAACAGCAGCACCAGGGGCACCAGGGTACCGATGAGAATCTGGAGCACGATTTGGGAAAAGAAAAGCTTGGTGTGGACCATGAAGTCCAGGCTGCGGAACGACTCGTCGGCCTCGTAGATTCGGTGAACCAGGTCCAGCATTTCCAGGCTGAAGTCGATGATGAAGATGTAGAACATGTACATGGCGATGGCGTCCACGCATCGAATATCGATGGTTTGCTTGCGCAGTTTGGTCAGCCCCATGTAAAGCAGCATGACCGCGGCGACCCCGGAAACCATGGCCGAGAAGATAAAGACCACCGGCATGAGCGGCGAAGACCACCACGGGTTGGCCTTGATCGATCCGAAGATGAAACCGACGTAGCCGTGCAGGAGGAATGCCGAAGGAATGCCGATCAGCGTGACCACCCAGCCGACTTTGTCGTCGATGTGGAGCGCGCGAGGGCTGATATTCGTGGAACCCAGCGTCATGATCTTGTAAACAATGCGCAGCAGGCCCTTGGTTTCCTGCGAGCGAAGCACGATTTCGCGGCGGTAATCCAGCCAGATCTCGAAGACCAGCACGGCCATCAGGTACCAGAGATAGACATAGCCGAACATGGCCATTGCCGACGTGGCGTGAGGCGTAAAGTACATCTCCGGCGAGCGCTCCGGATGGCCGAGGTGCAACTGCAGGGGCAGCGGCGCATCGAGGAGGAATGCCAGCGCGGTGAGCAGCGCCAGGCGGTAGGTGGGCTTGACCGCCTCCACCCGGAACACGCGCTCCAGCGAGGCCAGGATGAATGCGCCCGCCACCAGGCCGGTGATGAAGGGGTACAAAACGATCAGCACACTCCAATAAAGCGTGACTTCGTTGGGATACATGTAGCCTTCAACACCGCTCATAACATCAGCTCCTAGCTCTTAGCTTTTAGCTATTAGCTCTTTTCCTGCCCGCTCGTGCCGCCGTGGCTTGCCGTTGCACGGTACAGATAAGAGCTAAGGGCTAAAAGCTAATGGCTGCCTTTCTTACCGCACCGAGCCATCGAGGCCGTTATAGAAGGCCTTCGCCCCGGTAGACATCTGCGGCTTCAACACCTGCACTTCGTGGGTCTTCAGAAACTCGTGAATCGGATCGTTGGGGTTCTTCAAGTCGGCCAGTTGCCGGGCCCCGGTGGGACAGGCCTCGCAACACGCGGTGGTAAGACCCTTGGTGATGCGGTGGTAGCACAGCGTGCACTTGTCCGCGACCTTTTTCTCGGGATGAATGTACCGGCATCCATAGGGACAGGCCTGCACGCAATAGGCACAACCCAGGCAGTATTTCGGGTCCACCAGCACTACACCATCCGGGCTGATGAAGGTTGCGCCCACCGGGCAGACCTGCGTGCACGGGGAATCCGCGCAGTGGTTGCACATCTTGGGCACGAAGAAATACTGTCCGCTTTCATCTGTGGCAGCCGGGAATCCTTCTTTGCCGCCGTCCGGCGAGATGACTTCGGGGTCAACCAGGGGGTTGGTCGTAATTTCCCCGGATTGGGTCATAGGCCAATCCGACCTGTGATAGCGCTCCACCCAGGTGCGGAAGTGGCCGTCGGGGACGTCGTTCTCGGCCGCACAGGCGCGCACGCAGTTGCCGCAACCGATGCACTTGGGGATGTCGATGAGCATGCCCCACCAGTGATCGGACATGTTGTAGTTGGGCGAGGATTCCGGCGTGCCGGCGAGCACGGCTTTCCAGGCAACGGCCGCGGCGGGCAAGAGGATAAGGAAATGGCGGCGATCCATGGTCATTTGGCGCCTCCCTTCGCTGTGGTCGTGGCGTCGATTGCCGGCGAGTGCGGCTGATGGCACGTCTCGCACGGAATGCCATTGGAGTGGTCGGCAGCGTTTACCTGCGGGAAGTTTTTAGGCCTTGCGGCGGAGGCTGCGTGGCAGCGCACGCAGAGCGTTGCCGTATCGAGCTTGGCCGGGGTCACGTTTCCGGGATCCTCGACGTGCTTTTCCTGCGGTCCATGGCAGGCCTCGCAGTTCACATGCGCGTGCTTGCCGGCGTTCTTGGTGTCGGCGATATCGGAGTGGCAGGCCTCGCAGGTCTGGTGGCCGGCGTAATGCACGGGGAGCTGAGCGATTTCAGTGATGGCAGCAGCGCGGTAATGACCGTACTTCCCAAATGTGGGCGGGATCACATACCCTCGGATCGCCCAGAACACCAGGAAGGCGATGACGAAGAGGCCCGCGAAACGGAAAAGGTGTCCAGAATCTTTCAGGAATTTCATCCTGCCCCATCTTCTTGAGGCTGCGCGGCGAAGGAGGGCCCGCACAGCCTCAGGTGATCCAGATCATCAATTAGGGCAAGAGTAGCGCGGGTTAGGGAGCGACTGTATGTGAGACAAATCACAAACGCGTGTGATGGGCAAACAAGCATCAGGCTCCTGGATGCTGGCCGGGTGGTCGGGAGCCGGTGCTAACAGTGCTAGCATTGCTAGCAAAACGGAGTATTTGTTTTCCCCTCAAACGTGGAAAGGAGCTTCGGCTGGAAGCTCCTTCACAGCTTAAGTATCTGTCACGGTGACCGGTGTGGCTGTGGCGGCCGTCACAGCGGGGCGGGCTGGAAGGCGTCAGACGTGGGTGAACTGTGAGCTGACCACCGACAACTCGCTATTGGGGGTTGGCGTTGCGGGCGTGCTCTGCGGCGGCGGCAAGGGCCTTTGATTTGCGATAGACATTGGCGACGGCGAGGGTCCAGAGGGGGACGAGGTCGACGCCGGGGACGAGCTTGGCGAGCGCGGAGGGCAGGAACTCCCAGTGCCAGCCGAGGAGCCAGCTGAGCACGCCGGTCATGCCCAGGTCGAGTAGATCGTCGGCGGGCGAGGCGGCGCCCTCGACGAAGAAGGGAAAGACGACCATCTGGACGATGTCGGCGAGGATGGCCAGCACCATCGCGGTCTTCAGGCGCGGGCCGGCGGTCAGGACGAGTTGGCCTTGTTGCGTTGCCATCTGCTGGGAACCAATTACTACTCCAGGTTAAATCCGCGATGGATGTTCCACAAAAAAGAAGAAGGCCCCCGGATGAAGCTGGAGGCCTTTGAAGGTGCTGCTATTGCAATCAGGCGGGCAGGGAAGGGACCGGGTTTTCTGATCCCTGATCCCTGCTGTTTAGTACATGCCGTCCATGCCGCCGCCGTGGCCGCCGCCGGCCGGGGCCGACTTGGGCTCGGGCAGTTCCACCACCAAGGCTTCGGTGGTCAGAAGCAGGCCGGCGATGGAAGCCGCGTTCATGAGGGCAGTGCGGGTGACCTTGGTGGGGTCGATGACGCCGGACTTCACCAGATCCTCGAACTTGCCAGTCTGGGCATTGTAGCCGTAGTGGGGCTCCTTGGAATCGAGCACCTTGGCAACGACCACCGCACCCTCTTCGCCGGCGTTGGCGACGATCTGGCGCAGTGGCTCCTCGAGCGAGCGGAGGACGATCTGGGCGCCGATCTTCTCGTCGCCTTCGAGCGTCTTGAGCAGCGCTGCGACCGCGGGGATGGCGCGCACCAGGGCGACGCCGCCGCCGGGAACGATGCCTTCCTCGACTGCCGCGCGGGTGGCGTGCAGAGCATCCTCGACGCGAGCCTTCTTCTCCTTGAGCTCGGTCTCGGTGGCTGCGCCCACCTTGATGATGGCCACGCCGCCGACCAGCTTGGCCAGCCGCTCCTGCAGCTTCTCCTTGTCGTAGTCGGAGGTGGTCTTTTCAATCTGGCTGCGGATTTCCTTGACGCGGCCGTCGATGTCCGAGGACTTGCCGGCGCCGTCGACGATGGTGGTGTTGTCCTTGTCGATGGTGATGCGCTTGGCCTTGCCCAGATCCTCCAGCTTGACGCCTTCCAGCTTGATGCCGAGGTCCTCGGTGATGGCCTTGCCGCCGGTGAGAATGGCGATGTCGCCCAGCATTGCCTTGCGGCGATCGCCGAAGCCGGGAGCCTTAACCGCGCACACGTTCAGGGTGCCGCGCAGCTTGTTCACCACCAGGGTCGCCAGCGCCTCGCCTTCCACGTCCTCGGCGATGATCAGGAGCGGCTTGCCGCCCCGGGCCACCTGCTCCAGCAGTGGCAGCAGGTCCTTCATGGCGCTGATCTTCTTCTCGTAGATCAGGATGTAAGGCTCGTCCAGAACCGATTCCAGGCGCTCCGCGTCGGTGACGAAGTAGGGGCTCAGGTAGCCGCGATCGAACTGCATGCCGTCCACGGTCTCCAGACCGGTGTGCATGGTCTTCGACTCTTCAATGGTGATGACGCCGTCCTTGCCCACAACCTTTACCGCGTGGGCGATGATGTCGCCGATCTCCTGATCGCCGTTGGCAGAAATGGCGCCGACCTGGGCCACGGAACCCTCATCCACGGGCTTGGAAAGCTTGCCCAGGGCGCCGCCCTCGGTCCACTTGCCGTCCTTGTCACGGGTGCCGATCACGGCCGCCACGGCCTTCTCGATGCCGCGCTTGAGGGCAGTGGGATTGGCGCCGGCCGCAACCGTCTTCACGCCTTCGCGGAAGATGGCCTGGGCCAGTACGGTTGCCGTCGTCGTTCCGTCGCCGGCAACGTCACTGGTCTTGGAGGCAACTTCCTTTACGAGCTGGGCGCCGACGTTCTCCAGCGGGTCTTTCAGCTCGATCTCCTTGGCCACCGTCACGCCGTCCTTGGTGATGGTGGGCGAACCAAACTTCTTCTCAATGACGACGTTGCGGCCCTTGGGCCCGAGCGTCGCCTTCACCGCGTCCGCCAGCGTGTTAACGCCGCGGAGGATTGCTTGACGGGATTCCTCACCGTGCAAAATCTGCTTTGCCATTGTTCTCTCCTAAAATCAGTGTTCAGTGGTCAGTGATCAGTGGTCAGAGTCGATTAACCACTTCTCGAATGGTCTTGCTGTTGCTCGCGGTCAGGATCATTTGTCTCGTCATACGGTGCGTGGCCTCTTCTGGCCACTGAGCACCGATCACTGACCACTGGCGAAGCTACTTCTTGACGATGCCGAGGACTTCTTCCTCGCGCATGATCAGGAACTCTTCGCCGTCGATCTTGATCTCGGTGCCCGAGTACTTGCCGAAAAGGACGCGGTCGCCGGCCTTCACGTCGAGCGGGAACACCTTGCCTTCGTCGTTCGACTTGCCTTTGCCCACAGAGATGACTTCGCCCTCCTGGGGTTTTTCCTTGGCGGTGTCGGGGATGATGATGCCACCACGGACCGTTTCACCCTCTTCGAGACGGCGGACGAGGATGCGGTCGTGAAGCGGGGTAAAGCTGGTTTTCACAGAGGTTGCTGCCATTGCTTCGCTTCTCCTTCACACGCGGAAGGCCGTGCAGGCCCGGCCGCGGGATATTAAAATGGGTTGGAAACAGAAACTTCCGGAAGTAGAGCCTCTTGCGTTAAGCGGACAAGCAGTCCAGCCGATCCATTGCTAGCACTCTAGCCTTCCAATTGCTAACGATAGACAAACTGTGTGGGCTTTGTCAAGGCCCAGAGCGCAATATATTAGCGTAATTCACTCATATTTAGTGAGCGCCATTGAGCAAACAGCGATTGGCTATCGGGAAGATCAGCATTTGTAACCGGCGCAGCTCGACTTTTTCGTTTCGAATTCGATGCGTCGCCGCCGAGACAGGCAGGTTGCTAACCTTGCCAGCCTCATGCCGAAAGACGGACGCGCAGATTACAATAATCTCCATGAGTCGCCGGTTTTTCTTCTTATTCGTCGCCGTTCTGGCCCTGTTTGGGTTGGTATCTGGTGGTCTTTCCCTGTCCGCTCAGGACAGCCGCGGCCGCAAATACAAGCCACCGCCGCCCACTGCACGCATTGAAGTCACGGTGACCAATAACGCGACGGGCAAGCCGATAGAGAACGCCGCCGTGGTCTTTCATCCCATGAAGAATGACAAGGATGAGGGCGACATGGAGCTGAAGACCAATGAGGATGGCAAAACCGCTATCGACGTGATTCCAATCGGCGACATCATTCAATTGCAGATCATCGCCCATGGCTTCCAGACCTACGGGAAGGAGTACACGGTCGACAAGAGCCATCTGGCTATCGCGGTGCGGATGAAGCGTCCCGGGGAGCAGTACTCGATTTACAAGGAGCACCCGGACGACAAGAAGGATCAGAACGATCAGCAGAAGCAGAATCCCCAGGACAAACCGCAGCAGTGACGGAGTTGTCCGGATCCCGACATCCGATCTCTGACAACTGAGAGCTGACAACTGAAAACTTCGAACTACGAAGCGCTGACTATGAACTGCCTTTCCGGCAAATCCGCGCTTGTGACTGGCGGCGCCAGGCGGATCGGGCGGGCGATTGCATTGGCACTTGCGCGGTCCGGCGCGGATGTGACCATTACCTATCGCCGCTCTGCGGACGAGGCCGTAGAGACGGTGGATGCGGCGGAGCAGCTGGGGCGACGAGCGCATGCGGTAGCGTGCGATGTGCGTTCCGAGGTGTCAGTGCGCGCCGCCGTGGAAGCCGCCCTGAAGCACCACGGTCGACTCGACATCCTGGTGAACAATGCGGCGGTGTTTGAAACGGCGCCGCTGGAGCAGTTGACGCTTGCCGCATGGGACGCGGTATTTGAGACCAATGTGCGCGGGCCATTTTTTGTTTCGCGGGAGGCGTTGCCGCACCTGCGAGTGGCGCGGGGCCGGATCGTCAATCTCGGCTCGCTGGGCGGACTTGAGCCTTGGGCGGGGCACGCGCATTACTGCGCCAGCAAAGCGGCGCTGCACATGCTTACCCAGACCATGGCCAAGGCGTGGGCGCCGGAGGTGGCCGTGAATTGCGTGGCCCCGGGCTGGATCGAGATGGAAGAAGAATCGGGTGCGGCCCAGGAGCGAGCGGCGCGGTTTGCCGCCAAGACGCCCATGCGCCGTAACGGAACCGCCGAGGATGTAGCCCAGGCGGTGTTGTTCTTTGCGTCGGCTGCAGAGTTCGTCACCGGCCAGATTCTCACTGTGGATGGCGGACTGGGACTCTAGCTGCGATGGAGCCGGCGCCAGGATGACTCGACTGGCGGGACTTCATGGCAGGATAGCCGCTCCACTTGAAAGCGAAACTATCGCGGTAAAACACGAACCCCCGGCAAGCATGAAAGCTGCCGGGGATTCTTGTGTGCGCGGGCCGAGAATTCGCCTATTGGGGTTCCTTCTTCTCTTCGGGTTTCGGCTTTGATTCCGGTTTTGGCCTGGGTGCGGGCCTCTGCACCGGATGCGTGGGCTCTGTCTTTGGCGCCGGCCGGCTTTCCGGAGCGGGATGTTCTGTTCTCTCCGTTGGGCGCGGAGTAGTCTCAGGCCTGGCTGTTGGCCGTTCCTGCGGCTGCTTTACTGCAGGAGCAGGGCGCTCTTGCGGTGCTGGGCGCGTTGGAGCCGCGTGAGTCTCAGGGCGCGCCGGAGCCGTACGGGTCTCAGGGTGCGCCGGAGCCGGGTGAGTCTCAGGACGCGCTGGAGCCGCGTGAGTCTCAGGGCGAGCCGTAGGCTTCTCTGTGGTGGGGGGGCGTTCGTTTCCGGGCCGCGCTTTGGTGGCTCGCGGAGCCGGCTTGTTTGCCGGCGGATGGTACGGAGCACCGGCTGCCTTGGCAGGCACGATTCCGCTGCCTTTGAAATCAGTGGGCCGTGCAGTTGCGGCCACGGGCGGCCTGCCGTGATTGGCGCTGGCGCGGAACTGCGGATTGGAACGCGCCATCTGAATGCGCTGCTCCTGCGCTGCCGGCGGGGGCACATGCCGCATGCGCGCAACGGCTTCTTCCTGTTGCGTGGGCCGCGCCCGAATACCGCCCTGGCCGCCGTTATAGCTCACATGAGCGTTGTTATTTACGATCACGGTTCTATTGATGTAGACATTCCTGATGATCGTCGTGTTTACGTTCACCACGGCGGTGTTGTAGTAGAAGTGGTTGTTCTGCCACCGGCCACCACCGAAGCCCTGGCCGAAGTAGCCGAAGCCGTAGTTGACCCCGCCATAGAAGCCGACCTGGGGTGCCCAATAGCCCTCGTTGAAGACGTAGGCGCCATTGTTCCAGCCCCACCAGGGCGGGGTCCAAAGGTAGCCTGGCTGAGGCGCAGGAACCCAGGTGCCGGGCACCCAGTAGTAGTCCTGGTAATCGGCGTCCCAGGCCCAGTAACCAGGAACCCATAAGTAGCCGTCTTCAGGGCACTGCGGCTGGTCGTAAACGGGAAGCGCTGGAGGGGCAAAGTTAACGCTGATAGCCACCTGGGCGAGCGCCGGCTTGAAGGGCACCAAGCCCAGCACGGCGAATAGGGTCATGCATAGTGCTCGTTTCATTGAACGCTTCTTTCATTTGGAAATAGGAACCAAGCCGGGATGATACGGAAGGTTATATGGCGGGAGAAAAGCGAAGGGCAACGATGTGGCCGCCTCTGGTTCACATACGACCACTAGTTAGATGGCGCCGAGGGACGGCGGAGTTGTCAAGGGAAGAGATTGTTGACGCTATGCGGCTATGAGAAACGCAGGCCTATCTTGCCGCCAGCGCGTTTACCATCGATGCGAAGATCTTCCAGCCGTCCGATGAGCCGAGGATCCTCTCGCTCGACCGGTCCGGATGCGGCATCATGCCGAGCACGTTACGACCTTCATTGAGTATTCCGGCGACGTTTGCGAGAGAGCCGTTGGGATTCGCTTCCCGCGTGATTGCGCCTTCCGGCGTGGAGTAGCGGAAGGCGATTCGGTCTTCTGCCTCAAGACGCTTCAACTCCTCCGATGTGCAAAAATAATTGCCCTCCATGTGGCCGATGGGGATCTGCAACACTTCGCCCTTGATGAGCTCGTTGGTGAAGGGGCTGTCAGCCGTTTCCGTGCGCAGGTGCACTTGCTTGCAGATGTACTTGAGCCCCGCGTTGCGCATCAGCGCGCCGGGTAGAAGTCCGGCCTCGGTGAGAATCTGGAAGCCGTTGCAGATGCCGAGCACCAGGCCCCCACCCGCGGCGAATTTCTGTACCGCGCCCATGACCGGCGAGAAGCGAGCGATGGCGCCGGTGCGCAGGTAGTCGCCGTAAGCGAATCCGCCCGGAACCAGCACCGCGTCCACGCCCTCGAGGTCCGCCGAGTCATGCCACAGGAACGTTACCGGCTGGTGGGCGATGGTCTCGATGACGTTGTAGGTGTCGTGGTCGCAGTTGGAGCCGGGAAAGACGAGGACGCCGAATTTCATGGTTCTAGGGTATCAGTTTGGCAATCCGCTACTGTGCATTGCCCGGTACTCGGGTGCTTGGTTTGCTACAAACGATGCGGTCGAGCCGCCGCCGGCCTCGCCACTCGAAACAATGCAAGTCCTCAGCCTGCCTCAGTAGGTCAACTGCAGTTCGAGTCCTTTGCCTGAATCTGGCACCAACGCCGAGATGCGGTGATGCTCGGCATCGAATGCCGTCGAAATTGCCGTTCCTTTCGTGCTGTCGAGAGTGGTGCAACTGGCTTCGGTGGCTGGCCTGGCTGCTCCGTATACGTCAACCTCGAGCAGCTTCCACCACGGCGCATAACTGCCTTCCGGCGGATTCACCATCACGATGATCCCCTGCGCAGTTAACCGGCAGGTGAACTCCTCGCGCAGAAATCGTCCCTGCCGGAATGCGAAAGAATCACCGTCGTCGAGATACAGACTGCCGCTGCAATCCTTGCCCGGCGCAACCGGCGGATAAATACGGAGCGTCAGCGGTCCCTGAGGCTTTTCGTCGGTGCTTTGGACCAGTGGCTGCTCCGGCACGATGGCGCCTGCGCGCACAAAAACCGGAAGCGTGTCCAGGTTGTGGGTCTCCTGAACTCCGAGGGGCGCGTCGCTATTATCAATTGCCTTATGCGGCATCCCTCCCTCCACCTTCGCGCCGGTCCAGTAGTCATACCAGCCGACTGGCGGCAAACTGACGAAGTAATTGTCCATCTCGTCGGGATACGGGCTTTGGGCAATCAGAAGGTCCGGGCCCAGCATGAACTCGTTTTGTGTTGTCGGATCGACCGTACCATTGCCGATCGCTTCGGGAAAATCCAGAAACAGCGGCCGCATGATGGGCAAGCCGGTGCGGCTCATCTCCTCCGCTGTTGTGTACAGATACGGCATCAGACGGTAGCGCTCCTCGATGTAGCGCCGGCGGATTTCAAGGTCCTCGGGCGTACCGTTCTCCCAGGGTTCCTGCGGCGCCGTCCCTTTGGCGGAATGGTCCCGGTCAATGGGCTCGAACGCCGCCACCTCAAGCCATCGGGTCAGCAGTTCAGGCTGCGGCGAGCCAGCAAACCCGCCAACATCCGCGCCGCTCATGGCGAACCCGCTCAACCCCAGATTCAGCAGTTGCGGAATAGTTTGCCGCAGATGGTTCCACGTGCTGGAATTATCGCCGGTCCAGGTGGCGGCATAACGCTGTCCGCCGGCGTAGCTTGCCCGCGTCATCACGAACGGCCGTTTGTCCGGCGCCAGCTTCAACAACCCCTCATAAGTGCCGCGGCTGTTCTCCATCCCGAATATGTTATGGATCTCCAGGTGCGCTGCGGTGCGGGTGGCAAACCCCGGTTCCTCAATGCGGTGCACAACGTCATCCGGCATTGTTTTCGACGCGACCTCGAAAATAGCCGGCTCGTTCATGTCGTTCCAGAAGCCGGCCACGCCGTCCTTCACAAAATCCGCGTATAGCGTTCCCCACCACTCGCGCGATTGCTTTTGGGTGAAGTCCGGAAACACACTCTTGCCCGGCCACACGATTCCCACGTACGTGGCCCCGTCGGGATTCTTGACGAAGTGGTCGCCTGCTTTGCCCTCGTCGTACGGCTTGTAGCCCGCGTTGGGCACATCGGCGATGTGCAGGTCGGTGATGACGACTGTTTTGAGGTGCTCGGCCTTCAGGTCCTGGACCATCTGCTCGAAATGAGGAAACCGCTCCGGATCCACGGTGAAGGGACGATTCTTGTACTGGTAATCGATGTCGAGCCAGATGACGTCGGCGGGGATGCGTTCGCTACGCAGCTTGGCAGCGATTTGCCGAACGTCCGATTCGGGATAGTAGCTGTAGCGCGATTGCTGGTAGCCCAGCGTCCAAAGCGGCGGCAGCGGGGTTTTGCCCGTGAGCCACGCCCACGTCTCCACCACCTGTTTTGGCTCGGGTCCATACAGAATGTAGTAATCGAGCGTACCGTTGGGCGCGCCAAACGAATACGCGTCGCGATATTCCTTGTTGAAGTCGAAGCTGGTGCGCCAGGTGTTATCCAAGAAGATGCCTGCGGCAATGCCGTTGCGCAGCGTAATGAAATATGGGATCGACTTGTAGATGGGGTCAGTGGATTCCTGCCAGCCGAACGCGTCGGTGTTCCAGTCTGAGAAGGCCTCATTGCGCCGATCCAGCGGACCCGGCTTGTCGCCCAGGCCAAAGTAATGCTCATCCTCCGGCGAATTCATGTACACACGGAATGAAGTCCCGTGATACTCGATCGTTCGTCCGGGATAATTCTCTGCGATCACGTGTCCGGCCAGATCTGTGACTTTGAGCGTAAGCGGATCGCGATGGACGGCAACACGCAGCTTGGCAGTTGTGAATCCGACAGATGTGCTGCTGGTTTCCTGCGTCACCGGAATGGCCGATTGACGCGCCTCCGCAAGCACAGCCCATGATGCGTCTTCCAGAAGTTGGCCTGCGGGACCGACGCGCACGCGCAGGACGTCGTCGCGCAATGCGGTAATCTGCATCAGCGCGGAGCCGGAGTGAATCTCGATTCCGTTGGGTATCTCCCGGGAAGCGGTAACCCGGTCCAGCCGGACGAACGCCTGCTTCTGTTGGCTCTCGCCCGTCAATCTCGCTTCGGTGGTTGCGGCTACGAACAGAACTGCAAATACAGCAAAAGTAACGCGTCTTGCGCTTGGCACTCAGCACCTCTATGGGCTGGTTTCTACCATTGCAGCAAGCATACTTGATCTTTGGCTGAACTGAGCAGGTCTTGCCGACGGAATTCGCTGGCCTTTTTCACCCGCACCCTTAAGAAAATCGCTTGACATGCGCCTCCGCATGCTGTTTCCTTGCTCTATCAAACCCATCCTGGAGGGAACTGGAGCCCGCGCCTGCGGCCCGGTCCTTCGCCCCCCTCAGATTTTCCCCTTCAGCTTCTCCGCCAGCGCCCTCGTCCCGCTTACAAATGAATCCTCTTCCTCGGTTGCCGGTTTCATCGAGCCCAGGTTGATTTCCACGTTTGCCAGCGCACCCTCCAGCGCCGCCCGCGACAGCGCCGCCGACGTGGTCAAGTCCGATGCCATGTTCGGGTTCGTAATCAGCCGCAACTTCTCCACCATCCCGGCGATCTCAGCCGCGCGCTCTGCAACGCCAAGCGGGACGTTGGTCGCCTCCTTGAGCGCGGCGTTAATGAGGTGTCCGCCTTCCGCTGACTCCTTCGCCGCTTTGTACGCCCTCATCACCGTGTTGTACGACTCGGCATCCGCGTCGATCGCCGCTTTCAGTTCCTCGCGCAATGTCGCCAGCCGCGAGATCGTGTCGCTCAGTTGGTTCTCATATTGCACATAAGCCTTTTTGCCGCGCGACATTAAAGCCACCATGCCCGCCAGTCCCGCGGCCATGGCTCCTGCTGCCGCCGCAGCGCTCCCGCCGCCCGGCGTTGCCGTCGGCGCGGCAAGCTGCTCGATGAACGGCTCGACTCCCGACCGCAATCCGCCCACTGCCATCTTTCCGCTCATCACGCCTGCCAGCCGGTTTTCGAGGATCAGCGAGGAATCGAAGTTCTCCATCTGGAGGAACCACTCCGCCGCCTGCTCCAGCGCGGCCTTGGGGATCAAGCCCACAATCTCGCTCGATGTCGGCATTGCACCGTACCGGGCCGCCTCGCGCTTCACAAATTCGAAGACACGATGAATCGGCGTCTGGTCAAAGTCGGTGAGATTCATGGAGACCTGCGCCTGCCCCCGCACCAGGAACCCCGCGCCCTTCACGAACCGCAGGCCTCCGGTAGAGAAGCGCACCGCCTTGGCGATCTTTTTCGCAATCTCGACATCGGCCGTATTCAGGAAGACGTTGTAGGCGATGAGGAATTTGCGCGCGCCCACGACTGTCGCTCCGGCCGTGGGATGCACGCGCGGCTCGCCGAAATCCGGCAGCCGAGCCGGGTTGGTCGCAATCTCGTCCCGGATCCCCTCAAACTGCCCACGGCGGATGTTTTCGAGATTGGTCCGCTCCGGCCGCGTGGCCGCCGCCTCGTAAAGGTACACTGGAATCCCGAACCGCTTCGCAATCTCCGCGCCCACGTGGCGCGCCATGGCCACGCAGTCCTCAATGGTGACGCCCTCGATGGGGATGAGAGGCACCACGTCGGCCGCCCCCATGCGCGGATGAGCGCCCTGGTGCACGGTCAAGTCAATCAGCTCCGCCGCCTTGCCCACGCCGCGGATCGCCGCTTCCTGGATCGCTTCGCGCTCACCCACCAACGTGATCACGCAGCGGTTGTGGTCGGCGTCCATCTCGCGGTCCAGCAGATACACGCCGGGCATCTTCATCGCCTCGACAATCGCATCCACCTTCGCCTTGTCGCGGCCCTCGCTGAAGTTCGGAACACACTCAACAATTGTGTTGGTCACGAGCAAAAGGATAAATCAGCGGCCGCGCCGGCGAGATTACTTCGCCACCACCTGCCCGCTGATCCGGTCGTACTCGGCCCGCGGCACCACGGCCTTCTTCACCAGGTCGTCTGCGTGGTCATACGGCCGGTTAGCGATGATTCGCCTCGCCCGTGCATCGTCGATTCCCGGCAGCTCCTCGAGCTGGTCCGCCGAAGCCGCATTGATGTTAACCGTCTTCGACTTCTTCAGCCCGTCCACCACGCCCTGCCCGACGGCCTTCGCGTCCTGAACCGCCTCATGCGTGGCCTTCGCCGTATCCTGACGGATCTGGTCCGGCGAGGGCTGGCTTTGCTGCTGGCAACCGGCCAGCAGCACAATTCCCAATGATGCAAGCAACACAATCTTCATGCTCCGGTTGGATGCATTTCGCCCGCTTGCGGGCTGCAACGGCGTTCAGCTTGTAGCGCCGGCCTCCCGGTCCACGCTGTCCACGCTGCACCGAACTCCCCTTGATCGAGGACTGCAATGGAGTTGTCCTGCCAACCGCGCCGGCGGCTCCTCTGGCCCAACCCAACCTCCCGGCGCTATCGTCATCTGTTAGGAGTTCCCATGACTACCACCGCAGCAGCTCCAACCATCCGCGCCTTCCGCGGCGCCCAACTCCACTGCAAGGGCTGGCAGCAGGAAGCCGCACTCCGCTGCCTCATGAACAACCTCGATCCCGAGGTCGCCGAGCGCCCCGCGGACCTCGTCGTTTACGGCGGCATCGGCAAGGCCGCGCGCAACTGGGACTGCTACCACGCCATCGTGCGCGAGCTTCAACGCCTGGGCAATGAAGAGACGCTTCTGATCCAGTCCGGTAAGCCCGTCGGCGTGTTTCCCACCCACGATATGGCCCCGCGCGTCATCATCGCCAACTCCAACCTGGTGGGTAAATGGGCCACGTGGGAGCACTTCCACGAGCTCGACAAAAAGGGCCTCATCATGTTCGGCCAGATGACCGCGGGAAGCTGGATTTACATCGGGACTCAAGGAATCTTGCAGGGCACGTTCCAGACCTTCGCTTCGCTCGCCGAGCGCCACTTCCCCAATTCAAGCGGATCTGCCAGCCTCAAAGGCAAGCTCGTAGTAACCGGCGGCATGGGCGGGATGGGCGGCGCGCAGCCGCTCTCCGTCACGCTGAATGATGGCGTGGTGTTGTGCATAGAGATCGATCGCACCCGCATTCAGCGCCGCCTGGACACGCGCTACTGTGACACCATGACCGAATCGCTCGACGAAGCGCTCTCGCTCTGCCAGGCTGCCTGCCGCGAGGGTCGCCCGCTGTCCGTCGGCCTGGTGGGCAACTGCGCCGACATTCTCCCCGAAATCGTTCGCCGCGGCGTTCCGGTCGACGTCGTTACCGACCAGACCAGCGCCCACGATCCCCTCAACGGCTACATCCCCCAAGGCCTCACGATGGAGCAAGCCGCCGATCTGCGCCAGCGCGATCCCGAAGAATACGTCAGTCGCTCTACAGCCTCCATGGTGGTCCACGTAAACGCCATGCTGGCGCTGCAGCGCGCGGGCGCCATCGCCTTCGACTACGGTAACAACATCCGCCGCTTCGCGTTCGACGCCGGCGCAGTGGACGCCTTTCTCATTCCCGGCTTCGTCCCCGAATACATTCGCCCGCTCTTCTGTACCGGGCAAGGACCGTTCCGCTGGGTCGCGCTGTCCGGAGACCCCATGGACATCGACCGCACCGACAAGCTGGCGCTCGAGCTGTTTCCGGACAATGAGATTCTGACTAAGTGGTTGCGTCTCGCCCGCGGACGGTTTGCCTTCCAGGGCCTGCCCGCGCGCATCTGCTGGCTCGGCTACGGCGACCGCGCGAAAATGGGCGAGGCCATGAACGATCTGGTCAAAAAAGGCGAAATCTCCGCCCCAATTGCAATCGGGCGCGACCATTTAGACACCGGCTCTGTCGCCAGCCCCTACCGCGAGACCGAGAAGATGCTCGACGGCTCCGATGCCGTAGCCGACTGGCCGCTGCTTAACTTCGCGTTGAATGCGGTCAGCGGCGCAAGCTGGGTCAGCTTCCATCACGGCGGCGGCGTAGGCATGGGCTATTCGCTCCACGCCGGCCAGGTCACCGTAGCCGACGGCACCGACCAGGCCGCCCAGCGCATCCATCGCGTGCTCAACAACGACCCCGGCATAGGCGTAGCCCGCCACGCCGACGCCGGCTACGAACTAGCCGAGCAAACCGCAAAAGAGAAGGGCATCCGCATTCCGATGGCGGAGTAATGGAGGCCCCAGTCGAACACCTGATTGAACTCCTCGCAACAAGCCGCGAGCCTTCGGAAGACCGCATACGCTTCCAACTTAGGAACCTGAACGACAACGCCTTCGTATGTTCCTCCATCGCAGGCGCAACTCCGGACACAGGACGGGGTCTAACTTCGATGAAGATCACTACGAGGAGTTATCCATGCCGCCACTTCCCCCGGCTCCTCTTTTCCGTATTCGATTCGCCGCAATTATCCTCACACTCGCCAGCTTCGCGGCCTCCGCGCAGCAGCCCGCGCAATCCGACTCCGCCATGTCCACCATGGCCGGCATGACGGGCCATATGTACCTGACCACCCTGCGCCCGCCGCAGCCCGGCGACCAGCAGAAAGTCGACGCCATCGTTGCCGCTGCGCGCGCCGCCATGGAGCCGTATCAGGACTGGCGCAAGGCTCTCGCCGACGGCTACCAGATCTTTCTGCCCAATGTTCCCCAGCCCATCTACCACTTCACCAGGAATGATTACGGCCGCGAAGCCCGCTTTCACTTCGACCCCAGCAAGCCCACCTCGCTGCTCTATAAAAAGACCGCCGATGGCGGCTACAAGCTGGTCGGCGTCATGTACACCGACCGCCTCCGCGCCAGTGAAGACGAGCTGAACAGCCGCATCCCCCTCAGCATCGCCCGCTGGCATCAGCACATCAACTTCTGCGTTGCCCCGCGCGGCCAGCTCGCCGCGTATTTCGGTCCCCACGCCAAATTCGGTCTCATGGGCTCCATCGTCACCAAAGACCAGTGCGACGCCGCCGGCGGATTCTTCCTTCCCCACGTTTTAGGCTGGATGGTCCACGTTTATCCCTACGAAACCGACCCCAGGAAAGTCTGGGCAGTCGACGACATGGACGGCCACGACAACATGGATCACTCTGCCATGCCCGGCATGCAGATGAACTAGGGAGCAGGTTCCGTCGCATTTGAGGGCCGGAATCACCACGATTGTGGGTGCCCCATCCTAACCGCGCTTTTTGCGGTTAGGGTGGGGTGACTTCGAGCTCGTATATCTCTCCCGCCGGTCTCTCCGCGCACTATAATCACCGCTGGCTCTCATGATCGCCGTCGTCAACATTGGCCAGCTTGTCACCGTTTGCGGTCTCGCACGCCCGCGCGCAGGCGCAGAACTGCGCGATCTCGCCATCATCGAGAACGCAGCGCTGCTCGTCGAGGACGGCTATATTGCCGCAATTGGAACCGAGGCCGAGATGCGCGCCCGCATTTCCGCCGACGCAACCGTAATCGACGCGCGAGGCCGCTGTATTACGCCTGGTTTCGTCGATGCGCACACGCATCTGGTCTTCGCCGGCAACCGCGCCGATGAATTCGAGCAGCGTATCGCCGGCGCCACCTACCAGCAGATCGCCGCTGCCGGCGGAGGCATCCTTCGCACCGTGCGCCTTACGCGCGGCGCCACGGATGACGAGCTGCTTGCCGCCGCACGCCGCCATCGCGACTGGATGCTGCGCAGCGGAACCACAACGATAGAAGCCAAGTCCGGTTACGGTCTCGATCACGACACGGAATTGCGCATGCTCCGCGTCATCGGCCGGCTCAACCAGGAAGGTCCTGCGCGCATCGTTCCCACGCTGCTGGCCGCGCACACTGTCCCGCCGGAATTTGCGAACCGCCGCGAGGAATACATTCGCTTTGTCTGCGACGAGCTGATTCCAGAAGCGGCGCAGCTCAAACTCGCCCGCTATTGCGACGCCTTCTGCGACGACCACGCCTTCACCGTGGACGAATGCCGCGCCGTGTTGACTTCTGCCAAACAGCACGGTCTCGGTCTGCGTCTTCATGCCGAGCAGTTCCAGCACGGCACCGGCGCGGCCCTCGCCGCCGAGCTCGGCGCGGCCACGGCGGATCATCTGGAAACCGTAACCGACGAAACGCTACTTCAGCTCATGGCCGCGGGCGTGCAGCCTGTTCTGCTTCCGGGGTCGGTGTTCGCGCTGAGCCGCACCCGTTATCCGCCCGCGCGCCGCATGATCGAGCTCGGCCTCGCCATCGTTCTCGCTTCCGACTTCAACCCTGGATCGTCGCCTGTTGCGTCCATGCCTTTTGTTCTGTCGCTGGCGTGCTTTCAGATGCGCCTCTCACCCGCCGAAGCGTTGACGGCGGCTACCATCAACGCAGCCTACTCACTTGGTCTTGGCGCGGACGTCGGATCGATCGAGCCTGGCAAGCAAGCCGATTTCCTCATCCATGAGTTCACCGATTACCGCGAGATCGCCTACTTCATCGCCGCGCCTGCGCGCCCGCGCGTTTTCATTGCCGGCCGTGAAATCACAACATGACGAAATAAACCAGTGCGGGCCAGCATTAGAGGCCTTGGGCGGTCATGTTCAGGCCGACGCTTTTTGGGAATGCAACCGCCCGCTCTTATAGCGCCCGATCAGATAGACCCCGATTCCAAGCGCCACCACAACCGCCGCACTGCCCACAACCTTTAGCACCGCGAGCGGTTTGTTGGGATCGTCGTCGGACGGAATGGCGGACAGTCCGATGGTGACCAGTGTGCTGATCATCCCGAGCACGCCGAATGCGATGGCCACAGGCTTGCCTCCGGGAACGCGCCGCACCTCAGGGCCGGCTGGATCGCGCTGCAGCCGGATGATCGATGCAAAGATGAACAGAAAAGGCAAAAACGTGACCAGAACGGCCATGCTGACCAGAACGTCGTAGGCGCCGCGTACCGTGGTGCCGGCTTGGCCCAGGAGCGCTACGAGGATGCTTGCGAAACCGTAAAAGCCGATAGAGACCCAGGGCGTTCGGTATCGCGGATGAATGGATCCGAAGACCGGCGGCAGGTAGTGATCGATGCCGGCCACGAAGGGCAATCGCGAGGTGGACGAAAGAAACGCCGAAGCCCCACCCAGCGCATTCAGTGCGACGAGGAGCGCTGTTGCCGGCAGCAGCCATTCCAGTCCGACTTGTTCGCACAACGCGCGCAGGCCGGCGACAATGCCGTCCGGTCCGCTGACAGCTTTGCCCGGCAGCGCCACCAGCAATGCTGCTGTACCGCACACGTAGCCGAAGGTGGTGATGGCGCCTCCTGCCAGGAGCGCCAGGGGGATGACGCGGCGAGGATTCTCGATTTCGTCGCCCATAAAAGAGCCGGCCTCCACGCCTACAAAGGCGAAGAAGATGGTTGACCAGAAGATGGCGTTCTTCACCGACCAGTGCGGAGTCATGCTGGCAACGCTGAAGCGGGTTGCCGAACCGAAGTGCGCCCACGACACCGCGCCCAGCACGATCAGCAATATGAGCGGGAGAATCCCTCCCATCGCGGTAATGTTGTTCAGCCACTTGCCCGCATCTACTCCGCGAATGTTCAAGAGGGTGATGAGCGCAATGGCAAGTGCGGCGAAGAGGACGAAATAAACCCGGCTCGAGCCGAGTGCGCTGCCGTGTCCGCCGAACGCAACCAGAGCAGACGCGGCGCCGAAGTAGAGCACACCGGGAAAATACGGCAGATTGCTCATCCAGTACGTCCACGCCGCCAGAAATCCGGCTCCATCCCCGAAGGCGCGTTGCGTCCAAACGTAGAGCCCGCCTTCTGCCGGGTAGCGCGACGACAGCTCCATCACGCTGCCGGCCAGGGGAATAAAAAAGCAGAGCAGCGCGGCAATCCAGATAACCAGGCTGCTGGGGCCGCCGGCAGCGGCGGTTGCCGCCCACCGCATACTGAGGCTGCCCGCGACGTAGAACAGCGTAAGGTCGCGAAAGCGGATGCCGCGCTTGAGTGTTGGAATGTCGGCCACGTTGGGCGGAGGATATCAGAAAAGCAGGAATGTGAGGACAAGGGATTGAGAGAAAGTCAGATGGGAATTTAGGTTGCAACGGCGAGCTCGCCTACTGTTACACTTTTCCGCGAACATGGAGGTCGCCCATGGTGACAGCAAATCAGCCCGTAGTAACCATTCGCCCGGCCCGGCCCCAGGACGGTGAGGCCTGCGGCCGCATCTGCTTTGAAGCTTTCTCCACCATCAATGCGCGTCATGGCTTCCCATGCGACTTCCCCTCGCCCGAGGTTGCGGTGGGAATCCTGACATGGATCTTCTCCCATCCCGAGTCGTTTTACTCGATTGTGGCGGAGATTGACGGGCGGATCGTGGGCAGCAATGTGCTGGACGAGCGATCTGCGATTCGGGGAGTGGGGCCGATCACGGTGGATTCCGATGTGCAGAACGCGGGGGTGGGGCACAAGCTGATGCAGGCAGTCCTGGATCGGGCCTGGGAACGCGGTGCGCCCGGCGTGCGGCTGGTGCAAGCGGCATTTCACGCCCGGTCCATGTCGCTGTACACTTCGCTGGGATTCGATGTGCGCGAGCCGCTGGCATGCCTGCAAGGCAAGACGCGAGAACGCAGCCAGGCCGGGTGCCAGGTTAGGCCGGCGGCGGCGGCGGACCTCGACATTTGCAACGAGCTGTCGCGGAGAGCGCACGGGTTCGACCGCGGCGGCGAACTGGCGCATGGAATCGAAACCGGAAGCGCGCGGGTGGTGGAGCGGGGCGGGCGCATCACCGGATACGCCTCTGACCTGGCGTTCTTCGGGCATGCGGCCGCGGAGACGAACGTGGACCTGCAGGCGCTGATCGCGTCGGCGGAGGGATTTGGCGGTCCTGGCATACTGGTTCCCACGCGGAATGCGGCACTGTTGCGCTGGTGTCTCAAGAACGGATTGCGCATGGTACAGCCGATGACGCTGATGAGCATGGGACTCTACAACGATCCAGCGGGAGCATGGCTGCCGTCAGTCACGTTCTGAGAATCCAAAGAACAAGTGCTCGCAGATCAACCTGGAATGGCCGCCGATTGGTTGAAGTGGCCGGAACTGCGACCCAAAGGGCACTCGGCCTTTGTAACTCCTTTCCGCTTGACACGCGCGGGGGAATGGGAGCAAAGTCTTAAGCGGCTAAGCTGCGGGTTCTTCTTCCCGCGTAGATTGAGCGCCCCGGGGCGAGGCCGCAATCACTGTTTTTGGACCACGGATGAATCGAGCGCAGCATGGGTTTGGACCCACGCTACAGCCGATGAGATATCAGGCGGCGGAGACCAGTCGCCAGGAATGGTATGTGTTACCGCAATACAGCTCGGATCGGCAGGGGCTTTGCTCGATGAGTCCAATTGCGCGCGCAATCGCACCAGGACTTCGGACAGTGCCATCGCCTGCCCCGAGGTCTGAGCCTTAGGCGGCGGGCCTTTGCGATGGACCATCGGATGGGTCCAGGTTTCCAGCCCGACCAGAACCAGCGTGACAATGGCAAGCACGACCTGGACGCGCTCGGATCGCTTTTCCTTCGCCGTGAGCTCTCGCTGGCGCCATCGCGCGGAAGGCAGCGTGCGCAAATGCCAGATCCATAAGAGGACGGCGAGATTGATCACCGCTCCCACTGCGGCGATGATGAGCATGGGAATGCGGATCGCGTCCTGGTGCCAGCCGGTAGCCGGGGCGTAGATTCCTGATGCGGCAGCCAGCGCCGTCAGCCCGATGGCTACGCGGATTCCGCTCATGGTAAGCACGGCAGTGCACAGGCTCTGAAGCAGCGCGAAAAGAAAGCTGCCGCGGCTCAATACCCGCATTCCTTTTCCATTCGCCTCAAAGGGCATACCCGGCCAATCCTCGCACTGCAGATTTAAGCACTTTCAGCTTACTGCAGCCCAATCCGATTTCGCGCCAGTCCCGTATATACAGCAGGGAGGCCCACTTGAAAGATTTTCATTTCCTTTTCTGCCCCCCGGCTTGTAACCTTCCCCGCAGGTTCGCACTCTCATGTGCGGAACAGCGGTTTGAGGCAGGCATTTCCCCAGGCGCAATTCCTGCATGGCCCCCACCCGCGGACCCAATCCGCCCCAACCACCAGTGAGGTCGATCATGAAGAATGTGAATACGATGCTGCTGACAGCGGCTCTTTCCGGATTAATGTGCGGCACCACCGTTGCTGCGCAGACCACCAACAACGCCAACACCAACAACCCCACCGTGAAGGCGGCGAATGCCGGATTGCGCTACACCTCCGCCAAGGCGCCCAAGCACTCCTGCAAGGGCAAAAACGACTGTAAGGGCGAAGGCGGCTGTAAGAGCAGCGACAATGGCTGCAAAGGCAAAAACAGCTGCAAGGGCAAGGGCGGCTGCGCTACCGACGGCTCCAAGGCTCCCAAGCTGGCGTAAAAGAAGGGAACAGTGGTCAGTGGTCAGTGATCAATAAGGCTCGATAAGGTCGGCCGTTCTCGTCGCTCTTTCTGCTTCTTGAGATCTCAGACCGCTTACCACTGTTCACTGATCACTGACCATTCCAAATATGCCCAATCGTTTCAATGCACACTCGAACCACGGCGTCGGAATCGGTCTCCGCATTCCGCACTATCAGCACATCTTTTCGCGCAAGCCCCTGGTGGACTGGTTCGAGATCATAAGCGAAAACTTCATGGTGGATTCCGGGCGCGCCATGGCCAACCTCGACCGCATCCTGGAGCAATACCGGGTGGTGCAGCACGGTGTCTCCATGTATTTCGGTTCCGTGACCGCACCGGACCCGGAGCACCTGCGCCGCCTGAAACAACTGGTTCGCCGCACCAATACGCCATGGCTCAGCGATCATCTCTGCTGGGGCTCGGTCGACGGCACCTACACCCACGACCTGCTGCCCCTTCCCTACACCTGGGAGGCGGTCGCCCGCACCGTGGAGCGCGTCCGCGCGGTGCAAGACTTCCTGGAGATTCCCCTCATCGTGGAAAACGTCAGCTCCTATGCGGCGTTTACCGGTTCACAAATGACCGAGTGGGAGTTCCTCACTGAAGTTGTGGAGCGCGCCGATTGCGGCATCCTGCTGGACGTGAATAACATTTACGTGTCCGCCATGAACCACGAGTTCAATCCCATGGACTACGTGAACGCGGTGCCGGCGGAACGCGTGGCGCAGATTCACATTGCCGGCCACTCCAGGTACGAGAAATACATTCTCGATACGCACGATCATCCGGTCATCGACCCGGTCTGGGCGCTCTATGGACGCGCCATCGAGCGTTGCGGCCCGACTCCGACGCTGCTGGAATGGGACGATCGCATTCCCAGCTTCGACGAGGTACACGCCGAAGCAAAAAAAGCCGAGCGCTACCTGCATGCGTGCGAGCCAGCATCAACCCCGGCAATTCAAGGAGCGGCATGATGGCGGAGCCAATGCTTCTTGAGGACTTGCAGCGCGAAATGGCCGCAGCCATTATGATGCCGCTGACAGCGGACGACGGCATGCGTTCGCATTCTGCCGACGGCCGCGTCATGGAGCAGGTTGCCGCTTCGTTTGTGGCGCCCAACAGCCGCCTCACGCCAGTCGAGCGCCTGGAGATCTACAACCGGCAGTACTGGTTTCGCGTACTCGGTGCGCTGGAGGAAGATTTCCCCTCGTTGCGCGCCGTGGTGGGAAGCCACGCGTTCTCGGAACTGTCCGTCGCATACCTGGCCGCGCATCCCAGCCGCTCGTTCACGCTGCGCAATCTGGGTTCGCGCCTGGTGGAGTGGCTTGCCGTCCATCCCCAATTTGCCGGGCGGCGCCATGCGCTTGCCGTTGACGTTGCGCGCGTTGAATGGGCGTTCGTCGAGGCATTCGACAACGCGGAACGCGAGCCGCTCACCCTGGAGCAGATCGCTGTCCTCGACGCGGATTCACGGCTGGCTCTCCAACCGCACGTGCAGCTTCTCGCGCTCAACTATCCTGCCGACACGCTAGTAGTGTCGTTGCACAATCACGACAAGCGCCAGTTGGGCGAGGCAGGCATGAAGCACGAAGAAACCGAGGAAGCTTCGGCCTCGCTCCCGCGCGTACGCCGGCGCCCAATCTCGGTGGCTGCGCATCGGCTGGAGTTCTCGGTGTATTACCGGCGGCTTACGTGCGGGGAATATCGGACCCTCTGTGCAATTCGCGCCGGCGAGCAGTTAGGAGCAGCGCTCGACGCGGGTTTTGCCTCTACCGCGCTTCCCCCCGAACGCCGCGCAACTCTGGTCCGCCGGTGGTTCACCTCCTGGGCCGAATTGGGCTGGATCTGTGCGCCCGACCTCGAATCGCTCATCTCCGAACAATGAAAGGAAGCCAGAACGATGATGCGCTTCTTGCGCGACGCATACGCCGGCGCAACCGCGATTCTCAACCGCCTCCAAAGCCCGCTGTTGCTTGCCATTCGGCTCTACTGGGGATGGCAGCTCTGCCAGGACGGATGGGGCAAACTCACCCACCTCGACAAGGTCACGGATTTCTTCACCACCCTCAGCCTTCCCGCGCCCCATGCCACCGCGATCTTCGTCGGGCTGGTGGAACTCTTCGGCGGCGCGCTCTTCTTCGCCGGCCTGGGCACCCGCCTGGTATCGCTGGTGCTGTTCCTCAACATGACGGTCGCCTTCCTGGCTGCGGAGAAGGATGCCTTCCTGTCCGTTTTCACTGACCCCGACAAGTTCCAGGCGGCCAGCGCCTACAACGACTGGCTTGCGGCGCTGCTGATTCTCATCCTCGGCCCCGGCCTCTTCTCCGTAGATTGGCTCCTGGCGCGGCGCATGGCGCCCCCGGCATCCTGACCCGGACGCGTAGCGCATTCTGATCGGAGCGGTCACGCGTCACAACACGCGCGCGCTTTCGCGAGCTATCATCGTCGCACTCGCCGCCCATGCGGCGATCCGCCATGAGGATCGCGTTCGTTATCAACACGCTCGCAATCGGCGGTGCGGAACGGCAGATCGTCGCGCTTGCCGCATTCATGGCCGCTCGCGGCCACGTGGTGGAGATCTTTGCACTGCGGGATCCCGCCGCGGATGAATTCCCGACTGCCGTTCCCGTTCGTCACCTCCGTTTCCGCCGGAACCCCGCTTCTCTGCCGGGCGCGCTGGTCCGTGCCGCCAGGCCGGTCCGCTCCTTCCGGCCTGACGTCATTCACAGCAACAATTTTCACGGCAACATGCTGGCCCGTTCGCTGCGGCTCCTTCTACCGCGTGCCCGCGTCATCTCCACCATCCATAACGTCTTCGAGGGTGGCGCATGCGAAGGCTCGCACTGCGCCTCACCGACCCGCTTTCCATCCATACCGCCGCCGTGAGCCAGGCTGCCGCGGAAGAGGCCATTCGACGCCGCGTTCTGCCGCGCTCCAAGTGCTCAGTCATCGCCAACGGCATCGATTGCTCCAAATTCACTCCGCAATCCGTGCGCAGGGTGTGCCAGCGAGAACAATTCGGGCTTGCAACGGAATTTGTCTGGCTCGCGGTTGGCCGTATCGCGCCGGCCAAGGACTATCCCAACTTTCTCGTGCGCCGTGAAGGGCGCTGGTCAACAGTGGGTGCAAGTCCCACCCGGGAACTGGATCGCTCCGCCCGGTAGCAATCGGAGCAGCGGTGGAGGCAACGAAGCCGCTGAAGCCTCTGGTGTAGAGGGTCGCGAAGGCGACCTGGCGAGCATGCAGGCCGTAATGTGAGTGAACGCCGCGCAGGCCCCGAAACGGGTGATGCAGGAGCCGACCCGCCGAGAAATTGTGGCGAAATCATTCCCGCCGGCAATCCCGATGCACTGGCCGCTGCCATGCTGAAGCTGACGCGCGATCCACCCGAACTCCGCCAATCTCGGGGCTGCGCGGCGCGCCAGCGCATCTTGGCGCAGTTCACCATTGAGCAAAGCGGCTGGCAATGGGAGGCGCCCTACCAGCGGCTTCTCGCGCCACGCAGAGGCATCTCTGGACCTGCATAAGACACAGCGGCCGGAGCGGGTTGCTCCGGCCAGCGTGTCCGTCTCAGCATCGATTCAAAACGAGAATGTTGCCTGTAGGAAGATGCGCCGCGCCGCCGAACCCGAGCTGAAGATTCCGCCCGCCAGCGTAGTGGAGCGCAGGAAATCCGGGGATCCTATGGTGCCGTTAGGACCGCCGTAATCAATGTCGTTAAACAGGTTCAAGGCTTGCGCGCTGAAGGTCAGGTTGTACTTGCGATTCGGCGGGGCGCCCCACATTCCCCGCATCGCGCCGGGTCCGCCACCAAGTCCGCCGGGTCCAAGGCCGCCGCCCGGAGGTCCGCCGCGGCGTCCGCCGCCGCCACCACCCCAGGGGCCGCCTTGCCCTCTGGCCGGGCCGCTGGTTTCAGGTCCAAAAGCGAATCCGCGGCTGATGCGCAGGTTCACGGCCACCGCCGCCGGTCCCACTCCCAGGTTGGCCGGGATCAGTCGCTCGCCCGGCTGCGGGTTGATGTCCATCGTGCCCCAGGGCGTGCTCACCGCGTCCCCTGGAAGCGTTGCCGAGCTCGCATAAGTTGGCCGTTGATTGAAAAAATTGTTAACCGGATCGGTTTGCAGAACAATGTTAAACGGCTTGCCCGAGTTCGCGATCAGGAACGGATTGAACCGGATTCCCCACGGGCCCTGGTAGTTGCCCATCACAAAAATCTGGTTGCGGGAATTGAACGTGGCCGGGCCGTAGTCCTGGCTGATGTTGTAGGCGTTGGATATATTCGAGCCCGCGCCGCCGTCGCTGTTGGCCCAGCCTCCCGTGTAAAAGCCGACCACACTCAAGCGCTTGGTCAGTTGCGAGTTGATGCTGGCGATAATCTGGTTCTCTTTGAAAATTCCCTCAGGATCGTATTCGTAATCGAATCCGCCGGCCGGATTCAACGGGAACAGACCCTGCCCATCAACCTGGTTGGCGTTGATCGTGACCATCTGGTGCGGTCCAAACGAGTGCAGGAACGTCACCGTCATGTTCGTCGTCTTGGTCAATTGCCGTTCAATCCCGATGCCCGCCTGTTCCGTGTAAGGCGAGTGGTAATGCGGGGCCACCAGGTACCGTTCGGGTATTGTCTGTTTGCTGGATCCTCCAGTGCTCTGGCAGGTGCTCAAGTCCAGTGTCTCCACCGAGTTAGCCGTGCCCGTGCAGTCAGGCGACTCCAGCACCACCTTATTTTGCACATTCAAGTGCTGAATGGTCAGCAGATCGTTCACTCCAAGGCGATCGAAAAATGTGCCAAATCCGGCGCGCAGCACCGTCTTGCTCGGCTTTCCCTTGCCGCCGTCCAGCGCGTAAGCCATGGAGACGCGCGGAGCCCAGTCGCTGTGGTCGGTGATATGGTTCTGCGTCTCCCAACGTACGCCGCCGGAAAACGTGAACCGCGGATTCACCTTCCAATCGTCCTCGGCGAACAGAGCCGCGTCAAAGGTGTTGGCAAGAGCTGATTCCGGTCCCGTCGTGTAACTTCCTTCAATCGGTGCATAACCCTTCGCGAATAGCGAGGCGTAGCTTTGGCCCGCCGCCAGGCCGTTCTCCATCTGCAGATAGTCGGTGAAATTCGCAAACCGGAACGTGCCGTTGTAATTCTGGCTGGTAAAGTTCGCGTCGCGGTAGTCGCGCATCCGTGTGCCGAACTTGATGGCGTGTGGGCCGTGGCTCATGGTGGTGATGTTCCAGAACTCGAGTCGCGTGGTGTGATCGTGACTTTCCTGCGAAGGGTAACCGCCGGTCGTAAAATCTCCCATCACCGTGACTGAGCGCGCCGTCGAATCGGGATAGATGTTGTCGTTGGATCGGTCGTACTGAAACCGCGACTCGTTCACCGTGTGATCGTTGATTACATAGGAATCGCTCATCTGCACCGTGTGATCGGTGTTGTTCTCGTGCTCGGATGCCGAGGGCAGCGAGCCTGCGCTCAGCTCGCCCTGCTCACCCTCTGACCAGAAACCGTAGCGCGCCGTCAACGTGTTCTTGGCGCCCATCTGGATGTCGAATCGCGCCGAGATATTGTTGCGGATGCGCGTGTTTAACAGCGCTACTCCGTACTGCGGCTCGCTGATGTAGCCGCCCGACCCATCCGGCAACACGGCGTCGGGAATCAACCATGCATTGTCGTTGCCGATATGGCGGCGCTCGCCGCTGACGAAAAAGGAAGCATTCTTGCTGATGGCGCCGCTCACGGTTCCGTTGAACATGTAGCTGTAGTAAGAGGGAATGTTCTGGATAAATGGGTTGCCCGTATTGAACGTGCTGTCGTTGCCCATGATGAAGGCCTGGCCATGCAGCTTGTCCGTGCCCGGCTTGGTGAAAATCTCGATGCGCCCGTATCCCAGCTTGTCAAACTCTGCTGAGAACGGATTTTGATTGATCCGGATCTCGCGGATCAACCAAAATCCGTTCTCGGCTGAGTTTGACAAGCTCGGATACGGGCGCATCGAGATCTTCACCAAGCCGGGCACGGACAAGCTGCATGGCCAGGCCTTCATCATGGGCAACGACAGCACCTTCAATACGCAACCCATTTATCCAGAACATCCCCTCTTACTACAGCTACATGTTCAACGGCACGGTGAGCGGCGCCATCAACAAGAATGCGTCTTTCTTTTTCAGCGGACAGCGGCGCCATATCGGCAACGACAATGCACTGGCTGATTCCCGACGCCATCTTGCCGGACCCCTCGGGCGGCTACTTCAATCAACCGCAATATGACGTCCTCCTGCTGAATACGCGGATCCGCACCAATATCTCGGCGCGGTTCGATTTGCAGATGGGCGCGAAGAATACGCTCACGGCCCGTTATGGTTTCTGGGCGGAAGGTGAACAGGGCGATCTGAGTGCCGGCTCGCTGCCCTCGGCTTCCTCACACGAGAACGACACCGATCACACGGTGCAGATGAGCGATTCCTATGTGATCAACGATCACATCGTGAATGAGACCGCGCTTCCAATTCGATCGATCAAACGACAATATCTATCCTGATTCGACCGCGCGCACGGTCTCAGTATCGAGCGACTTTACTACCGGCGGCTATCCGTCCCAGACAAGCCACGACCACACCACGCGACTCGAATTCTGGAACATTACCACCATGACCCACGGGCCGCATGCCATCAAGTTCGGCACCCGCATGCGCGATTATCGCGACGCCAACTTCACCAGCCAAAATTACAACGGAACGTTCGAGTTTGCGAACTACGACGATTATCTGAACATGGAAAACGGCCTGGCGGCGGGCCAAAGCTACGCCTCGCTGTTCGCGAAAGGTTATGGCCCGATTAAGGAAGTTACACGATGGGACCGCAATCCGCTCTTGCCAACACCTTTGACGCGGCCCTGTTCGCCGAGGACGATTGGAAGGTGAATCCGCGGTTCACGTTTTCCGGCGGCGTGCGCTGGGAGTCGCAAAACCATATTGCGGACCACAACGATTGGGCGCCGCGCTTCTCTTTGGCTTACGCGCTGGATGGTGGCAAGGGAAAGCCGAG
>CAWBIG010000265.1:0-4462 GCA_963788435.1 uncultured Acidobacteriota bacterium | reverse complement strand
CAGCTCGCATTACCCCATATTCGGGCTGTTTATCGCGGCGTGGGTGCTGTACCAGTCGTTTGAGGCGTACCACACGGCGCGAGCGCGCCGCGACGGCACCCCGATTCCCGACCCGCTGGGATTGAACGAGGTGGGCAATTGGCTGAACCTGGGCGCCAAACCTCACG
Source organism: uncultured Acidobacteriota bacterium (assembly GCA_963788435.1). GTDB lineage: Bacteria > Acidobacteriota > Terriglobia > Terriglobales > Acidobacteriaceae > Telmatobacter. The sequence continues at coordinate 4,295 of CAWBIG010000265.1, read as the reverse complement.
ATCCCTCCCAGGGCGCGGGACCGGGTCCTGCGCCGGGAGCCGGCACTGGAACTGCCTCTGGCGGCTACCAGCCGCCCTACCAGGCGCCTTACCAGCCGCCGGGGCAGCCGGGATTCCAATCGCCGCCATGGACGCCGGTGGGCGGCCCGGTGGATCCGAACATTCCGCCAGTTCCGCCGGTACCGCCAGTGCCGCCTGTCTACTGGCGGCGCAAGGAGCCCATCGGCGCCATCGTCCTTATTGGCCTGGGCATCATGTTCCTGATGGGTCAGCTGGATATCTTCAACGGGCGGTTCTGGGACTTTATGTGGCCGCTGTTCCTGATCGGCCTGGGTCTGTGGCTCATGCTCAATCGAGTCGGGCCTTGGCGTGGAGGTCCAAAATGAATCGCTACATCCTCATTCGACGTTTGCGGGGACCTGCTTTCCTGCTGCTGGTAGGCGCGATCGCATTGCTGAACCAGATGGACATTCTGAGCTGGAGCCACGCGTGGCCGCTGTTCCTCATCCTGGCCGGGGCGCTGCTGCTGGCCGAACGGGCCGCGCTGGCCGGCGAAGACTATTCGTCGCCGTATCCGCATCCGTGCGGCGGGGCGATAGGGCCTGACCCGCAACAGCAGCCCGGAACCGGCGCCGCCCCGGGCGCTTCCGCGGCCAATCCGGGTACATCGATTGTGCCGGCCGAAGCTGACGACTACATCAATCGCGGAGGGCAATCATGAGCAGCGTACCTCCAAACACTCCTCCGGGCGGCGTACCGCCCTACGACCCGCATACGCAATGGCGGATCTACCGCGAACAGCAGCGCGCCGCATGGAGGGCGCAACGGGATCAATGGAAGGCGCAGCGGCATGCCTGGAAAGCCGGCATGGTCGGCTCCTACGTTCCGCGGGTGCCATCCATCGTGGGCCCGGTAATTCTGATCGCGGTCGGGATCATCGCCCTGCTGATTTACGCGGGCCGGATTGACGCCAGCAGCTTCTGGGACTGGTACGGGAAATGGTGGCCGCTTCTGCTCATCCTGGCCGGGCTGGCCATGCTGGGCGAGTGGGCGGTCGACATCAAGCGGACCACACCGGTGCGGCGCGGCGGAAACTTTGTGGGCCTGCTGATCCTGCTGGCTGTCATCGGGGTGTTTGCCGCCTTTGCGCACCACAACTGGGACTGGATGCGCAGCGGGTTTGGCGACAACGACGATTTCTGGAACTCACTGGGGCGGCCGCAGCACGACCTGGACCAGACGGTGCTGAATACGCAGATTCCACCCAACGGAGTGGTGAATATCGACGACCCGCGCGGCGATCTGAGCATTACCGCAGCCGACGGCGAGAACGTGCAGGTGCAGGCGCACGAGATAGCGTTCGCAGACTCGGATGACAAGGCCAAAAAGATCTTCGACGCCGAGGCCGCGCACGTGACGGTGAGCGGAAACACGGTGCTGGTGAAGTCGGCCGGGCACTCTGACGGGCGGGTGAATCTGACGGTGATCGTGCCCCGGTCCGCGCTGGTGACGGTGACGGCGGGCCACGGCGACGTGACCGCGGCCGGCCTGGGCAACGGCGCCAACCTTACCGCGGAACACGGCGATATTCACCTGAACACCATCACCGGATCGGTGCAGGTGCACTTCTCCACCGACAAGGGCGATTTCTCCGCCCACCAGGTGACTGGCGACATCACCGCGGACGGCCGCTGCAACGATCTGACCCTCTCCGAAGTGAAGGGCAGAGTCACCCTGAACGGCGATATCTTCGGCGAAGTGCACATGGAGAGTCTCTCCGGACCGGTGCATCTGCATACCTCGGTCACCGACCTCGAATTCGGGTCTCTGCCGGGCGATATGACCATGGACCAGGAAGACCTGCGGGTGACCGAGGCCAGGGGCAACGTGCGCGTGTCCACCCACTCAAAGAACGTGGACCTGACCCAGATTTACGGCGACACCAACGTTGAGGATCGCGACGCGGACATCTCCATTGCGCCGGCGGGACCGTACAGTGTGCAGGCGACCAGCTCCAGCGGCCAGGGCAACCTGGTGATCACGCTGCCGCCCAATGCTTCGGCGACGATCGATGGGCGCACCCACAACGGCGACATCGTTTCCGACTATCCGCTGGACATTAGCGGCGACGAGAGCAAGACGGTGACGGGACGGATCGGCGGCGGCGCGGCCAAGATCGTGGTGAGCACACAGGTGGGAGACGTGCGCATCACCAAGGGGACGGGATTCACAGAGCAGGCGGAAGCGCCGGAAAGGCCGGAGAAGCCGGAGAAGCCGGAATCGCCGGAAAGACCGGAATCGCCGAATGCCAAACACCTGAAAGCGCCAGCGAAGCCGCCGGTGGCGGTGACGCAATAGCAGGGAACAGGGAACAGGGAACGGAAAGACAGGGGCGCGGATTAAGGTCCGCGCCCTTGCTGTTTGAACCTCGGCCGGGATTCAGAAATCCGGGTTGAGAATCGCCGAAATCGAATTCGCGCGGCGATATTGCCGGAGGAGTAACTGATGGGTGGGCCACGATCCAGGCGCAATCCAAATCCTGGACCCTGGGGCGTTTCTCGATCCCGATCCTGTGCGTCCCCTGTTGTGCGTTTCGATGGCTGGATTGCGATAGGCCTATCCGGTCTTCAAGGTGGCACTTTCGGCGGTTTCGAGCCACAAGCGCTGGAACTCCTCAACCGGCAGCGGGCGGCTGAAGAGGAAGCCCTGATAGGCATGGCAGCCCAGCTTGGCCAGACAGTCCCGCTGCTCTTCGGTTTCTACGCCCTCGGCGACGACCGACAACCCCATTGCCCGGCCAAGAGAGATGACAGCCTGCGCGATGGCGCCGCCGCAGATATCCACCATGAGATCGCGCACGAACGACCTGTCGATCTTCAACTGGTCCAGGGGCAGACGCTTGAGGTAGGAGAGCGATGAATAGCCGGTGCCGAAGTCGTCCAAGGATAATCGTACCCCAAGTAATTTAAGTGCCTGCATTTTGCCGATCGTTTCCTCCGCATCGTCCAACAAGAGGCTTTCGGTGAGTTCCAGGGTGAGCCGGTGCGGGCTCGCCCCGGTGCGATCGATGGCCGAGACCACCTCCTGCACAAACTTCGGCTCGCGAAATTGCCGGGCGCTGATGTTGATGGAGATTGAGGTACCCTGGCCCCGCTTTTCCCAAGCCGCGATCCTGGCGCAAGCGGTCTCCAGGACCCAGTTTCCCAAGGGCACAATGAGCCCTGTCTCCTCGGTGAGTGAGATGAACTCGTCGGGCGAAAGCAGGCCGCGCCGGGAATGATTCCAACGCAGAAGGGCTTCGGCTCCAATCAGGCAGTTGCAATCGACTTGAGGCTGGTAGAAGAGAACAAACTCGTTTGCTTTGATTCCGCGGCGAAGTTCATCCTCGAGGGTGGCGCGCGCAACCACGGCAGTCTGGAGGGCCGGGGCAAAAAGGCGGAAGGTATTTCGGCCGGCAGCTTTGGCCTGATACATCGCAATATCTGCGTGCTGCATAACGTCATTGAGGGTTTCGCGATGGTCTCCGAAGACCGTGATGCCGACGCTGGCGCTGCTGAGACACTGTCGGCCGTCGAGCCAGTAAGGCTGCTCCAAAGATGCGAGAATCTTCTTGGCGACTGTCTCAGCCTTGGCTGCGGCGTCCTCGGGGATCTGGCTCAGTTCTTCGAGTATGATCAGGAATTCGTCTCCCCCCAGCCGCGCGACCGTGTCGGTCTCGCGGACGCAGAGTCTGAGGCGGGTCGCGACTTCTTGCAGCAGGAGGTCGCCGGTTTGGTGGCCCAGCGTATCGTTGAGATTTTTGAAGTGGTCCAGATCGACAAACAAGAGAGCCTGTTTGTATCGGTGGCGGGAGCTAGCGGATAGGGACTGGCGCAGCCGGTCCTCAAACAGGCGACGATTGGGCAGGCCGGTCAGGGGATCGTAGAAGGCCAAGCTCCGGATCTCGTCCTGCGCGGCCTTGGCATTGGTGATGTCCTGCGTCACGGAGAGCACGCAGGCAACACCGGCATGCTCAAAGAGGGATGCTGACATCAGCCCCCAGAAAACCTCCCCGTTTTTCTTTCTGAACTGGATCTCATCGCGGAAGATCCCGTCTCGTTGAAGCGTCTCGGCCATCCGGGCCCGCTCGGACTTGTCGGCCCAGATATCGAGTTCCAGCGAGGTTTTTCCAACCACCTCTTCGCGTTCGTATCCCATGATCCCGAGGAAGGTGTTGTTAACGTCGAAGTACATTCCATCCTCGAGGCGATTGATGTTGACTGCATTGTGGCTGGTCTGAAAGGCGGTGCGGTAGC
>CAWBIG010000264.1:0-7571 GCA_963788435.1 uncultured Acidobacteriota bacterium | reverse complement strand
AACAAAGTGCCCATCCATCACATCCACGTGAATCATGGGCGCCCCAGCCTCTTTAATAACCTGCAGCGCCTCCCCGAGGCGGGCAAATCCGCCGCCAAGAGAGAGGGAGCGATTACGACCATAAAGTGTTCTTCCACGAAGAAACTGCTAGCCGTGGGAAACGTTTCATAGATTAGCACAAGTCTATAAGCTTCGGGTAGAAAGCGGGGGGAGTTGGCGCTGATGTCATTCAGAAGGCAATTCATTCTCAGCACAGGTCATTCCCGCGCAGGCGGGAATCCAATAAGTCGGGTAAGCATTTCCACGGTTTGCATTGCACAGCGGATTCCCGCCTTCGCGGGGTTGCCCGCACAGGGGAGCGACGATGTGTAGCAAATGACACCCCCATCCGGGAGTTAGTGCTCAAAACGTGCTGCTAACGCGTGGTCCTATGCGCGCCAGTCCGGCTTCAAGACGTTTTTGCATCAGAGGAAAGCGGGCCACCACCTGTATTGTTTCTCAACGAAAGCGAGCACTCGATTACTGATCCCATATTTCAGCCCTGCTCGTCGCACGCAGCCCCTTCGTGCTCTCGGAGCCCGGACAAGACTATGCTAGGTGGCTATGCTGCCCTGAGTGGAGTCGCTCGACTGGCAGGAGAACATGCGTCACTTACGGTGCCCGGTAAACTCAACTCAATCCTGATCGCTCGCGCCGGCTTTTGTCACCAAGTAAAACCACCACGCCCCTGGCCCTTTACCCTATTGGGGCATCAGCATTTCAGCCGGTTTTTGGCGCTTCGGAAAGATGTTGATTTTTCTTACTATCTCATCGCCCGGGGAAGACTTGAAGTCCGGCATTTTCGCCAGGATACCCGCGATAAACCTGACTTATCGGCGCCATAAAAATAAATGTACCGATGTGACTCGAGACTTAATCGTCTTGCGGCGCGAGAAGAGTATAATGGCTCTTAAACAACCGACCCCCTTCCCAGTGATGGAGGATTAAGTCCCATGGCACGCGTCTATACCAGATCTCAACTTTCAGATTTTCTCTTTGACCGCATTATTGCGAATTGCCCCAAATGCCTTGATACCCGCTGCCTAAAGATTGCTTGCTCTTTGGTGGCGGAAGAGCTAATGGAAGAAGCCGACATTGTCCACAAGCTCGAGCCGGTTTCCGACGGCGGAGCATAGAGGTATCACCGGTCAAAGGCTCGGCGGGCTTCTATGGACTTGAGGTTAAAAGCTCGGAGCCGAGCGTTTATCAATCTTCGTCGGAAGCGTCACTTACCCGCATCACGTCCGCGGTCAACGCGGTGAGTGTCTCCAGAAGAGTCTTTCCTAACCATCCAGGAGCCGAGCCACAACAGCGCTACGGCGTCGATCATCCAGTGCGCCTGGCCGGACAAAGGTTTCCCCATTTCACGACGGGGTAGGCGAGTAATGCTCCCAAAAGGCCCGCGCGCGCGCCTCCTCCAGTTTCCCGCGCGCGCGGGACGGTCCGACACCGCCAAGGCGATCGCCGATTTGAGCCCCGACGGGGTCGTGGTCACCGACAGCCGCGCGCGCATCGTCTACGCCAACGCCGCCTACCGCGCGCTGTCGGGCGAGGGCGAACTGAGGCCGGTCGAACGGGTGTTCGCCGGCTCGCCCGACGTGTCCGAATTGGTCTATCGCCTGTCGCAGGCCGCCAAGTCCGGCAAGTCGGCCAGCGAGGACCTGCGCCTCGCCCCGCCGCTTGCGGGCGACGGCGCGGTGGCGTGGTACCGCATTCGCGTCCGGCCGCTCGAGGGCGTAACGCGCGAGGGCGCCTCGGTGTGGACGGTCTCGGACGAGACGCGGGAGCACGACCGGCACGAGACCTTCTTCCAGGATCTCCAGCACGCCATCGATTATCTCGACCACGCTCCGGCCGGATTATCGACAGCAAGGCGGAGCTGGAACGGCGCAACCTGCTTGCCGACGCCGAGGCTAGCCGCATCCGGCTGTTGGCCGCGGCCAACGCCGAGGGGGCGCTGGATTTCCTGGAGAAACCGCTCTCCACGGAGAAGCTGCTGTTGACACTGGAAAATGCGCGCTAGCTCGCTCTAGCTCACCCGCCTCGAAGCGGAGAATCGCGAATTACGCTCGCGCATGGGAAAGCGGCGTCGCTCCGCTGCCCTCTCGGCTTTCCACCGCGATGGTTCCCGCGTGATCGGCTACCAGGGATTGCACAATCGCCAGGCCCAGACCGGTACCGTGCTGCTTGGTTGCGTGGATAACTCCGTTGATGTGACAACTAACAGAACAACATCAGTTCCCGCAGGCTCCGGAGCGCTCGTACTTGCACCGATGGTGTGATCACCTTTCGAGTGCGACTACTCTAACCTCGGCGTCTTCGTGCACCTTTCAGTTTGCTCACCAATTCGTTGGTTGTGCCCCTTTTGGCGAACGCATTATCGCTTTAGCCGGCTGCAATAACATATGGATGAAACACCGCGAGACCGCAGGCTCGGGATCGGCAAGCAATTCTGAGAGAGCGCGCCCCACCACGGATTCCATGGGAACCCCAGCTGTCTTGAGGAGGGCCTCATTGATACGCATGACACGACCACACGCATCCAACTGAAGCATTCCCATTGGGGCAGAATCGAACCATTTCTCCTCGACTAATGAGGCCTCAATGAAGTTGTTACGAATACGCTCCGCAGCACTTCTCAATGACAGAATGAAGCCGTTCTGGGAGCCGTTATCCGAGAACAACGGTCGCAGCGTGAAATCGACAATGGCCACGTCACGCCCAGGAACACGGAGCATCCATCCAAACTGTTCATCGGGTCGATCCGAACTCCGCCCCACCGGGAGGGTTAGTCGCTGCCTGTACAGATCTACTAGGTCTACAACCTCGCTGATAAGCATGCCGCGTGCCCGCAACATGCTTAGTCCGGTCAACTCCTCGGCGCTTCGGTTCATGAACTCAACTTCTCCATTGGCCAAGATCATTACCAGCGCCTCGTGGGCTCCCTGCAACGTTTGCGTCATGGCCTGGTGCGATTGACTGACTGCGGCGTCGCGAACGGCCTTGAACATCGCCGTTCGAAGCATCGCCTGAAGGTCGCGAGACTTGAACGGTTTTGTCAGATACCCATAGGGCGTCTCGCGCGTGGCGCGTGAAATCGTCTCTGAGTCGCTGAACGAAGTGAGAAAGACCACAGGAACCGCGTACAGGTTTCGGAGCACGCGAGCTGCCTGTATGCCATCCATTCTGCCGTCGATGGAGATGTCCATCAAAACCATGTCGGGCCTATCTTCTTCAACCGACATTAAAGCGGCATCGGCACTCTCCGCCAAGCCTGTCACTTCAAATCCGAACTCCTGGACTTCATCCCGAAGGTCAATGGCTACGATGGGCTCATCCTCAACTATCAGCAGCTTTCCAGACATGGTGGCTCCAATTCCTCAGGCGATTTGCCGGCTATTTGAATGCGGATCCCTCGACCTTGAATACATCCGCGTTTTGCAATTATGGGGGGCGGGGAGTTGAGTTTTCACCATTGTGGACTGTTTTTGTCCAGAAACCAGCTTGGAGGATTCCCTAATTGGGTTCAGACCCAAAACAGGAATCTGGCACTGAAGGTCGCTCAGTCGCTCTTGCAATTTCAAAGCAGCGAGAGTTCTGCCTCAACACGGCATCCTGGACTCGACGAAAATCTTAGCTTTCCACCAAGTCGTCCGGCTAAGCTGATGGCAAGCTTCAGTCCCATGGAATTGCATTTCTCGACGTCGAAGCCTGGCGGCAGGCCGCAGCCGTTGTCTTCAATCACCAGAAGCCGTTTTCCGGCTTCCCCAGTGATGGAAACCGAGATTCTTCCACGAATATGGTCTTTGAATCCATGCTTGAGGCTGTTTAACACCAGTTCATTCACCAGAAGCCCTAGCGGAACTGCGGAATCCATAGCAATCTGCAACTCGTCAACTTCAATTTTGACCTCGATCTGGTCGGCGTTCTCGGAGCCTGAATTCACGGCGCCCTCTACGACCTCTCTTATGTACTCGCCCAACGAAAGGCAAGAGATATCGGGCATCTGGTAAAGCTTTTCGTGGACCGCGGCGATGACGAACACTCGCTGAATGGCGGACTCCATGGCCTCACGAGCCTCTGGTGAAGCAAGAGTCCGCGCGCGCATCTTCATCAGGCTCTGCATCACCTGCAAGTTGTTCTTGACCCGGTGATGGATCTCGCGCAAGAGCACTTCCTTCTCGCGCAGGTCTTGCGCGACCCGCGCGGCATACGATTCTATGTCGCGCTTGCTCTTCTCCAACTCCGCCAGGGTCTCCTCTAGCTCCTTTGTCCTTTCGTACACTCGTTTTTCCAACGAAGCGGCATTATTGCTGAGTGTCTGATTCGCTGTGCGTAAGTCCTCTTCAATCTGCTTGCGCCGCGTCGCATCGTGAAGCACGTGCACATAGCCGGACACCTGTCCTGCTGAATTTCGTACCGCGCTGGCTCGAATCTCAGCCCATATCTTGGAACCATCGGCGATGCGGCGCCAACCGTCGTTCTCTATCACGTTCGTCATCGCACACGCGTTCTCGAGGTGGAGAATTGGGGTGCCGGACTCGCTTTCGGCTTGGGTAAACAAAACGGAAACGTCCTTACCTAAGGCCTCTGCTGACGAGAGGCCATACATTCGTTGCGCGCCTTCATTCCAGGTGAGGATTCGACCCTCTGCATCGAGCAGATTTACAGCGTAATCGTGTGCGGCCTCGACGAGTGCGTGGATATGCATTTGTCGCCGCGCCAATTCCGGTTCAAGGCTGCGACATATCGCCAGCACATATTGAAGCCCGCTGGCGGCGAAAGGCGAAAGCTGGATATCGATGGGCGTTTCGACGCTCTGCGCGTCCAGGATCGAGAGACTGATTCCAGATCCCATCGTGCGGCCCATGGGATGACAAAAATAGTGTCGCAAGTGCTCGGCATGGCGAGGCCGCAACGCCGGAGGGACGAGCATTTCAAGGGGCTTGCCTTCTAGCTCAATCCGGGTGTAGTGAAGTTTGGCTAGGCTATTGGCGTTCGCCGCGACGATGCAACCTTGCGCGTCGATTACGAACAGCATGTCTGGATGCCCGTTAAACAGCGCATGAAGAAATGCTGGAGCGGACGGGGCTCGCTCTAGCTCTTCGGCAATCCATCCCTCCTGCTCGTGAGTCAACTAGCTTCTCCCGTTCCAACTATATTGGCAGTCTAATTGCTGATCATGATGGTAAGGCCAAGTTCATGGTGGACTGCAAGACCTTCGCACAAGCGAGATTGTACGCCCCAAACGCTGGCAGTTGACGCTTGTCCCGGATATCTTCGGGTGAGCACCCAAGGGCGCAACCTTGCTACCATGCCAGATAAGGTGTCTTCACAAAAGCACTTTCTTAGCGTACACTTCCAGTCAATTTTTCCTGCTTCTGCCCTGTGTCTTCGGGGTAGCTGCCTCTTACCCGGTTAAATGAGGCATCTCCATGGGAAGAGAAGGTGCGTCGTGAGGAAGCCTAAGCAAAGTCGAAGATCGACCAAGGCATCGACGCCCATCCAGCAACACAAAGATACCGCTTCACCGAGCAATGCGCCACCGGGCCCAGGAAGGGTCGAAGCGCATGATCAGGCCGAAGCCAATTTCGCGACCCTGATCGAAAGCACCGACGACTTCATCTGGGCTGTGGACCTTAGTTACCGTTTGATTGTTTTCAATAAGGCGCTGCGGCAGAACATCTGGATCACTTTGGGCGTCCGCCTCGAGGCGGGGATGCGATTGCATGAGCTGCTCCCGCCGGAGAGAGCGGCGCTTTGGCCTCAGTTCTTTGAACGCGCGATGCATGAAGGCCCCTTCCAGGTTGAGGATCGCCTGATCCTTCCCCGGATCCTGGAACTGGCCTTCAACCACATCGTTATCGATGGCAAAACGGTGGGGATATCTGTCTTCGGCAAGGACATCACGGAGCGGAAAGCGGCAGAAGAGGCGTACAGGGAAGCCGATAGGAAATATCGTGACATTTTCGATAAGGCGATTGAAGGGTTCTACCAAACAACCCCTCAGGGCAAGTACCTGACCGCCAATCCAGCTCTTGCAGTAATGCTGGGCTTCAATTCGGCGGATGATCTCGTATCGGCCATCAAGGATGCGAGCCATGATATGTGGGTGGACCCGGACGAGCGTGCGAGGTTCGCACAACAGCTCGAAGTGCAGGGGGAGCTCCAGGGCTACGAGTGCCAGTTCAAGCGCAAGGACAATTCGGTCATCTGGGTTTCGCTGAACGTCCGCCGCGTGCTGGATGCCGAAGGGCGGCCCCTGCGCCACGAAGGCTTCATCCAAGACATCACCGCGCGCAGGCGGGCCGAGATGCAACTGCGCGATAGCGAGGAACGCTACCGCTCGACCTTCGAGCAGGCTGTCGTCGGCATCGTACATTCCTCCTTCGACGGCCGGCTCCTCCGCGGCAACGCGCAATTCGCCCATATGCTCGGTTACGCTCCCGAGGAACTTCGTGGCCTTACTATCCGCCAACTCACGGCGCCGGAGGATCTCCCGGCTACCGTCGATGCGATCCAACGAATTCTTAGCGGCGCAGTCGCCTCTGAAACACTGGAGAAGCGCCATCTTCGCAAGGACGGCAGTTTGACCTGGTCGAGGATGACAGTCTCCGCTCAGCGCGACGGCCAGGGGCGCCCGCTCCACCTTCTCGCCTTGGTCGAGGATATTAATGCCCGCAAGAGCGCCGAAGCAAGATGGGCAGGCAGCATTGCAGCGATGCAGGTGACCGAAGCGCGCTACAAAGCCGTGTTCCAGACCAGCCCAGATGCGGTCATGATCTCCCGGCTGGACGATGGGTTCATCCTCGACGCCAATCAGGCCTTCATGGATTCGTCAGGGTATGACCGAGACGAAGTCACCGGTCGCAAATCGCTGGAACTCGGCATCTGGGCTAATCCTTCCGACAGGCTGACGTTGGTCGAGTTGGTGCGCCGCAACGGCGGAGTCCGCGACTGGGAAGCTCTGTCAAAGAGAAAAAACGGGGAGACATTCTGGATGCGGTTGTCCGCAACCTCGATTGAAATTGAAGGAAGCAGATGCTTGTTCACCTTTGCGCGGGATATATCAGAATCCAAAGCCGCCGAAGAGCGCCTGGCCTTGGCTCAGGAAGCCCTGCGAGCCAGCGAGGAACGCTATCGGGTTGCCTTCCAGACCAGTCTTGACGGCGTCAGTATTAGCTGCCTCGGCGATGGAAGATTCATTGATGCCAATAACGCACTCCTCCAAATCACGGGTTTCGAGCGTGAAGAGCTCATCGGCCGGACATCGAAGGAACTGAACTTCTGGGTCGATCAGGAACATCGCGATCAGCTCCTGGCGAAGCTGGCAGGTGACTCGAGCTTCCGCGACTTCGTGACCCAATTTCGAAAAAAGGATGGGGATCTCATCTGGGTTCAGATATCGGCTTCGGTAATTCAGATTGAAGGCGTCTGTTGCATCCTGAGCCTGGTGCGCGATATCTCCGGAGCCAGGGCCGCCGAGGAGTGCCTGGCTGCAACTCAGGAAGCGCTAAGGGAGAGCGAAGCGC
>CAWBIG010000263.1:0-19144 GCA_963788435.1 uncultured Acidobacteriota bacterium | reverse complement strand
TGCTTCGCTCTCCCTCAGCGCCTCCTGGGTTGCGGACAGGCGCTCCTCGGCGGCCTTTTGGACATTGATGTCTTCCACCAAGGCGATGGAGTGGAGTGGGCGCCCTTCGCCATCGCGTTGCATGGACACGGTGACCCTGGCCCAGGTCCTGCTTCCATCTTTACGGAGATAGCGCTTTTCCAGACATGCCGTGGCCAGCTCCCCGCTCCAGATTTGCCGGATGAACTGGGTGCGTCCGGGAGCGTCCTCTGGGGCAGTAATCTGGTCGACCGTAAGGCCCGGCATCTCCTCCGGCATGTAACCGAGCATGGCGGCGAAGCGCGCATTGCACCGCAGGAGTTTGCCGTCCCTGCCGGTGTGGACAATGCCGATGGCAGCCTGTTCAAAGGTGGCGCGATACTGTTTCTCGCTGGCCCGCAGTTGCAACTCGGCCCGCTTGCGCGCGGTGATGTCCTGGATGGTTCCCCGCATCCGCAGGGGTTGTCCCTGGGTTCCAAATTCCAGCCGTCCCAGACCGTGCACCCAGCGCTCTTCCCGATCGGCTTGCTTCACGATCCGGTATTCCTTGTTGAAAGGCCGCTTCTTGCCCAGGACCTCCTCGGTGAAATAGGCAGCCATCGTGGCCTGCTCAGAGGGATGGATCAGGACCGTCCATCCTGGCAAAGAGCGTTGGTATTCCTTGCCGATTCCGAAGATCTCGTCCAGGATCTCCGAACTAGTCCATACACCAGTCGGAATGTCCAGGACATAGCTGCCGAGGCCGGCAATTCTCTGCGCCTCGTGAAGGGACTCGGCGCTCTCGCGCAGTTTCTGCTCCGCACGTATCCGTCCGGTGACGTCGTGGACAATGGAGAGCAGCAGTTGCGTGCCCTCGGTTTGAATGGGCGAAGAATAGACTTCTACATCCCGGACCTGGCCGTCGGCAAGCCGGTGGCGAAACTGGAAGAAACTTCGCTCTTCGCGGAGCGCCCGATCGCGTTCCTGCTCGACCTCTTCCGGCGTCAGGGCATTGATGCGGTCGATGGACATGCCGATCAACTGGTTGAGGGCATAGCCGTAATACCTTGAAGCGGCTCGATTGGCGGCATGGATAATTCCATTGGCAGGCTCCACAAGCAACATCACCGAGGCGTTCTCGGCAAAAAAACTGCGTAAGCGGCCCTCGCTGTCCGCCAGTGCCTGAGCGGCCTGCCTGCGTTCAGTGATGTCTTCAACATAGCCTTCGTCGATATTGGATATCCCGTCCTCGGCCAGAACCGTTCGGCAATTGAGTGAGGCCCAGATCGTCGATCCGTCCTTGCGTCTGAACTGGCATTCATAACCGACCACGACGCCCCGCTCGTCGAGCAGTCGGAGGAATCTTGCACGCTCCTCCGGGTCAACCCATACATCGTGGGCCGAGTCTTTGACCAATGCGGCGACTTCTTCGGGGGGGAGGCATACCCCAGCATCCTTGCCAGAGCGGGGTTCGTCAGCAGGCTCCGGCCCTGGTGGGTGGCTCGGAACATGCCTTCTATCGCTCCGCTGAAGATGTCGCGATAACTTCTCTCGGCATCGCGCAATGCTTTCTCCGCCGCCTTGCGCGCGGTAATGTCCTTGCCGAAGACGGAGACGCCGGTGGCTTTGCCGCCGACCAGGATGGGGTTGAGGGTCAACTCCAACGGACGGCAGTCGGCAAGGAAAAACTCGGTCTGAAAAGAGCCCTGGGCCAACGCACGGCAATAGAGCGGAGGCATGAGCCCCACCCTTTCCGGCGGAACCAGGTCTTTCGGGCTCATCCCCAATGCGGGCCTAACCCCAAAAGCGGCTTCCATATGCTGGCGCAATGCGGTATTGAAGGCGATCAGGCGATAGTCGAGGTCCACGGCCCAGATGAGATCGTCGGTGCTCTCGATCAAAGCCAAGAGGTTGGCTTCAGCCTGAATGCTCATTTCAACCGTTCCGGGGCCCGATGGCGCCTTGGTCGGTGAAGCGGTATCTCCCGGCCGCAGTATGGCGTCTGCGCGCTGGCCAATCCTATCCATGCCAAGGTTGCCGCACGACGCCCCTTCTCTTCCAAAGGAGATGCCTCATTCATCGGAAAGAGAGGCGGCTCCCTTTAACAGAAAGTGCTAAAACAGGAAGAATTGACAGCAAGTGTATGCTCGTCCCTTGCTTTTGTGTAGCCACATTCTCCAGAAGAGCGAAAATCCTGCACTCTTGTGTGTGCTCACCCAAAGATACTTTGGCCCTCATTGGAGACCGACTGCGGAGTGCACCTGAAAACCAAGGGACGGCGGTGACGGCGCATGCCAGCGCGAACTCTTCGGGCATTCTATAGCCCAACGCGACTAGGCGAGGAATGCGGCTCAAGACACGTCGGCGACCTGTCGATTTCTGGCGGATCGGTTCGCGCCCTTGCTGTTAATCCGTGCGCAGTTCCGCTGACTTGCGGAGTTGCCGGCTGGCCCACTCATTGAATTACTCAGTGCGCAGCGCCTGCATGGGATCGACGCGCGAGGCGCGCCAGGCCGGCAGCAGGCAGGCGATGGCGGCGACCGTCAGCAGCAACGCGGCCACCGCTGCGAACACCCAGGGATCGAGCGGGCGAGTTTCGTACAGCATGTCGCGGAGGACGCGCGAGGCTTCGGCTGCTGCGGCGAGGCCGAGCACGAGGCCGAGGGCGGCGGGACGGAGGCCGTCGAGCAGAACGCGTCCGAGCACTCCGGAACGCGGCGCGCCGAGAGCCATGCGGATGCCGATCTCCGCGGTGCGCTGGGCGACGACGTAAGACAGCACCCCGAAGAGGCCGACCGCGGCCAGCAACAACGACAACGCGCCGAAGCCCACCAGCAGCGTGGTGTTGAAGGACTGGTCAAGCATGGACTTGCCCAGCAGTTGATTCATGGTGAGGATGTCGCTGACGGGGACGTCACGGTCCATGCTCTGAATGACTTGCTGCACCGGGACGGCGAGCTGTTCGACGGCCCCGCGCGAGCGGAGGACGAGCGTGCCGTAATTTTCCTTGCCTTCGTTATACGGCAGATACATCATCGCCTCAGGCAGCTCGCCGATCTGGTAGCGGGTGTCTCCGACTTCGCCGACGATGGTATAGGTTTTGCCGCTGAGTCCAATTTTTATGTGCTTGCCCAGCGGTTCTTCGCCGGGAAGAAACTTTTTCACAAATCCGTCGCTGACGATGATTTCATTGGCCTGGTCGAGGCGCAGGCCGGGATTGAAGGTGCGGCCGCGCAGGAGGGGAATGCCCATGGCGGCGAAGTAGCCGGGGTCCGCGGTGCGGTTGACGGCGAAGATGCCCTTGCCCAACGGGAGCGGCGGATGTTCGACGATGGTGAAGCCGTTATCGCCCCAGTAGCCCTGGCCGGGAACGGCGGTGACCAAGCCCGCGGCTTCCACGCCCGGAACGGAGCGCACACGCTCCAGCAGCGTGTTGAAGAAATTCACCGGAGCGGGACCCGGCGTTTTGTAGCGCGCGCCGGGAAGGCCGATGCGCATGGTGAGTACGTCGTCAGTGGCGCAGCCCATATCGGAGGAGCGCATGCGTTCATAGCTTTTGAGCAGGAGGCCGGCGCCGATGAGCAGGACCACTGTGAGACCGACCTCGATGACGAGCAGGGTGCGGCGCAGGCGGGTGCGCGCGGCGCCGCCGGAGTGGGCGCGGGAGGACTCGTGCAGCGCGGCGAGAATGCTGCGGCCGCCGGCGCTGAACGCGGAGATGATTCCGGCGATCAGCGCGCACAGGGCAATTACTCCCAGGGTGAAAGCGGCCACGGCCCCGTCGATGTGGATGGCGTTGACGCGGGCCATGTCGTGGCGCTCGCGCAGCAGCCACTGGAGCGCGGCCACGGCCAGCAACAGGCCGAACCCGCCGCCGGCGGCTGTAAGCAAAGAGGACTCCATCAGGCGCTCGCGGACCAGGCGCAGCCAGCCTCCGCCCATTGCGGTGCGGATGGCCAGTTCCTTGCGGCGCGCGGCGGCGCGGGCGATGAGCAGATTGGCCAGGTTGAAGCAGGCAATCAGCAGCACGCATCCGGTGGCGGCCAGCAGCACGAAGAGCGGACGGCGGAGATCGCCAACCATGTGATCGATCAGCGGGCGCGAGTTGGCCGCGTCCATCACGAACGGATCGTCGCGATGGGTGTCGTGCAGCCGGCGCGAAATCACGCTGAGATCGGCTCTTGCCTGCAGTTCCGTTACGCCGGGCTTGAGCCGGCCCACCACGTCGAACATGTGATTGTCGATCTCGGTCAGGAACCTCGGCGGCAGGTAGCGATATACCGGGGTCCAGATCTGGGTTTCGGGATCGGGAAAGGCGAACCAATCGGGCATGACGCCGATGACGGTGTACGGTTTGGCGTCGATATAAACTGTCTGATTCAGAATTGCGGGATCGGCGCCGAAGCGGCGTTTCCAGAGGCTCCAGCTCAGGATGGCGGTGGAGTTGGCGGAAGGCGTGTCATCGCCGGCGGTAAAATCGCGGCCGAGAACGGGGTGGACGCCCAGGGTCTGGAAGAGGTTCCAGGAGATTTCAGCGCCGGTGAGGGTTTCCGGCAGTTGGCCGCCGGAAGCGGAAAGTGCAAACCGGCCACTCCTGACAAGAGCAAGGTCACTGAGGGTCTTGTTGTGATCGCGCCACTCGGCGTAGACGCCGCCGGCGACCACGTTGTGATCGCTAAACGCGGGCGCGGAGTTTTCGTAGAGCTCCATCAGGCGGTTGGGGTCATGGAACGGCAGCGGCCTTAGCAGCACGCCGCGGACCACGGTGAAGAGGGCCACGTTGGCGCCGATGCCGAGCGCCATGACCAGAATGGCGATGAGCGTGAAGCCCGGCGTGCGGCCGAGCGTGCGCGCGGAATAACGCAGATCGCGCAGGAAGGACTCGGCGCTGGACCAGTTCCAGGTGGCGCGCGCCTGGTCGCGCAGCAGGGCAGGATTGCCGAAGAGGCGCAGCGCGGCGGTGCGGGCCTGATCGGGGCTCATGCCGGCGGCGCGGTTCTCCGCGATTTGGCGCTCGAGATGGAAGGCAAGCTCGTCGTCAAGCTGCGCGGCGGCGCGGCGGCGGGTGAAGAGCATCCGGATGCGCATCCAAAAACGGTTGCGAACGTGCATGATGGGCTCCTTCAAATAACATGCGCGGGGCTTGCGCTTACTCGCAGCCCCGGGAGTTTACGCGCCTTCAAGAACCAGGTCGATGGCCGCCGAAAGCCGCGCCCAGTTGGCCTGTTCGGCCTCCATCCAGCGCCGCCCGGCCGCGGTCAAAGCATAATGTTTTACCTCGCGTCCGCTTTCGCTCTCTCTCCATTTCCCCCGGATCCAACCCTGTTGCTCCAGGCGGTGCAAAGCCGGATACAGCGAGCCCTGCTGGACCTGGAGAACATCTCCGGAAACCTGCTGGATGCGCTTGCCAATGGCCCAGCCGTGCATTGGCTCGTTGGCCAGCGTCCTGAGAATGAGGAGGTCGAGCGTACCTTGAACGAGATCGCTTGGTTTACCCATACCTAGATTATCTACAACGATCATTGTAGATAGTCAAGGTATCTTTCGCAGAGCACGCCGGGGTACCGTTGCGCTCCGGGGCAAGGTTACGATCGTGAAGGCAGGAAAAACCGGCACGCCGGTTACGCGCGCAAGCGCCGCATCGTGTCTTCTAGGCCGTTCTCATAGCCTGCGATGATCTTGTCCCATCCCGCGTTGGCCTCGTCGTCAATGATCCGGCGGCTGGGGTCGGCATCGAACCAGGCGATCGTCTGCGCGATGCCCTCGGCAAACGGAAGGCGGGCGCTGAAGCCGGGGACAAAACGCTTGATCTTGCTGTTATCGAAAACCACGCTCGAGGCTTTGTCGCCGCTGAGGCTGCCGACCATATTGGGCTGGCAAGCGCCCAGGAAATCGGACGCGATGTGAACCAGCTGCGGCTCTACGCCTGCGGCCTGCGCGGTGGCCGCGTAGATCTGGTCCCAGGTCAGCACTTCATCGCTGGTGATGTGAAACGCCTCGCCGATGGCATGGCTTTGCCCCAGCAGGCCGACCAACCCTTGAGCGAAATCGCTGTTGTGGGTGACCACCCAGAGCGAGGAGCCGTCGCCGGGAACGATCACCTTCTTGCCGCGGCGCATGCGGTCAACCGCGGTGTAGGACTTTTGCCAGCTATTGACCGCGAGCACAATCTGGGTGTCGCCATAGGTGAGCGAGGGGCGCACGATGGTGACGGGAAAGCCGTTGTCGCGGCGCTCCCGCATCAGGCGTTCTTCGCAGGCGATCTTGTCGCGCGAGTATTGCCAGAAAGGATTCTCGAGTGGCGTCGACTCGGTGATGAGGTAGTGAGCCACCGGACGCCGATAGGCGCTGGCCGAGCTGATGAAGATGAATTGCCGGGTGCGGTCGCGGAAGAGGCGGATGTCGCGCTCGACCTGGTCCGGGGTGAAGGCGATCCAGTCGACCACGGCATCGAATAGCCGGCTGCCGAGCGCCCGCGCCACCGCGGTTTCGTCGGCGATGTCGGCGGCGATGGCGTCCACCGAATCGGGAATGATTGCCGCGCGCTGGCCGCGACGCAGCAGAGTCAGTTCCATGCCGCGTTCCACCGCCAGGCGGGTGCAGGCCGTGCTGATGTTTCCGGAGCCGCCGATAAACAGAACCTTCATTTGCCCTCCACGGGACGACATAGGCGAAGAGACAGATTACAGGGTTGAGCCGGAGCGGAACGACTCTACACCGTCCCAGCTGCAACGGGCGGCTGCTCCCTCGCGCCTGCGATCAGGAGCCAGAGCATGGCGGCAAGTTCGCCCATAAAGGCCGGCTGCAGGTAACGGAAGAGCGCGTCGTTGTACTGCGGAGCGAGAAACCAGGCGACGCCGATGACGACCCAGGCCAATCCATCGAGCAGCAGCCAGTAGCCGAGCCAGCGCGGCAGGAATCGGGAGCGGATGACCAGACTGCCGAATGGCAGCAGCCATAGCCCCCAGAAGATCTGGTTGATGCCGATGGCCTGGCCATGCATCTGGATCAGGAACATGCCCGCGGCCTGGCGAGTGTGAGCATCCAGCGCGGCAAGGGTATCGCCGCGGAAGACGAGCAGCGCGCCGGCGCTAAACGCCACTGTGACCAGGCCGAGAGCCGACGATACCAGCACCAGCGCGACCAGTTGCCGCGCGCGATGCCGGTCCACGTCCTGAAACAGGCGATAGAGCGCCAGGCTCAAGCCAATAAAGATGAAGACGCCCAGGGTCTCGGTGAGCATGCCCCAGCGGAAAAGAGTCTCGCGAGCGAGAATACGGGCGGCGGTGGCAGCAGCATCGTTGTGGACGATGGTCTGCGAGGGGACATAGAGCAGGTAGAACGGTCCCAGAGTAAAGCCTAGGTACCACAGTCCAGCGATGCGGGCCGTCCGCTTCAGCGATGCCATGAGATTCCTCCGGATTCAGGAAAGGATACGCAATTCTGGCGTTCGAAGTTTCGACTGGCGGGGCTGCTCGGATTTCTGCTACGCTCTTTGCGTACCTCGGCAGTCCGCTTGCGGTATGCAGTCAGCGGACTCTACCTGCAGTCTTCCGCTCCTGGAGGATTGCGGATGGAGGCGACAGGAGCACACTGGGGAGGTGTGCCCGCGCCAGCGACCGAGGCGCCGCGCCCGCTTTCCACGCTTCCACCACAACACCAAGGAGAGAAACCATGAGCGCACCGGCGCAGCATCACACCATCAGCTACATCGAATTCACCACCAGCGACACGGAGCGGGCGAAGAAGTTCTACGGCAGCGTCTTCGGCTGGAACTTTCAGGACTGGGGCCCGGATTACATCAGCTTCGACGCAGCCTCGGCCGGTATGAACGGCGGGTTCATGAAAGGCGAGCCCAGGAGCGAGAAGGGCGCGCCGCTGATCGTGCTTTACTCGGCCAACCTGAAGGCCACGGAAGACGCGGTGGTTGCCGCGGGTGGAACCATCGTCGTGCCCCCGTTCGAATTTCCCGGCGGGCGGCGCTTCCATTTCTCCGACGGTTGCGGCAACGTGCTGGCGGCGTGGTCGGAGTAGTACAGGGAACAGGGAACTGGGAGCAGAAAGCCCGGAGCAGATCCGGGCTTTTATTCTCCGGCGACGCCCGGCTACTTCGCGTAGTAACCCGACTTGGCCCGCACCACGATTCCCGGCGTCCGCGTCTCGATGACAACCTTGCGGAAGGTGTTATCGTGCCGCTTGTTGGTCGAGTAGTAACCAATCGAATAAAGCGACCTCAACTCGGCGCCGATCTGGTCGAAATCCTGCGACAAGTCCGAGTGCAGCGCATCGAAGTCCGCGCCGCCAGTCTGCTCCGCCATGTGATGGGTCGCGGCCATGCCGTGACGGTTGTCGGCGCTCAGTTTTCCGTGTTCGATCTTGGTGTAGCGGATGGCATAGAGCAGAACATCGTTGTCCTGCGCCGCAGAGATGGCATCGATCTCATCGTGGGCGCTGGAGTTCTCTTCACCGTCGCTGAACAGGATCAGCGCCTTGCGCTGCGCCGCGCCCGCGGCAAGCTTTTCCGTCACGCCCGCGTACAACGCGTCATAGACCGCGCTGCCGCCCTCCCGCGTGTCATCCGGCTCGATCTCCGGGACCGACGAGTAGTCCTTGTTGTACCGTTCGATCCCATCGATAACCGCGGCGGGATCCGGGGTAAAGTCTGACGCGATGCGGAGGTGGTTGCCGAAGCACAGCGCAAAGACGCGGTCCTGCGGCTGGAGCACGCTCGAAAGGAACTTTCGCACGTCGCGCATATGCTGGTGGAGGAACTTGTCCTGGCTTGGCGAAGCGTCCAGAACCAGGCCCAGCGTGAGCGGAGTATTCGATTCCCTCGAGAAGAAGCTGATCTTCTGCGGCACGCCGTCTTCGTACACGGTAAACTCGTCCGGCGAAAGGCCC
Source organism: uncultured Acidobacteriota bacterium (assembly GCA_963788435.1). Taxonomy (GTDB): domain Bacteria; phylum Acidobacteriota; class Terriglobia; order Terriglobales; family Acidobacteriaceae; genus Telmatobacter. The sequence continues at coordinate 10,246 of CAWBIG010000263.1, read as the reverse complement.
GGCACAAGATTGCCCTGGGGGTCGCGTGCGGTGAAGGTAAGGGTGACCAGGTGGGTCTCAACGCGGAAGTCCGCCACCTGCGCGGCCAGCGGAAGGGCGAGGGCGCACAGGGGTAGCGTGAGCAGAGAACGGAGCGCCATGCGTGAAGGATACGCGGCTGCGGCCTTCACGGTTCCGCGCTCTCGGACTGCGAGGGACTTCAGCCTCTGCCGGCTCCGATTGGATCGTTGGAATCCCGTCCTCACGTGCAGACGCAATTGAGCCGTCCTTATTGCGGCGGCGGCGGCAGGGCGCGTTTGCGCTGGAGTTCGTCGCGCACCAGCGTCAGGCCCAGGATGCAGCGCTCGAACCAGTCGCTGAGCCGGCCGAACAGCGGTGCTTCCTGCTCATACTCGAACAGGTTGAACTGGCTCACGATGTAGTAGCTCTCCTTGCCGGCGTGCACCAGCTCCTGCAGCGAAGGAAGACGCCGGCGCCGGCCTCCTGGCTCGGCCGCCTGAGGGTACATCCCGGCCACGAACAGTGCGTAGTCGCCGATGTGCTTGCGCATCATGCGCTCGGCGTCGAACGATGGCGCCGTGCCGTTCACCGGATCGGCGGCGGCAATCATGGCCTCAAGATCCGCCACCGGCCGGCCCTGCTCGTCGCGCACGCGGTAAAGCTTGTCGGAGCGCGAAAACTCGCACAGCACGTGGGCCACGTAGCTGGTCACATCCGGATCGTTCAGTCCCAGCTTGCCTTCGTAGCTGTTGCGCACGGCGTGATGGAAGAACTGTTCGAGAGGATTCTTGACCGGCTGCATGGTTGCCTCCGGCGAGCGCAATCAGGAAAGGCACTCGCTTCTGTGCGCGCGGGGCCCCGTCAGTGTGTAGGCGGTGGGTAGCTTGCCGGTTGCGCGCAGCCGGAGCGAAGCCAGCCACTGCCCGTGCCGCGCGGAAAGCCTCGATGCAAGGCTTTCTGCGGCTTCTTCTCAAATGATTTGAACAAGAGATTATCGGATATGTTGTGTGGGTCAAAGAGGGGTGGGGCCAGATAGTTGGCAGTGTCGCACCAAGAGTGCAAATGTCGGGTCATCCGGCAATTGCCGCATGCAGCGACAAATTGGCCTCCGCTAATCCGCAACACCTCACCACGAGAGCCGCAGCAGCTCCACTGCCTGGCGTGGAAGCTGGTCGCTTACCAAAATCTTCCCATCGCGCACTTCGAGCCACTCCGGCGAGGTGAGAGTCTGCAACTGGCCGGCGGCTTTCAGCTTTTGCAACTGCTCGGGCGTAGGCTCTTGCGGCGATCCCATCTCGATCCAGACCGTGTAAGCGTCGCTGTGGGTCTCATCGATGCGGTCGCGCTCAACGAGCACGCGCTTGGTGCCCAAGGGAATGCCGGCGATCGAGATCTCGGCCTGCGCCGACGCGGCGGGCACATCGTCATCGTCGTAGTTCCACAACAGAACCGCCGCGCTGCCTGCCCCGCGTGTGGCCAGCACGTCGATATCGGGTGCGCTCCGCGCGCCGGTTGCGACGAGCTGCGCAAGCGGAATGCGGCCGGAACTCGACGCCCACACCCGTTCCCTCTGCATCAGGCCCGCCATGCGAAAGAAATTGAGGATGGGCTTATCGACGCCGCATGTCGAGAGCGTGCGCAGCCCCTCAAAGCAGCCGCCATTCTCGAATTCGAACGCCCACGTGACCATGCCGCGCAAATTCACTTGATCCTCAGCTTCCAGGTCGAGCATGGACTTAAGCGCCGCCGCAGTGTAGGAGGCATAGAGCGGGCCGTTGCGGTAGGCGTTGGCGGGATGCTCCCTGGCCGAACACGCGGCGCAGCCCTCGGGATCGGCTTCGCTAAGGATGATGGGCAGATGGCGGAAACGCGGATAGCCGGCCACGATCCGGAATCCTGCCTCGACCGATTGCAGCTCTTCGGCCAGCCCCATCTCAACGTGGCCGTCCACCAGCCGCGTTCGGCCCTTGGGATGGTAGGAGATGAAGTCGAGCGGCACCGGCTTGCCGTTGGCGGCGCTGCGGTCGTCCTGGCAATGATCCAGAAAAGCGCGAAGATATTCGGCTGCCTTCGGCGACGCAGGGCCAGTGGTGGCGGGCCCGCCCACGCGCGCGCCAGGCAACGCCGATCGCACCCCATCCACGGCGTAGTCGTAAAGCTTGAAATATTCCCTCCGCGTCCCATGCCAGTAAATAATGTCGGGCTCGTTCCAGACCTCGAAATACCAGGTGCGGACTTCGTCGGCGCCGTAGCGCTGGACCAAGTGGGCCACGTAGGTGCGGACCATGTCGCGCCACATGCCATAATCGCGCGGCGGATTGTTGACCGAGCCGCCCATGGTCGGCTGGGGATAGTGGAGCTGGTACTCGGTAATTCCCGGCACGCTGGCGGCCAGGTCCCAGGGCATAAAACCAAGCTCAACAAACGGGCGCACGCCGGCCTCTTTGTAGGCGTCGAAGGTGCGGTCGGTGATGGTGAAGTCGTAAACCGGCTTGCCGTCCGGCCCGATCCTGAAGACGTCTGACGAACTCCACTTCAGCTCCGGCACTCCGTTGCCCGTGGTCAGCAGGTGGTGCGAGCGGATGTAGATGGGCGCGGGACTCAGGTCGTGAAGCTCGCGCAGCAATTGCTGTCCGCGGGGCATGGAAGCATAATTCGACTCGTCGAAGCCGAACCAGCTGGCGATGGGCGGAAATGCGCCGAGGGTGCGCGAAAGATCGACCTGGATGGTCACCGGCGGCGATGGAGTGACCGCGGATGTCGGGGCCTGCGCCGCGGTGGCGGGAATGGAGCCGATAGACAGCAGCAACCATGCGAGTCTACGCATGATCGAGACCGTATCACGCCGGCGGCGGCGCCTGCGCCATCCGTTTGCCCAGCTCTTCCCGCACCAGGGCCAGCCCCAGAACGTAGCGCTCGAACTGATCGTGGAGCCGGGCGAACATCGCCGCCTCTTTCTTGTACTCGAACACGTTGAATTGGCTCACGATGTAGTAGCTTTCCTTGCCCGCGCGGATCAGCTCTCCGATGGTGGGGCGGTTGCCGCGGTCCTCGCCGATCGCCTCCGGCAGCATGCCCGCCACAAACAAGGCGTAATCGCCGATGTACTTCCGCATGGCGCGCTCGGCGTCGAACGACAGCGCCGAGCCGTTCACCGGGTCTGAAGCCAGCATCAAATCCCGCAGCTCTTCCCGCGTGTGGCCGGCCAGTCCCTGGCGAAGAAACAACCGGTCGGTCTCAGAAAAACTGCACAGAACCTTGGCAATATAGTTAGCGATCTCCGGATCGTTGAGGCCCAGCTTGCCCACAAACGCAGCGGTCACTTCGTGATGGAAAAACGGTTCGAGCGGATGAGCCTGAGCTGGCATCGACGTCTCCTCAGAGCGCATATGCGTGGGTGCAGGCAGAAACCCGGTGCAACGTGCGCAGCGGAGCGGTCGCCCGGCCATGCTTTTATATGCTTGCTATGGGGGATAGCTTACCGCATTCTACCGAAAACGCGGTGACATGAATCACACCGGAGTACCGTGAAAGTGCTGTTACCGAAAGTGCGACCAGCGGAACCATCTTTCTGGCAGCTTCGCAGCCGTTGTCTTGACCCCGGTCATGGCCCTCGAAGCCCTGAGGGTTGGTGACGGCGGCGGAAGTCCGCGCGCCATCAATCCGCCGCCGTCTTCCCTGGTCTGCTCCCCCAAGTTGACCTCCACCATGGTTGGCGCCCCAATGCTCACGAACGCCCCCGACGTCGATCGCGCAGAATTTACAGTTTTTTGACGCGCCGCAATTCCTCCGGCCCCGATAATCCGTAAAAGCATTTTCCCCACCCCGAAATCACCGCCGAGGAAATCCCCAATGACCGATCTGTGCCGCAGGACTCTAGTGTCGTCTTGCCTGTTCATCGTGCTGGCTTTGGCTACGGCCATCGCCGCGTTCGCGCAACAAACTCCGTCCTTCACCCCGGGCAATTTGGTGGTTGTTGTGGAAGGCTGCGGCGTTCATGGAGGAACCTGTACATCCGTCGCCAACGGCACCGGGACCGGCGCGGGCAACAGCTCAGCAGGCGGCTATGGAGACAACCAGGCGGCCCCGCTCACCCTGTTCCAATATTCGGTGAGCGACGCGTCCAGCGCCTCGTTTGTGAATTCCCTGATTTTGCCGCAGGCGGCCGCGAACGCCAATTTCCCGGTTTCCGGTGAGTACGGGTCTTCCTCTGAGGGTACGCTGCAGCTTTCCGGCGCGGGACAGTACCTGACCCTGATGGGTTACGGCATCGACGCGCCGACCTTCGACGCCGCTTATTATCCGGGATTCACGAGCGACCCTTTCGGCGCTGCTCCTTCGGGCTCGCTGGCGCAGTCCGGAAGCCTGACTGGACACAGCTACACCGCGATTCCCCGCGTGATCGCGCTGATCGATCCCTACGGCAACGTGAATTCGGCGACCGCGCTCTACAACATCTTCAACACCAATAACCCGCGCAGCATCTACACCGCCGATGGCGTCACGTCGGCCTATGTCTCCGGCCAGGGCAGCGGCTGCGATCTGACCGGCGGGGTTTTCTACACCGCGCTGGGCGCGCCCAACACCTCACCTACTGCGATCACGGGCGGCGACGCTGCCCCCACCAGCACCTGCCTCTCCACCGGCTACTCCGGCACCTACATCGCGCAGGACACGCGCATGGTCCAGGTCTACAACAACACCCTGTATGTCTCCATCGACAGCACCGAGGGCAAGAGCGATAACCGCTCCCTGATTGGAACCCTGGGTTCGCCGCCGGCCGCCAGCCTTTACACCCCGCCACTGCCTCAGACGAGTGGCTATACGACCGGCCCCGCCCAAATTCCCGGCCTCGGCAATAACGGCGGCACCGGCAAAGAAACCATCACCAGCGGACCAACCAGCAACGGCAACGCCTTCAACGCCGGGGTGCAGATCAACATCAGCCCGGTGAATTACTTCTTTGCCAGCCCGTCGGTCCTGTACGTGACGGACACCGGAAGCCCCAAACAGACATCGGCCACCAGCAACCTGGGCGATGGAGGCCTGCAGAAGTGGGTTAACAGCCAGCCGAATGGATCGGGAACCTGGTCGCTGGCATACACGCTCTACCAGGGGCTGGGCCTGGTGAAGAACTCCACCAACACCCCCGGCGACACCTCAGGGTCCACGGGCCTGTATGGATTGGCCGGCGTGGTTTCCAGCGGCACCGCCTACCTGTACGTGACCAACTACACCATCTCCGATCTCGATCCCACTTACCTTTACGGGATCAGCGATACGCTTACCACCACCACGAATCCGGGGACATCGTTCACACTGCTCGATACGGCGCCGCCGGACTCGAACTTCAAAGGAGTCTCATTTGCGCCGTCGCTTCCCGCAGGCAGCGCCACCATCACCACATCGCCCTCCGGCTTCTCCGTGACGACCGCCGGCAGCGGCTGCGCGCCGGGAACTTACACCACGCCGGTCACTTTGATCTGGATTCCGGGCAGCAACTGCACCCTCAGCGTGGTTTCGCCGCAGGGGACAGCGGGCACCCAATACACCCTGACCCAGTGGCAGGACGGCACCACCTCGACCACAGATGCGGTGGTGGCTCCATCGACTTCCGCCCAATACTCGGCCACGTTCGCGACAGCCTATCAACTGACCACCGCGGCGGGAACGGGCGGCACCATCAGCGCCGGGGGTTACATAACCGCCGGGACCGACGCCACAGTGACGGCGACCCCCAACACCGGCTATTACTTCGTGAATTTCACTGGCTCCATCGATTCCACCACCAACCCGCTGACGTTTCCAATGGACGGGCCGCAGTCCATCACCGCGAACTTCGCGGCGCAAGTGGCGCCGACCGTCACCTTCACCGGCGCTCCGGCAACGGCTCCGGAATACTCCTCCTTCCCCGTTTCGGCCACCACGAACTCGGGCGCGACGCCCGTGATCACCGCCACCGGCGCGTGCAGCATCATGGGCAACACCGTGACCATCACCGCGCCCAGCGGCACCTGCATGCTGACTGCGACCTGGCCGGCGCAAGGCACTTATCTTGGCGCAACCCTGACCCAATCCACCACCGCGGAACTTCCCGCCCCGGCGATTACCTGGGCCACACCGGCGGCCATCACCTACGGAACGGCGCTGAGCGGCGCGCAGCTGAACGCCACGGCTGCATACAACGGTGAAAAAGTAGCAGGGACGTTTTCGTATACCCCGGCCAAAGGAACCGTCCTGACCGCGGGCGCGCAGACCCTGAGCGTCGTTTTCACGCCTAACAACAGCGGGGCATTCAGCCCGGTCACCGCATCGGTCACTCTCCAGGTGAACCAGGCCACGCCGAAGATCACCTGGAACAAGCCCGCCGCCATCACTTATGGAACTCAGCTCGACGGCACGCAACTGGACGCAACCGCCTCGGTGTCGGGCTCGTTCCTGTACACGCCGGGAGCGGGCGCCATCCTCACCGCCGGAGTGCAGACGCTCTCCGTCACCTTCACTCCCACTGACTCCACTGATTACCAGTGGGCCAGCAGCACCGTGAACATCACGGTGGACAAGGCAACGCCCAGCATTAGCTGGGCCGCGCCGGGACCCATTTCTTACGGCACTCCGCTTGATGGCACGCAGCTCGACGCCACCTCGACCACTGCGGGCACTTTCTCTTATTCGCCGGCCGCCGGCGCCGTGCTGGCCGCGGGAACCCAGACTCTGAAAACCACGTTCACTCCCACGGACACCACCGACTACGCCACCGCCAAGGATTCGGTCTCGATCCAGGTGAACGCATCCACGCCGAGTATCAGTTGGGCAACTCCGGCGGCCATCACATATGGCACCGCACTTACCGGAGCCCAGCTCGATGCCCAGGCGACCTTCAACGGCGCCAACGTAGCCGGCACCTACACCTACACGCCGGCCAAGGGGACGGTCCTGGGCGCGGGCATGCAGACGCTGAGCGTGCTCTTCACGCCCTCGAATACCAGCAACTACAATTCGGCATCGGGATCGGTGGCCCTGCAGGTGAACCCCGCCGCGGCGCCCATCACGTGGCTTAAGCCGGGAGCGATCGAGTACGGGACTGCGTTGAGCAGCGTGCAACTCGACGCCACCTCTTCCGTGGCCGGCACGTTTGTCTACACCCCGGGAGCGGGGACGGTTCTGCCCGAAGGCAGCAACACGCTCTCCGTCATGTTCACGCCGGTCGACACCACCGATTACACCCCCAACACGGCTACCGTCACCATCAGCGTCAAGCCCTGACCCGCTCCGGGCAGCGCGCTTCGGCGCAACTCAAATCCAGAAGCCCAGCCGGCAAGGCTGGGCTTCGATTATGCCCCAACGCTCTCAGCCAGCCACACCAGTCGAAGCGCATCAGGAGGGCGAATTGGTCAAGATCATTTGTGCAGATCGCGATGGGGCTTTCTCTGCGCAAGGCGCGCGATGAAGGCGCTGTCTTTGTGCATGTCGAATGGCAGCCGCCCCTTTTCCGTCAGCGCGCCCGTGGGGCACACCTGGACGCACTTGCCGCAGCCGGTGCAACTCTGGGCCGATCCCCACTCCGCCGAGAGGTCGCTGACAATGTGCGAGGTGATGCCCCGCGACGCAACTTCCCACACGTTGGCGCCTTCAGTCTCAGAGCACACGCGCACGCAGCGCGTGCACAAAATGCACCGGTTCGGATCCAGCACAAACCGGGGATGCGACATGTCCACCTTGAGCGGCGGGTTCCGGTAGGAATAGCGGACGTGCGTCACCCCCAGGGAACGGGCCAGGTCCTGCAGCTCGCAGGCGCCGTTTGACGCGCAAACCGCGCAGGTGTGGTTGCGTTCCACCAGCAGAAGCTCAACCGCCATGCGCCGGTACAGCGTGAGATTGGCGGAAGTGGTGCGGATCGACATGCCCTCCTGCAAGATCGTGGTGCAAGCGGGCAAAAGACGCTGCGTTCCGGCAAGCTCCACCATGCACAGCCGGCATGCGCCCGCGGGCGTCAGGCCCTCCAGATGGCAAAGAGTCGGAATGGATTTGCCAAACGCGCGAGCCGCGTCCAGAATCGTGGTCCCCTCCTTCACGACGACCAGTTCCCCTTCAATGCGCGCGGAAACCATGTGTGTGGCCACGGTTTGCTCCTTCATTCTTCCACCGATACGGCGCGCAGATCGCAACGCAGGCATCTGCGGCATTCTTCCAGCGCTTCTGTTTCGCTCAGTCCGCCAACCACTTCTTCCTGGGAGCGGATGCGGTCGGCCGCGGACAACCAGGCCGCATGGTGCCGGCGGCTCAGGCTCGGCTCACCCGGCACGGTGCGGATGGGATTGAGGTCGGGGAAGAGCTGCTCCCAGCGCGACTCATTCATCAGGCGCTCGTCGATCGACCGCGCCGCCTGTTTACCGCCGGCCATTGCATTGGAAACATTCGAGGCCCCGGTAATCACATCGCCGCCGGCATAAAAGAACGGACGGCTCGTCTCCAGCGTGAAGCGATTGACCTTGATGATGCCTTCGTCTTTCAGCTCCAGGCCGGAGGCGCGGCAAAAGTCCTGATCGAACGTCTCGCCCACGGCCAGGATCACGGCATCGCAATCGAAGCGCTGCACTTCATCCGTGGGTACAGGGCGGCGGCGGCCGGAGTTGTCGTATTCGCCCAGCCGCGTTTTTACAATCTCCAGCGCCTTCACGGCTCCCTTGGCGTCGCCGAGGATGCGGTGCGGCGCGGCCAGAAAAACAAAATGCACACCCTCTTCTTCCGCCGCCAGAATCTCCTCGTCGATGGCGGGCATGTCCTTGCGCTCGCGCCGGTAGAAGACCGTAACCGCTGCGCCCATGCGCAGCATTGTGCGCGCGGAATCGATGGCGGCGTTGCCGCCGCCGATGATCGCCACTCGCCGGGGTTGCAGCAGCGTCTTTGCTTCCGACGCAGCTTCAAGAAACGGCAGCGCCGGCTCCACTCCCTTCAATTCCGTTCCCGGCAAATAAAGCCACGATTCCTTCCACGTTCCGATCGAAAGAAACGCCGCGTCAAAGCGCGCCGCCAGCTCGTTGAGCGTCACATCGGCGCCCACACGCGTCTGGAAAACCGTCTTCACGCCGAGACGCTCAATCAGTTCCAGTTCGCGCCGCAATACCGCCTTCGGCAGCCGATACTCCGGAATCGCGTAGCGCAGCATCCCGCCTGCCTCCGCGTGTTCCTCAAAGATGGTCACCTCGTGCCCCAGCAGCGCCAGGTAGAACCCCGCCGTCAGCCCGGTGGGACCGGCTCCCGCAATCGCCACTTTATGGCCGGTGGATGCGAGCTTGCGCGCCAGCACCCGCTCCACAATCCGCTCAAAGTTCTCGCTGTTGAAAATGGTGTCCGCGATGAGGCGATGCACTTCGCGGATGTTCACCACTTCATCGAACGACTGGCGCCGGCAGCGCTTGTCGCACGGATGCTGGCAAACGCGTCCCGTGGAAGCGGGCAGCGGGTTGTCAAGAATCACCGATACGAATGCATCCTCCACGCGGCCTTCCTGGTACAGCTCAAGAAAACGCGGGACGTTCATGCGCAAAGGACAACTGTTTTCGCAGGGAGAGATGGCCAGCTCCTGGCAGATACCCGCGCGGCAACGATGCGCCAGAATGTGGTCGTCGTATTCCTCGCGGAAATGCCGGATCGTGGTCAGCACCGGATTGGGCGCGGATTGCCCCAGCCCGCACAGCGAAGTATCGCGCACCATGCGCGCCAGCTCATCCAGCAGCGTGAGCTGGTTCACCGTTCCGCTGCCGCTCGTTATCTGGTTCAGGATATGCAGCGCCTGGTCCAGCCCCACCCGGCAGGGCGCGCATTTGCCGCACGACTCCGAGTGCGTAAACTCCACAAAGTAGCGCGCCACATCCACCATGCAGTTGTCTTCGTCCATCACCACCATGCCGCCGGAACCCATGATGGAGCCGATCTGCGCCAGGCTTTCGTAGTCCACCGGCGTGTCAAACATCTCCGCCGGAATGCACCCGCCCGACGGACCGCCGCTCTGCACTGCCTTTACCCTGCGCCCGTTGCCCGCCCCCTCGCCAATGTCATAGACAAGCGTCTTCAGCGGCGTTCCCAAAGGCAACTCCACCAGGCCGGTGTTCTGCACTTTGCCCACCAGCGAAAAAACCTTGGTGCCGGGGCTCTTTGCGCTTCCCGTTTCGGCAAACCACCCCGCCCCGCGCGCGATGATCGGCGCCACGTTGCACCAGGTTTCCACGTTATTAATGTTGGT
>CAWBIG010000262.1:0-9268 GCA_963788435.1 uncultured Acidobacteriota bacterium | reverse complement strand
CGACTTCGGCGGCATCGACACCACCCGGAGTTTGCAGATCAACGGACAGATCGTTGGCGCGGGCACGCTGGTTATTTGCCAGGGCGGCAACACCCAGACCAATGTTTTGATCACCGGCACCAACACGACCTTCGCCGGCGTTTGGGTGGACAAGGCGGGCTGGTTGGCGGCCGGGTCGAGCAACGCGCTGGGAACCAACAGCAGCATCATTATCGACCCCAACTACAGCCTGCCGGGGCCGGCGGCGCAGCCCGGAACCGACATCGCCAACGGACCGGCCCTATTCGAGCCTTGGTATAACATCAATAGCAGTGGAACTCTCACGCTGGCCAATGGCGGCATGATGAAACTGCATCAGAATTGCACATTTAGCGCGGTCACCGTTCAAGGCACTCCGTTGAGTCAGGGAAGCAATTCTTACAGCCAGCTTGCTTCCCTATTCCCCGGCAATTTTGCCTCCGGAGGTTCGGGCAGCATCACGGTCACCTCTGCGGTCGTAAATTCAAATCCTGTGATTTCGAACCAGTTTTCCTACGCCATTGTCGTGGCCGCCAACCAGCCGGCGGCCTACTACCAACTCAACGAAACCAACGATCCCGCCGCCGGCAACGTGACCGCTGTTGACAGCGTCGGCGGCTACAACGGCGTTTATGGAACCAACGTGCAGAATGGCAATCCCAAGTCTGACATCCCAGGCGCAGACGCCGGCCAGCGGGTTCCCGCATCTCGACGTGCAGGGCGGCCATGCGCCACGCGCAACGGGTGTGCCCAGGATAAGCTCGCGCGTGGGCCTCGACACCAGCGTAGATTCGATCGACGAGGCTCCGCCGTTCTTCGCTCGTGCGTTCCCGTGCCAGCGCCGCCAGCAGCGAAGATTGCGAGAACCCTCGCACCCAACCCGCAAACGATGACGCCAGCGCTCGGGCGTCCTCTGATGCTGCGAACGCGCTCCACAAGGGATCAGGAGAGACGACGCGCTCGTGCTCGATCAGTCGCAGACGCTCCCCAAGCGCCGGTGCCATGAACGGTGCCTCGAGCTCCGCGCGCGATAGGAAGAAGTTTGGCACGACGACGCGGCCAGCTTCGTCACGCGACTTCGCACCCGATGCAACCTCGGCTCGCAGCGCCTCGTCTAGGCCGTCAAGCGCGTGCTCGCCGCCGCAAACACCATCGTCGTCTACGGTCGCGACGACCACGACCAAGCGACCGCCGCGGCAGAGCTCGGTCGCCCGTAGATCGAGAAACCGCCTCCAGTCCCGGCGCGCCTGCTCCAGAAACGGAGCCGAGCCTGGCGTGCGCGCCGTCGGTGCCCAGGCTCGGAATCCGGGAGCATCGTCGGCACACGCGATAGCCAGTGCGCTGCCGTCGACGACCAGCCTAGGCTCACGGATAGGGCCGGGACCACCTGGCCGTAGAACGACCTTGCGATTGCGCATGCGAAGACTTCCGGGGCGTCAAAAGGGTAGCCTGCGGACGTCGCCAAGGTTGCAAGCAGCTGCGAAAAGTCGTTGCCAGGCTGGTCGTCGTGGACAACCCAGACCGGTTGCGCTGTCCTTTGTCGCAGCGAGCGCAGCGCCGCAGCTAGCGCCGTGACAGGCAGCGCGGCCCAGCGTGGAGGTGCAATAAAGCATTCCGTCTCGCACCCTCCCCAGGTCTTTCACGAACGCGGCGTTGTACACGAACCGGCGCATTGCCGCAATCTCATCGTCGGAGCAGAATTCCATTCCATCGCTGGAAAACTGTTTGGCGGACGCCACTGCCTCGGAGGCGCTGAACTCGGTCACACGCAAGGCGTGGTGCGCGTATTGCAACAGCATTTCCTGCGCCAGGCGCAACTCAAAAAAACGCGCCGCCTCGAAAGCCGCAATGGCCCCCAATGCTCCCCCTAGAACTAGGAGCGCAGTCTGGCCGGCGCGCTGGCGCAATACAATCATCGTTTTTGGGCACCGGGTCGGGGAGCCCGCAGGCCTGGGCAGAACGTTGCCAGAACGTTAGCACATCCGGCGCTTGCAATGGATGGAAAACCGATGGTACGGAACGCGAGTGCGCCGCGACGGTCTCACTGCGCCAGCGCGCTCTTCACGGCCTCGCTCACCAGCCGGCCTTCCGCGCGCAGACCTGAGCTTTGAATGCGCGCCTGCACGGCCTTGATCACCGGCCCCATGTCTTTTGCTCCTGGCCGCTGGCCCGCCGCCGCCGCGTGAGCAGTCACAACCTCATCCACAATCGTCCGCAGCCCCGCTCCGTCCAGCGCCTTGGGCAGGAACTCCTCAATCACCGTGATCTCCGCCGCTTCCTTCGCCGCCAGTTCCGGCCGGTTGCCCTTCGTGAACTGCTCAATCGAGTCGCGCCGCTGCTTGATCATCGACGCCAGCACCTGCTCGCCCTCCACCTGCGTCAGGGTCACGTCCACCTGCCTCTGCGCCGCCCGTTTCTCGATCGCCTTATTCATCAGCGCCGCCTTGACCATCCGCAGCGTCCCCGTGCGCTCCGCATCGTGGGCCTTCATCGCCGCCACCATTTGTTGGCTGACCTGTGCCTCCAGTGCGCCTGCGTCCGCCATGCTTCCTCCCCAGAATGGAACCCTTCAGTGTAATGGACCGCCGCGAATCTGCTTCTGTTCTTGCCCTTGCAGTTGCCCTTGCTTTTCTTCCTGTCATTCCCGAAGGGAATCTGCTTCTGTTCTTCCCGTTGCAGTTGCAAATGCCTTTGCTCTCGCCCTTGCTCTTCTTTCCGTCATTCCTCAAAAGAATCCCCTTTTCGACCCCCTTCCGCGCAACTTTTCCCTGTCCCGCGTGTTTAAGCCAATACCTTCTGCAAAACCGATTTATCTTTAACTTGGTTGAGCCTCCGGATCGCGACCTTTTCGCTCCCTGCCTCATCAAACTGAGTGAGGTATTTGATCCATGAAACGCACATCGATGACGATCGCGTTGCTCGGTTTGGCAGCGGCCGCAGTCCCGGCATTCGCCGTCCAGCCGCCCCGGCCGGGTGCGCTGAATTACGTCGAGGGAACAGCTTACCTGGATGGACAGAGGCTGAACCCAAACGACATAGGAAGCATCGATCTCGGGCCTGGGCAGCAGCTCACCACCGCAACCGGCAAGGCTGAGGTCCTCCTCACTTCCGGCGTCTATTTACGATTAGGCTCTGATAGCGCCATGAAAATGATTTCGCCTGACTTGGCCCAGAGCCAGGTGGAACTGGACAGAGGCCACGCGAGCGTGGAAGTGGACATGATCCAGAGAGAAAACAATGTGCAAGTAGAGGACGCCTCAATCGACACCCGCCTGCTCAAGAAGGGCTACTACGAGTTCAACGCCAATCAGCCGCAGGTCAGGGTCTTCTCCGGCGAAGCCGCGGTTCAGGTAGCCGACGGCAAAACCCGCGACGTGAAAGCTCATCACGAGTTGCTGCTGGCCGGCCTTTCCGGCGTCATGCCGCTCGCCAACGAAAAGCCGGAGAGCTTCAACACCAACGTGGCTCAAACCGACCCACTCTACGACTGGAGCAGGCTGCGCAGCGAAGACCTGGCGGAAAACGCCAGCCCGGACGAAGCCTACGCCGGCTACCCGGGATGGTACTGGGAACCCGGCTGGGGATTTGGCTTCTTCGGCCCCGGCTTTTATAGCCCCTTCTGGGGTATGGGCTGTGGCGGTCCCTGGGGCTGGGGCGGTCCATTCATCGGCGGCTACTACGGCGGTTACTACGGCGGCCACCGCTTCAATGGGCCCCGCGGTTTCCACGCCATGGGCGGCGGCATGAGCGGCGGATTCCATGGCGGCGGCGGATTCCATGGCGGCGGTTTCGGCGCCCGCAGATAATCCGGATTACCAAATGCTGCCAGGAGTCGTGTCTGGGCACGGCTCCTCGTGCCTCTGAAAAACTCCAGCCGGAAAGGCCTTGTAACAAGGGCACGGCTTTTGCCGGGCCGATAGGAACCCTTAGAAAATGGTACGGGCTTTAGCCCCTGCATCGCGCCTGCCCCAACCATGCCAAAGCGTTCAAAAAACAGCCAGATCCGCAAACTCACGCCCAAGTTTTGCACAAGCTCACAATTCACATAAACCACAATTATGTGTACTATGTGATTGTCGCTCCACTACCCTCAGGAGACCGCATGATCCGCAAAACCCGCCTTTTTACTCCCGGACCCACCCCCCTGCTGCCGGCCGCACAATTCGCCATGGCCGCAGCCGACATCCACCACCGCACTCCTGAATTCCGCGCCCTCTTTCAAAAGGTTCTCGCCCAGCTCAAGGTCTTCGTCGGCACCCAGAATGATGTTCTGCTCCTCTCCTGTTCCGGCACCGGCGCCATGGAAGCCTCGGTCTCCAACCTCACCTCGCCGGGCGATGCCACCCTCGTCCTCACCGCGGGCAAATTTGGCGAGCGCTGGACCGGCCTCCTCAAAGCCTTTGGCTGCACGCCCGAAGTTGTCTCCGCGCCCTACGGCCAGACCTTCGATCTAGCCCAGATCCGCGCCGCCCTCAAGCCCGGCATCCGCGCCGTCTTCTTCCAGGCCACTGAAACCTCCACCTGCGTCCGCCACGACGTTCAGGCCATCGCCAAACTCCGCGACCAGCTGGCGCCGGATGCGCTCCTCGTAGTCGACGGCATCACCGGCCTCGGCACCACCCACTTTGACGTGGACGCCTGGGGCATCGACATCCTCATCGGCGGGTCGCAAAAAGCCGTCATGATCCCGCCCGGCCTTGCCTATCTCAGCATCAGCGATCGCGCCTGGGCCGCTATGGAAACTTCCAAAAACCCGCGCTACTACTTCGATCTGCGCAAGGAGCGCAAAAACGCCGCCAAGGGTGAAAGCGCATACACGCCCGCCGTGGCCCTCATCGCCGCTCTCGGCGCCGCGCTCGATTACATTGCCGGCCAGGCCTCGGGCGATCTCGAACAAGGCCGCATCGCCCTCGTCAACAACGCTGAAGTCAACGCCGCGGCCACCCGCGCAGGCCTTGTCGCCCTCGGCTTCACCCTCTTCGCACCCACCGCTCCGGCAGCCGCAGCCACCGCCGTAGGCGTCCCTGAAGGCATGGACTCCAGCGCCGTAGTCAAAACCCTGAAATCCCGCTTCGCCTCCATCATCGCCAACGGCCAGGGAGAAATGCAGGGCAAGATCTTCCGCATCGCCCACCTCGGCTTCTTTGACTACCTCGACACCGTGGCCCTGTTAGCGGCCCTCGAGCACATAGCCAAAGACACCCTGCACCTGCCGATCGAGTACGGATCGGCGGTAGCCGCCGCGCAGAAAGTGTACGCAGAAGCAGTGAACTAAGTGAAGGAGTGAATAAAGTGAACGCTCTGAGCTGTCGCTGACTCGCCTGTCTTCTCCGTTTCACTCTTTCACTTTTTCACTTCTTTCACTCTCACCCCGGAGCTGGCCCCATGCCCGACCTCACCTTCGGCGAAAAACTCGTCATCGCCCGCAAGCAGCTCGACCTCTTTCAGTACCAGATGGCCGAGCGCCTCGGCGTCCACCCCAACTCCATCTGGAAATACGAGCGCGGCGAGGGCAAGCCTCACGCCGCCGTCCTCCGCATGTTCCACCTGCTCTGCGAAAAAGAAAACATTCGCTTTGACGACTACATCTCCGCCGCGGCGGACAAGGGAGAAACCATGAAGATCGTATTGGCGGAGAAAGTATCGCCGGCCACGCTCGAAGTTTTCGCCGCCGAGCCAGGCTGGGAAGTCCTCACCCACGACCAGATCGCCAAGCTCCCCGGCGGTCTCGCCAGCGCCCTCGCCCATGCCGACGGCCTGGTCGTCCGCAGCGCCGTTCAGGTGGACGACGCGCTCATGGAAAAAGCGCCGAAGCTGCGCGTCATCGGCCGCGCCGGAGTCGGAGTCGACAACATCGACGCCGAAGCCGCCACCCGCCGCGGCATCGTGGTCATGAACACCCCCGGCGCCAACGCCGTCGCCGTCGCCGAGCTCACCATCGGCCTCATGATCGCCCTCGCGCGCAAGCTTCCCGCCGCCGATTCCTCCATGCACGCCGGCCGCTGGGAGAAAAAATCTCTCCAGGGTTCCGAGCTGCGCGGTAAAACCCTCGGCATCCTCGGCCTCGGCCGCATCGGTCTTGAAGTCGCCCGCCGCGCCCGCGGTTTCGGTCTTGAAATCGTCGGCAGCGATCCCTTCGTCTCCGCCGCCGTCGCCCGCGAAAACGGCATCCGCCTCGTCGCCATCGACGATCTCTTCGCGGTCTCCGATTACCTCACCCTCCACGTCGGTCTCACCCCCCAAACCGAGGGCATCATCAACCAAAAAACCCTCGCGTCCATGAAGAAAGGCGTCCGCATCGTCAACTGCGCGCGCGGCGAGCTCGTCGACGAATCCGCCCTTGCCGCCGCCCTCCAGTCCGGCCACGTTGCCGGCGCAGCGCTCGACGTTTTCTCCATTGAGCCGCCCAAAGACTCGCCCTGCGCCAAACTCGACAGCGTCATCCTCACCCCTCACATCGCCGGCTCCACCGCCGAAGCCCAGGAGGCCGTCGGCATCCAGATCGCCCGCCAGGTCCGCGACTACCTCAAGCTCGGCGTGGTGCAGAACGCCGTCAACCTGCCCTCGCTCACCCACGAGGAGTACGTCAAGCTCGCCCCCTTCATCGACCTCGCCGCCCGCCTCGGCTCCTTCCTCGCCCAATCCGGCTCCGGCGGCATTGAGTCCATTCAGCTTTACTATGGCGGCTGGCTCACTGAGGCCAAAACCGAACTGGTCCGCAACGCCGCCATCGCCGGCCTCCTGCAAGGCTCTGAGAACGTGAACAACATCAACGCCGCCGCCATCGCCGAAGAGCGCGGCATCCGCGTGCATGAAGAAAAGCAGGACGGCCATCGCGGCGGCGCCGCCAACCTGCTCGCCCTCGAGCTCCACACCGCCTCCGGCATCCGCCACGCCACCGCCACCGTCATTCACGACGCCCAGCCGCGCCTGCTCGAGTTCGACGGCATCGACATCGAAGCACCGCTGGAACGCAACCTGCTCGTCTGCCGCAACCTCGACGTCCCCGGCGTCATCGGCAAAATCGGCACCATCCTCGGCGAGCACGGCGTCAACATCGCCAACTTCGCCCTCGGCCGCGACCGCTCCGGCGTCCAGCCCGTCAAGGCGCTGGCCGTCGTCCAGGTGGACGCGCCCGTCCCCCAGGATGTCCTGAATGCCCTCATGCAAATCGAAGCGCTGCTTGAGGCCACGCTTATTACCCTCCCCGGGTAAACTGGCCTCCTCATTTAGAATGGCAAATGGGCCAAGGCCAATCTTTTTGCGCCATAAGCGCAACCAAGCAAGGAGTTTTCCTATGGCGATTCCCGCCACCCAGATGCGTCCTGGGATGATCATCAAGCACAACGAGCAGCTTCATCTGGTTTTCAAGGTCGAGCACCGCACCCCCGGTAATCTTCGCGCCTTCATCCAGGCCAAACTGCGCAACTTGAAGACCGGAGCCATGTTCGAGCACCGGTTCCGGTCTGGGGATGCGATTGAGAAGGTGGTGGTGGACGAAATCGCGATGGAGTTTCTTTACAGCGATGGGGACGACTATTACTTTATGAACCCGGTGGACTACGAGCAGACGGTGCTGAAGTCCTCCACGCTGGGCGACGCAGTCGAATACCTTACGCCGAACCTTCAGATCCACGTCAGTTACCACGATGGGCAGGCGGTCGGTGTGGAATTGCCGACGTTTGTGGAACTTACGGTGGTGGAGACGGAGCCGGGATTGAAGTCGGCGACCGCCTCCAGCGTGACCAAACCGGCCAAGACCGAAACCGGCCTGATGGTGCAGGTGCCCTCGTTCATCAATGAGGGAGAGAAGATCCGGGTGGACACAAGCGAAGGAGCTTACATGAGCCGCGCATAAAACAAGACAGGCTCCGCATAGTTATGTTTTTGCGGTGCTGTTCTGTGACTGCGCCGCATCATAAAGTCACCGTGGCAGGTCTAAGTCCAAGCCAAATGCAAGTTAGAGGACGCCTTCGGGCGTCCTTTGTCATGTGTTGCGGGCGCGGGCTAGGTCGTTATTGACCGCAGTTGGCTCGGTAGCGTATTGGATGGGGAGGAAGTGACTCGAATCCAGATTCCCACGGAGATTTCATGCCTTGTCCTGCCGTCATTGCCACTGCCGCGCAGCAATACAACTTCAACAAGGGCTTTCTTGCGAACCAGCTGAAAGACCTGACGCCCGAGGAGTGGCTGCGCCGGCCCGACGGCAAGGCCAACCACATTGCGTGGATTGTGGGGCACCTGGTCTGGACGCGGAAGTCGATCCTGCGCCGGCTGGGCACGGAGTGGGACGCGCCGTGGCTGGGAATGTTTGCGCGGGGCCAGAAGATCGATGACGGCGCGGCGTATCCTTCGGCGCAGGCGCTGCTGGACGGGTGGAACGAGGCGGGCGGGCTGATGACGCAGGCGCTCGAGAGCGCGGCAGAAGAGAAGCTGGCCGCTCCGGCGCCGCAGCCCGGGCCGCCCAGCGCGGACGGCAAGGTCAGCGGAACTATCAGCTTCATGGCATGGCACGAGACCTATCACATTGGGCAGGTGTCGTATCTGTGCTGCTGGCTGGGGCACAAAGGGATGATGGGGTAGAGGCTGGGAACGAGGGGACAGGGACCGAGGGAACAAGGGAACAAGGGAACAAGGGACCGAGGGACCTGGGAGCGGCGTCTTAGCTCCGTTTGCGCCGGTGGCTTTGTTGCCTGGTTCGCGGTTGGACGACAGATCGGGCCGCTTCGGGGCTGATTGGCCTGTAACCGTCCATCGAGAATCGTGGGCAGCCAATTCGGCGGACGCCGGCCGAAGTTTCAGGATTGATCGGACGCTTCCCCGGTCCCTCCGCCGCGGCGGACGAGGGGCCGGGGGCACCGTCAGTAGTGGTTTGAAAGGCGTGAAGGGGCCGGGGCCACCAACCACACGTCCGCACAGCAGATTCCCTGCGGGAATGACAGAAAGAAAGACAAAGGCAAAGACAAAGGCAAACGCAAATACAAAGGCAAAAGCAGATTCCCTGCGGGAATGACAGAAAGAAAAGCAAAGGCAAGAGCAAAGACAAAGGCAAAAGCAAATGCAAAGGCAGTTCTCGCGGAAATCCTATTGGAACGATCTGCTTCCGCCGATAGGAGTGAGCAGGTAGTTGCTAACCCCGCTCGAGATGCCAGGCCCTAGTCTCGGTGCCTGATCCGGCAGAAGTGTGATTTAAATCACATTATCTGCAACCACCTCAGACTAGCACTGTGCTTAAATATCATGGGCCACG
>CAWBIG010000261.1:0-4001 GCA_963788435.1 uncultured Acidobacteriota bacterium | reverse complement strand
CCGGGCGACCGGGTCCGCATTCACGGCCTGACCCGGAACAGCTTCCGGCCGTTTGTGGGCGCGGCCACGGTGACGGTTCTGGAACATGGACCGGCGGTTAAGTCCTCACCGGCCAGCTACGAAGACCTGATCCATGCGCGGGACGACTGCCGCATGGTGTCCATCCGGGGCAGAGTGCTTTCCGCCGATACCGTGATGAGCTCGGACCGACCGAGCACGGTGCTGGAAGTGCTGATGGATGGCGGCGGCGAAGTCGAGGTGGAGATTGAAAGCAATGTGCCGGACAAGCTGCCCGAGCTGCTGGACAGCTACGTGGAGCTTTCCGGCGCGGCGTCAGGGCGGTTCGACGGCAAAATGCAGATGACCGGGGTGATTCTGCACACCCAGAACCTGAGCTACCTGACGGTGCTGAAGCCGGCCCCCAGCGATCCCTGGTCGCTTCCCGTTACTCCCATGGACGAGGTGTTTTCAGGCTATGCGCAGACCAACCTGCTGAAGCGGCTGCGGGTCGAGGGGACCGTTACCTATTACATGCCGGGGCAGGAAGTGGTGCTGGAGAACGGCCAGCGCAGCCTGTGGATCAATACCCGCTCACGGAAGCCATTGCAGATTGGCGACTTAGTGGATGCGACGGGCTTTGCCGACGTGCACGACGGCTTCCTGAAGCTGACCGACAGCGAATTACGGGACAGCGGGGTGAACCATCCCCTGCAACCGACGCCGGCGACGTGGCTGGACCTGAACCAGAGCCATCACGTTTTCGACCTGGTCTCGACCGAGGGAGAAGTGGTGACGGAGGTTCGCGAGGCGGGGCAGGATGAATACGTGCTGCGCGTTGATGGGCACCTGTTCTCGGCCATCTTCCGGCATCCGCCAGACAGCAGCCTGGAGCCGGTACGGCTGCCGGCGTTGCGGGAGATTCCGCTGGGAGCCAGGGTGCGGGTGGCGGGAATCTGCATACTGGAAGATCCTAACCCGTTCAACCGGTACGTGCCGTTCGACCTGCTGCTGCGCACCTACGACGATATTGTGGTGGTGACACGGCCCTCGCTGCTGACGGTGGCCAACCTCATCCTTCTGGTGGTGTTGTTGTTGCTGGTCCTGCTGGCGATGAGCGCATGGGGTTGGATCATGCAGCGGCAGGCGCGGAGGCAGACCGCGGCCCTGGCCACGCGCATTGAGAGGGAGGCGGCGCTGGAGCGGCGCAATGCGCAGGTGGAGCAGCGGCGCAGCCGGATCCTGGAAGCGATCAATAATTCCAAGCCGCTGGCGCATGTGCTGGAAGAGATCACAGAGCTGGTGTCGTTTACCCTGCATGGAGTTCCCTGCTGGTGCGAGGTGGCGGACGGAGCGCGGCTGGGAGACTACGTGGCGGCCGGCCTCAATCGGCGCATAGCGCGGGAAGAGATACCGGCGCGAACGGGCCCGCCGCTGGGGGCCCTTTCCGCAGCCATGGAACCCGGCTCCGCGCCTGCGGACGAAGAAAAGCAGGCGCTGTTCCTGGGCACCCGCCTGGCTACGCTGGCGATTGAGACGCACAAGGCCTATGCGGACCTGGTGCGAAGGTCGGAATTCGACCTGCTCACGGACGTGCACAACCGTTTCTCGCTGGAGAAGCAGTTGCATGCGGTGATCGAGCGGGCGCGCGATATGGCGGGGATCTTCGGGCTGATCTACGCCGATCTGGACGAGTTCAAGCAGGTGAACGATGTTTACGGGCATCATGTGGGCGATCTGTACCTGCAGGAAGTGACGATGCGGATGAAGCGGCAGCTCAGGGCTCGCGATCTTCTGGCGCGGCTGGGTGGAGACGAGTTCGCAGTGGTGGTTCCGTCGGCGCGCAGCCGTTCCGACGTCGAGGAGGTCGCGCGCCGGCTGGAAAACTGCTTCCGCGAGCCGTTCCGCATCGGCGGCCATGTGCTGACCGGATCGGCCAGCGTGGGCGTGGCCATGTACCCCGAGGATGGGACGACCAAGGACAGCCTGCTTAGTGCGGCCGACGCGGCTATGTACGTAAACAAGCACACGCGTCGGTAGGCGGACGAAAAGTCCGCAGGCGTGTGAGATAAATCACAATTCTGCAGGCTTCCGATCTCTAGGATGAAAAGGGATCTTGTCAAAAAGGTGTAGTGTGCGCGGCAACCCGCTAGCCGGAAGCACGGGATGCGACAGCTTGGAAGCAGAGAACTGTCGCCGGAACCGGATGTGCAGGGGCGAGAAGGGGAAAACGGCGCGACGGAGGCGGCGATTCCCAAAAGAAACGGTTCAGGCGGATGTGATCTGCGCGTGCCAACTGCCGATAACCCATAAAGGAAAAGGCGCTTTTGCACCTTAAGAGACAAATGAAGCGGATTGCGGCCATCCTGGCGATGATTGTGGTTGCGTGGGCCTGCTGCGCGGCCGAAGCTCCGCGCGTGCTCCATTCCGTGAAAGAGGTACGCGCGTTGAGCCATGCGGATGCGGCGCGCGGATTGCCGGTGGAGTTTGCGGCTACAGTCACGTATATCCGGTCCTACGAAAAGACCCTGTTTGTGCAGGATGGCGACTGGGGAGTGTATGTGATCCCAGCCACTCCGCCTAACCTGGCACCGGGCGACCGGGTGCTGGTTCGCGGTGTCACCGAAGACAGTTTCAATCCGATCGTAGACTCCAGCGATTTGAAGTTGCTGGGGCACGGCACGCTCCCCGAACCGGTGACGGCGACCTTCAGGCCGCTCATGCAGGCCGTTTACGACTGCCGTTGGATAAAGGCGCAGGGGAGAGTGGTGCTGGCGGAGATGAACCTGACATCCGGCCGCAGTGTAACCCACCTGGTGCTGCGCATGGACGGCGGCAATGCGGACATTATGATGGACAGCGACGATCCGGCCAAGCTGACGGGACTGGTGGATGCGCGCGTGGAGGTGAGGGCAGTCGCCGGCGAGGTCTTCGACGGCAAATGGCAGCAGACGGGTGTTCGTCTGCATGTTCCCTCGTTTGCGTACGTGAAGGTCCTGAACAGGGCGCCGGTGGATGCGTGGGCGATTCCCGTGACGCCGATGGATGAGGTGCTGCACGGATTCGACGTAGATGAGAAGACGCCGCGGGTGCGGGTCCAGGGAACTCTGACTTACTATCACCAGACGACGATGGCAGTGCTCCAGGATGGAGACCGGAGCATACGGGTACTGACCTCGCAGATTGAACGGCTCAAGGTGGGCGATCGCGTGGAGGCAATCGGGATTCCGTTTGTCGACAACGGCTTTCTTACCCTGAAGCTGGGCTCCATTCGCACTCTGGGAACGACGGCGCCGATCCAGCCTCAGCCGGTAACGTGGGACCAGTTGGCCACGGGCAAGCATGCATTCAACCTGGTGTCGATGGAAGGCACGGTTGTAAGCCAGGTGCGCGAGCACGCCCAGGACCTGTACATGATTTTGGCGGACGGGCACCTGTTCACTGCCGCCGTACGGCACCCCTTTGTATACGAGTGGAATGCGCCGCGCGACCCGCCGCCCATGCCCCTGATCCGGCCCGGCAGCCGAGTGCGCGTGACCGGCGTGGCCATTCTGGACAACGGCAATCCGTTCAACGGTGCAATGGCATTCGGAATTCTTCTCCGCACCGCGGATGACGTTGCGGTGCTGGCGCCGGCCTCGTGGCTCAATGTGCGCAACCTGCTGGGTGTGGTCAGCGGGCTGTCTCTGATCGTGCTGAGCATTACCATCTGGGTGGCAATGCTGCGGCGCAAGGTTCACATCAAAACCTCCGAGCTGGCCAAACGCATTGAAGCGGAGGCGATGCTGGAGCGGCGGCGGAGCAAGATCCTCGAGGACATCAACGGGGCCCGGCCGCTGATAGAGATTCTGGAGCAGATTACGGGGCTGGTTTCAACCAGCCTGAATGGAGCGGATTGCTGGATCCGGGTGGCCAACTCCGAACCGATTGGTACGGTGGCGCAGGAATCCCCCGAAGCGCGAACGGTGCGGCAGGAGATCCGGTCGCGCGCGGGTTCGCTGCAT
>CAWBIG010000260.1:0-19309 GCA_963788435.1 uncultured Acidobacteriota bacterium | reverse complement strand
ACCTGGGACGTGCTGCATCCAAGATTGATTGAGAAGGACGGAGGGGGCCAGAAAGAAGCGCAGAAGGCCGGCGCGATTTATGCTGCCGCCCTTCCGCACTCCCATTGGTACTTGCCTTGGTCTGTGTCGCGCGGCTAACTACCGCAGCTCTGCTGTCTAATTAAAACCGGAAGCTGGGCCCAACTGCCACGCGCAGGTTGTTATACGTGTTGCCGTTGTACCAGTAGAGCTCGTCGCCTGCTTCGGCGCGGATGCCAAGGGGCCCGAAGAACATTTCGAGGCCGCCGCCCGGGTAGACCGCAAAATGGGTTGCATTGCCGCCAAACGAGCTGAACGAGTTACCGAAGGAAGTGGTTGAAGGGCTGGCATTGCTGGCGGTCAAGTCAAGGAACCCGGCTTTACCGGTGACGAACAAGCGGATGGGACTGCTGGTGCCGAGCTGGAACTTGGGACCGAAGAGGCCGCTGATTGGCCGCACCCTGCTCACGACCGTGGTGCTGGTGCCACCAAAGCTGCCGGGTGTTCCCGACACCGAGGTATAGTTGCGTTCAAAGTCGTAACTCATCTGCCCTTCGATGGCAACGTTGGGATGAAGGCTAAAACCCACAAGGCCGCCGACGCCGACGAAGTTAGTGCTATGGGCGCTGCCTGACGGATTGAAGCGGAAGTAATCGCCGAAGCCCGTCACCTCCCCATGGTTGAACGTGTAAGGGGACTCGCCGGGGCTCTGTGTCTGTGCGGAAAGGGTTAGGGGAAGCGCCAGGACTGTCGCCAGTCCGGCTATCACTAAGTTACGCATCGTATTTGTGCTCCCTGGAGGATCTATTCATCTCTTCCACCGATAGGAATTGCTTGCATGGCCCGAGTCTTGTTTTCCCTGCGAAACGTGCGCAGGGGATTCATCGTGACTAGATGCGGGGCAGTTCCAACGGGTTGACCCTCAATTCTGTTTTGCTTGTCGCCTGAGCACTCACGCATATCCAGGAGCCGGTTTCCCTATTTGTGATCCGAGTCACTGCGGCATTTTGCGCATAGTCGCATGGTTATTGCGTGAACGCGGCCAGGCATTTTCTGATACGAAGCATTGCTCTCTGTCTTCCCTTCCTCTGCTGCACCCTTCCGGCGCAACACAAGCTCAAGGACCAGGACTGCCTGGCATGCCATGGCGACGCCACCCTGACGGAGGACGTGAACGGCAAGCAGGTCAGCGTGTTCGTGGACCAGAAGAAGCTGCGATCGTCGATCCACGGCAGCATGTTTGGGTGCGTAGATTGCCACAAAGATGTGAAGAGCCTGGCCCACGATACGCCGCCAAAGAAGGTGGCGTGCGCGGATTGCCACGCGGATGCGCAGGCGGCGTGGGCGCACAGCACGCACGCGAAACCGACCGCGGCGAAGACGCCGGCGGCTACCTGCGGCGACTGTCATGGGGCGGCGCACGAAATACTGGCCGCGGACGACGCGCATTCACCCGTGAGCCACGTCAATATTCCGGTCACTTGTGGCCGCTGCCACGGGCAGAAGTTCCTGATGGAATCGAACGGCGAAAGCGCGCAGCCGTTCCTTTCCTACCAGGAGAGCGTGCACGGGCGCGCGGTGGAGAACGGCTCAACCAAAGCGGCAGTGTGCACGGATTGCCATGGCTCGCACATGGTGCTGCCGGCGAACGATGCACAATCGCCGATTTACAAGTTCAACGTGCCGGCCACCTGCGGCAAGTGCCACGCGGCGATTCAGCAGACATTCATGGCCAGCATTCACGGGCAGGGGATTGCGCGCGGCAACGGACTTGCACCGGTCTGCACCGACTGCCACGGCATTCACACCATCAAGGCGCACGCCGATCCGAATGGGCCGGCGGCGGAGCGCAACCTGTCGCGCGACATTTGCGCGCGCTGCCATGAAGGGGTGCGTCTTTCGCAGGAGTTCGGCTTGCCGGGGCAGCGCGTCTCCAGCTACATGGACAGCTATCACGGGCTGGCCACGGAGGGCGGCTCTGTGGTTGCGGCCAACTGCTCAAGCTGTCACGGCGTGCATGACATTCTGCCCTCCAGCGATCCGCGCTCGAGCATCAACCGCGTCAATCTCCAGGCCACTTGCGGCAAATGCCACAAGGGCGTGACCCAGAAGTTTACGCTGACGCGGGTGCACCTCGAAGACGGGCGCGGGCACGACATCGATTCCGATGGTGGTGCGCTGGGTGCGGCTGATTTACATTCCGCTGATTCTTTCTGGTCATCGGCGGCATGTTCCTGCACAATGCGATCATCTGGCGCAGCAAGCTGGCCGCGCGCCGGCGAGCGCATACGGTCACCGTGGTTCGCATGACGCTGAATCAACGCTGGCAACACCTCATTTTGCTGGCGAGCTTCATCGTGCTGGTGCTCACCGGATTTGCGCTCAAGTATCCGGATTCGTGGTTTGCGCAACTGCTGGGGCTAAACGAGCACCTGCGCAGTATCGTGCACCGGGTGGCGGGCGTGGCGCTGATTGCCGCGGGCATCTACCACGTCTTCTACGTGGCTGCGGCACGGGAGGGACGTCGTTTCCTGTGCGACATTGCGCCGGGACCGCGCGACGCTACGGATGCCTTCCACACCATGCTCTATTACCTGGGGCTGCGGGGCGAGAAGCCGAAGTTCGGCCGCTTCAACTACGCCGAAAAGGCCGAGTACTGGGCTCTGGTGTGGGGTACGGCGCTGATGGGCCTGACCGGGATCATGCTCTGGGCCAAGGTGTGGGTGGGCGATGTGCTGGCGCGCTGGTGGGTAGACGTGGCCACCGCGGTGCATTTCTACGAGGCCATTCTGGCCACTCTTGCCATCCTGGTGTGGCATTTTTACCAGGTGATTTTCGATCCCGACATTTACCCGATGAACACGGCGTGGTGGGACGGGAAGATGTCGGCCGACCATTACCGCGAAGAGCACGAGTTGGACACGGAGACGGCGGGAGAGCAGGGAAAAGAGAGTAAGGGGTAGGTGCGTCGCTAGTGTGATGTCCCATGGGTTCATCGCATCCGCAGGCGCCCGAGATGCAGGTCCTTCGACTGCGTTTGCCGCACAAAACGCGGCAAACGTCGCTCAGGATGACGGCAGCATTCTTGTTACGGAATTTGGAGACGGGAAACTAGTTGCTTGCTCCGGGCACCTGGAAGTTGATGCCTTGGGCGCGGTTGGCCGTAACGGTCGCGGGCAGGTCGATCTGGCTCACAGGAATCTGCTGGTATTGCGCGTCGAGCACGGTCAGCGTGTTCGCGGTCAGCATGTAGTTATGTATCTGCTCAGGCTGGCGGCCGTTGTTAAAGATGAGGGTGACAGCCTGCTGCGGGCCAGGAGCAGCGGATCCGCCGGTGTAAGGCTGGCGCAGCTCGGCGCCCGGCGCGGCCTGCGGCAGGTACGCTTCAGAGCCGGTCTGCGGAAAGGGCTGCGGCGCGTAGCCTTGCGGCGCGGGTTGGCCATATTCAGGGCCCGGCTCAGCGTAGGCTGATTCGCCGTAATCCGGATAAGGCGCGGGGACGTTGCCGCCGTAATCATTTTGCGCAGACTGATCCGAGTCGTCGTCCCAGTCGGGGCCGAAGAGCCACGGATCGATGTCGTAGGGATAATACGGGTAGACTCCGTAGTTATACGCGTAAGGGAGGCCGTTGAATCCGTTGTAATAGGGCCTGCGGCCGCGGGAATGACGATCGCGATCACCGCCGTAGCGATTAAGACCGTTGGCGGCGTAGGCGTTGCCGCGATAGGGAATGCGGTTCATTCCGGCGCCGACGCGGGGCGCAAAACCAGTTCGACCGGGTCCCATGAAGCTGCGTGGAGCAAAGCCACGCGGCGCATAGCCGCCAAAGCGCGGTGAGTAGTTTCCATAGCGCGGAGCGACTCCGCCGAAACGCGGCACGGAGCCGGGGCCGCGCGATTGAAAGCCTCCGAAGTGAGGAGCAGCAAAACCGCCGCCGGCGTGACCACCAAATCCGCCTGCGTGCCCAGCGAAACCGCTTGAAGACGCGTGGCCGCCGGACCCGCCACGCGCAACACCGTGCTGCGCCGTGGCCGGCAAGGCCAGCAGGGCCAGCAGGGCAAATAGTGCCGCGACCGCAGCCGCACGCTTCATAACGCGATTCTACGCCTCATTCAATTCCGCCGCGCGCGATGCGTCCGGCGTAATATGAGACGCGCTGGGCGGTTCCGGCGCTCATCCCATCCGGCTTACACGCGCCAGGTGTCGGGGCGCCAGCTACGGATGCGTTCCTTGATCTGCTTGCGGTTCAGATTCTCCTCGAGCGCCTTTTTCGCCAGCTCCACCACCTCGTCATCGGCGGCAAAGCGCAGTCCGATGAGCTGGTCCTCAGTGAGCCGGTAGATCTGCGCATGCCATTCAGCCGGGGCGAGCGCCTGGAGGCGCAGCCGCTCTTCCAGCCGGATGACACGGTCCTGCACCTTCAGCGGGTACACCCGGATGAGGAAGAAGGGGATGAAGATCACCACCGAGAGCACAACCAGCCAGGTATTCCACCGCCCGAAATGGTGGATATCGTGTCCGATGGCGAAGACGAGGTTAACGATCAGGGTAAAAAACGTGATCACGTGAAAGGGGATGTGAAGTCTGCCGTGATTCTTGAGGTTTTGCGGAGCTTTTGTCTTACTCATGTTCGTCCACGATCGCTTTCATCGGCACAGCCTCCGCGCCGGCGATGCCGGGTCGCGGCGGGTTCATGGCCATGCCGGTCCGGATACCGGCGTCAGCGGGATTTTGCCGCGTCGCATCGACGTATGTCAATGTGGACAACTGCTCCGGGCCGAGCACATCCGGATGCCTGGGAATGAGAGGATAGCGTCCGCGCACCAGGTAATCGACAAAGATGGCGCCCGCCAGGTACGGATTCATGATGGTGAGCGGCACCGCGTAGCCGGTGGTGACCAGCGACGCGGCCACGCTTTTGTTGGGATGGCTCATGCGCCTGTATCCCGGCACCTGGGGGATCTCGAAGACCTCAAGATCCGTGCCGGGATGTTTTTTGGAGTACTTCACCAGTTTGTAAGTGATCTGCCGCGGGGTGGTCATGCCCGCGTCGGGGAAGATGGTCCGGCGGAAGGTGCGCGGGAAGTATTGGTTCATCACGCCGCGGGCAAAGTCGGCGCAGTTGGAGTAAATCAGGTTGAAGTGCGAGCGGTTGGCGCGGTCGTTCAGCATGGCCATCAGGGCGTCATCCTGCGCCTCGGTGGTGTCGAATCGGAAGGCATAGATCCGCCGCTCATAGGCCACGCCGACCAGTTGTGTCCAGCCGCCGCGCACAATGTTGCCCTCAAACACATGGGTGCCCAGGCTGCCCATATGCTGCTCGTGATAGCGGTTGCGCAGCCGCATCACCGTCTCGCGATTCACATGGTCCGGCACCTCGGCCGGATTCTCCACGGAATAAAGATAGGGAATCAGCGGGATGGCCACCCAGTCGTAGCCCGCGATGCCCCCATAACGGGAGAGGACGGAACCCAACTCGCCGGGCTGGCAAGGGCGCAGCTTGAGGGGGCTCTCGGCACAGATGCGCGCGAAATAGATGGCAGTATGGCCGGTCGGATTCAGAGTGCCGAAGAATCCGTACGGCTCCTCCATAAGGAGCGCGGCCTGGGCCCGGCAACAGACGGGAAGGATGAACATCAACAGCGCCAGGGCAAGCCAAATTTTCCTGTTGCGTGTCGACCGCATCAGACTTCTCCCGGAGATCAGGTCTGAAATTCCAGTATGCCGCATACCTCGTTGGGGTTTGATGACGATTGCTTGGCTGCGCCGCGGTGGCCGGCAGAGTTTAGCCCGGGACTCCACGGCCGCAAATGCCACAAACGGCGTGTCTTCCTGGTTTCAGACCCGGCTCAAGCGAAATTGTCGCGGGCGAGTTTTCCACTTTGTGACGATTTCCGGCAGTTTTCTGATAGCGTTCTCCTTTCCGGGGAAATGTTCCGGCAAGCCAGCGCGCACCTGCTCGGCAGGGATGATGCTCCCGTAGAGGCTGCGCCGGTGGAGGCTGATCTTGAGTATTCGATTGATGCTGCTCCTTGCCCTGGTTCCGGTTGCGGCCGCGTCAGCCCAGGTGACCCTGCCGCGAGTGCTGTCAGATCACATGGTGATCGAGCGCGATTTGCCGGTGCACGTGTGGGGAAAGGCTGCGCCGGGCGAGCAGGTCAAGGTTACTTTTCGCGGGGAGACGCGAACGGCGGCCGCTGACCCGATTGGCCACTGGAGCGTCTACCTGAAGCCCGGTGCAGCGGGCGGACCGTTTGAGATGACGGTGCAGGGAGCTCCCGTGGAGGGCGCAAACGGGACGGCCGATGCGGGCGCGCCGCAATCGATCGTCATCCACGACATTCTTGTCGGCGACATATGGCTCGCCTCGGGCCAATCGAACATGGAGTTTCCCTTGAGCCGCGCGGCCACCGCGGCCGAGGACATTCCCCATGCCGGCAACGATCGCATCCGCCTGCTGATGGTGAACAAGAAAGCCGCCGACTACGCGTTGGAGGATTTGGACACCGATGGCTGGAAGCCCTCCGCGCCGGACAGCGCGAAGAACTTTTCCGCGGTTGCCTGGTACTTTGCGCGCGAGATCGAGCGGCGCGAGCATGTGCCGGTGGGCGTCATCGATTCCACTTGGGGCGGGACCGTTGCCGAATCGTGGGTGCGGCTGACCGCGCTGGGCGAAGACGCTGCGCTTAATCCGCTGTTTGCCTCGCGCGGCAAGATGCTGGACCACGGCGCCGACGCCGCAGCGGAGATCCGCGACGAGCAGCGCCAGCAGGCCGAAGCCAAGGCGCAAGGCAAGCCCATTCCGCAGTTTCCCTGGCATCCGCCGCTGGAGAGCTGGGGTCCCGGCAACCTGTGGAACGGCATGATCGCGCCGCTTACGCCGATGCCGATCCGCGGAGTGATCTGGTACCAGGGCGAGAGCAACAGCGCGCTGGAGCGCTGGCCGCTTTACAACCGCATCATGCGCACGCTGATTGAGGATTGGCGCCGCGAGTGGGCGATCGGACCGTTCCCGTTCCTTTACGTGCAGATCTCCAATTTCAAGTCCACGCCGCTGGAGGACTGGGCCGCGCTGCGCCAGCAGCAGGTGGAAACGCTGGGGCTGCGCAATACCGCGATGGCTGTCACCATCGACATCGGCAACCCGGAAGACGTGCACCCCACCGACAAGGTTGACGTCGGCCACCGGCTGGCGCTTGCGGCGCGCGCGCTCACCTATGGGGAAACGTCGCTCGAGTACTCGGGGCCGATGTTCCGCGAGGCGACGCCCGAGGGCAGCGCGATTCGGGCGTGGTTCGACGACGCCAAGGGACTGAACGCCAAGGGCGAGGAAGTGACGGGCGTGGAAGTGGCCGGGCGCGATGGCAAATTCGTGGCAGCGCAGGCGCTCATTGAAGGCGATACGCTGGTGGCTTCCAGCCCCGACGTGCCCGCGCCTGTTGCCATTCGCTACGGCTGGGCCAACAGCCCGCAGTGCAATCTGTTCAATGGAGAGGGGCTGCCGGCTTCGCCGTTTACTTCAGCTTCTAGCTTCTAGCTGCTTGCTCTTAGCTATTAGCCCTTAGCTCTTAGCCTTTAGCTTCGGGCTTGCAGCCGGTCGCTTGATTCGTATGGCCGATGGCCGTAACGTGGTGGAGAAGTATTGGCGAAAATTGGTCGAGACTTCCGGATTGCCGACCATCCGGTCGAGACCGTAGGGCGCTAGGTGCTATTCCACAACTTTTTGCGCCTTGCTTCTTCGACCAGTTCGGGGTGTCTCCGCAGCGTGGGCACGATCAGGCGATCCATCTCGCAGATGACCGACCCTACCGCTCTCGCAATCTTCTCGAACTCTTCTTTCGGCTCGGCCGTCCGCGCTCTTTCCAAGATTGCGCTCAATTCGCCGTCACATCGCATCAGCGCGTCTAGCATCAGCCGAGCCTGGTCTTGACTTGAGAACAGATTCTTTGGAGATTCGGAGGTCCGTCGTACTTCCGATGGCGGGTCGGCTTCTCCATTCGGCAGCAAGCAGATTTCCACCTTGTCTCCAGCGGAGAGGGCACCAGCCTCCCATGTCGAATACACAGAATTCGGTTCGTCGGTTTCGTCAATTACATTGAGACGCACGGTGGCGGCGTCACCTTTTTTGCTTCCAATCGACACATTCAGGTGGGCGCTTAGCAGCCCCTTCCCGTTTAGTGAAGCGCGGATCGCAGAGCCGTTGTTGACAACCAGTTGGAGAAGCATGCTCCCATGCTAGAACACACACCAGTTTCGGAGCGGATTGCCGGCATTGCGGAGAATACTTCCTTCAGGGGCTAAAGCCCAGTCGTTCTCTGGCGCGCGCTTGCGGCACGACTAAAGTCGTGCCCTTTTAAGACAGGACTCTAACTACAGATTGTCAGCTTACGGCGATTTTGGCGTGCTCGGCTTCTTCGTCCACTTCGCCGACGCTGTCGCTGAGGCCGCCAAAGCGCCGCTCGCGACGCTGGAAATCTGCAATCGCCTCCAGCAGGTGAATGCCGCGGAAGTCCGGCCACAGGCGGTCGGTGACGAAAATTTCGGTATACGCAATCTGCCACAACAGGTAATTGGAGATGCGCATCTCGCCCGAGGTGCGGATGAGCAGGTCGGGATCGGGCATGTGCGACGTGTATAGATGGCGGTGAATGTCTTCTTCGCCGATCCGCTCCGGCGCGATGTTCTTGCGCCGCATCTCCAAGGCCAGGGCGCGAAACGCGTCCACCATCTCCGAGCGTCCGCCGTAGTTCAGGGCCAGGGTAAGCGTGGTTCCGGTGTTGCGCGCGGTGGTTTCCGCGGCCCAATCCATTTTGTCCTGCACCTCGGGCGGCAGCTCGCGGGTTCGGCCGATGTAGCGGATGCGGACGTTGTTGTCCATCATGCGCTGGACGTTGCCTTCCAGGTAGCTTTTGAGGAGCCGCATCAGGAAGCTGACTTCGGCGCGGGGCCGGCGCAGGTTGTTTTCGAGAGAAAAGGCATAAAGCGTCAGCCACGGGAGTCCGATCCGCGATGCAGTCTCGGTGACCAGTTGCACGCTTTTGGCGCCCTGCTGATGGCCCAGAAATCGCTTCAAAGACCGGCTGCCCGCCCAACGCCCGTTGCCGTCCATAATGATGGCTACGTGCTGGGGCAGACTCTCAGGTTTCAGCGTCGCATAAACCGCGCGCTCCTCCGGCGTCAGCTCGTGAATGCGCAATCTGCCTGCAGAGTGCAAGGAATCCACCTTCATAAGTCCGGCGTCCGCAATCCGATTCGCGACACCGGCAAAGACGCCCGATCTAGTGTATCGCTCTCGCTTCGGCGGGGAGCGGCGAATCTTCCCTGGGCAGTCTAAAGTATGGTTGCCGGCCCCCATTCTTCGATTCCTTTCGACCGTAGCACACTGCGTGAGCCTCAGCAACGGCGCGCCTCACTGGCGTTTCATCCAGTGAATTGCTGGTCGATCCGTCCCAGCATTACAATCCTGTCATGTTTTCAGGCGCGCACTTTTTGCTTTACAGCACGAATGCAGAGGCCGACCGCGCATTTCTGCGCGACGTACTCGAGGTGCCATCAATCGACGCCGGCGAAGGCTGGCTCATCTTCCGCCTGCCGCCAGCCGAGGTGGGCGTCCATCCCGGCACCAGCCTTGAAGACAGCGAGGGAGTCGCAGCCACCACCATCTACCTGATGTGCCGCGACCTTACGCAGACGATCGCGAAGCTCAAAGCCAAGGGCGTGACTTGCGGCCCGGTGCACGAAGCCGGCTGGGGCTCCGTGACATCGATTCCGCTGCCCGGTGGCGGCAAGATTGGCCTGTACCAGCCGCACCACCCCCTGGCAATCGGCGCGGAGGGCTGACTGCTGCCTCTACGCCGTGCGCCGCTGCCCTGGAACCAGTGCCTTTTCCCTGAGGGCGCCGTAGAACATCGTCCGTTGCAACGGACTCAGCCGCGGCAGCAGGGAAGCCAGTTCGCCCAGGAACGGATCGGACAGGATGGCTTCGACATCCTCTTCCCTGAGGCTCCGTGCATCCCGCACCAGTTGCGAGATCCCCACTTCCAGAGCGTTGGCCAGCCGCTCCAGGGACCCCAGAGTGGGAATGGCCTTGCCATTTTCGATCTTGGAGATGTAGGTCCGCGGCACCTGCATCCGGCCGGCAAGCTGGCGCTGGCTCAAATGGCGGGCGCGGCGGATTTCCCGAACCTGGGTGGCCACCCGCATCCCGGCTTCCATGGCTGGTTGCTGGCGCGGATCCGGCACTGGCACCGGACCGAGCGCTTCCGACTCTTCAATGTCAAGGGGTTTGTGGCAGCGGCGGCAAAGCGAGTTGCGAGTGCGAAACTGCACTAGGGTGCAATGTTCGCAGTGGACAACTTCGCGAGAGTCAAAACTCACCAAAGTAGTCGCCATCGGTTGTGTGCGGAGGGCCAGAGCGTGCCTTCCGGGGTGCTCGGTTGCACCACGATATGTGCTACTGTCGGGGGAGGGAACCATAATTGTCAAGTAGAAATTTAGGGTCCAACCTAAATTTCACCCATCATACCCGGAAAAACCCGGAAAAGCACGAACCAAATTAAGCAACATGGAGAAAAAATGAGTGGTGCAACCCGATATGGGCGCGAGCAGGCGATGACCCTTCTGCGGGAATGGACAGCGAGCGAAAACCTTCGCAAGCACGCTCTGGCCGTGGAGGCATGCGTGGTGGCTTATGGAGAAGCGGAAGCCGACCGCCTGGGATTGGCCGGAGCCGAACGCGAGGCCCTGCTCAATCTCTACTCGACCGCCGCGCTGTTACACGATTTCGACTATGAGCGTCACCCCACGCGCGAGGAACATCCTTTTGTTGGGGTTCGCGAGCTGGAGACCCAGGGCTGGCCGCAGGAACTGCGCACCGCCATCCTGGGTCATGCGGAATACTCCGGCACGCCCCGCGTCACCCACTTGGACAAGGTTCTGTTTGCCTGCGACGAGCTGGCTGGCTTCCTCACTGCATGTGCGCTGGTCAAGCCCACCAAGGCGATTGCTGACGTGGAGGTTCCCAGCGTGAAAAAGAAGATGAAGGACAAGGCTTTTGCCCGCGGCGTCAACCGTCAGGACGTGATTCAGGGCGCGGCCGAGCTTGGAATCGATCTGGATGCGCACATTGCCTTCTGCATTGAGGCTATGAAGAGGCGCGCTGGAGACCTGGGGCTATAAATTGGGCTGAGGCAATTCCTAAGGAAAGCGAATCCTCCCTGACCATTCCTTGCGGCGGCATAGCAAGAAGGCGGCTGCCGGCAGGCCACAGCGTGCCCCGACCAAGCCCCGAGCGGTTTTTTGCGGGATAATTTTGCGTAGAATTGCTGGATAAGTCTTGGAAAGTGGTGCGTGTCCTGGACCCCCCCTCACTCACCTGCGCAAGCACCTTCGGCACTCTGGAGGTCCTGAATGCTCTGGTTCTACGAATCTTTCTTTCCCGTGGTCTGGATCGCTTTCCTCGTCTATTGGAACGTCAAAGCCGGCAATACCAAAACCACTCAGCGTCTCGAGCCCGCGGTCTCGCGCATCCTCCGCGTGCTCGCCTACCTGATCGCGATCCTACTGCTCGCGATACCTCGCATCCCGCTGCGCTGGCTTTACCTTCCGCTCTGGCCGTCTGGTCTTCGATCCTTCTGGCTGGGAGCTGGGGTCACCATCGCCGGCCTTTTGTTTGCCGTGTGGGCGCGCGAGCACCTCGGCAGAAACTGGAGCCGCTCTGTGACCATTAAGCAGGGCCACGAGCTGATCGCCTCCGGTCCCTATGCCGCGGTTCGCCACCCCATCTACACCGGCACTCTGGCCGGGTTTCTCGGCATGGCGATTGCAATTGCCCAAGTGCGGGGATTCATCGCTTTCGCCCTGATTCTCCTGGCGCTCTGGGTCAAGCTCCGCATGGAGGAGCAGTGGATGCGCTCCCAGTTTGGAGAGACGTATGCTACATATGCCCGTCAGACCGCTGCCCTGGTGCCTTACGTTCTCTGACTTAGGTCACGATCTCAGCTCCAGCGAGAGCTCAGGCAAATTTCGATTCGAATACCGAACGGATCAGCTGACGACAAGGGCAACAATGAATTCGGAACCCCTGACTGAATCGGACGCCCCCTGCTGAATCGCAGGTCCCTCAGGCTGTGCGGAGGATGGAGATCACGGTCAGGTCATCCTCCTGCCCGTGATGAATTGCGGCTTCGGCGAGTACGAGCGGGGATGCTTGCTGGCGCATCAGGGCCTGAGTTCGGTCGAATCCGAACAGGGCTCCCTGCGCATCGCGCGCCTCGATCACGCCATCTGTAATCAGGGTGAGACGATCGCCAGGCCGCAACTCGAGCGAGACCTGCTCGGGAGCGGCGGAAGCAACGATGCTAAGCGGCAGGGACCCGGCGAATGCGACTTCGGAGCCGTTGAGCCAGGGCGCCAGATGACCCGCGTTGGCGAGCACGACGCGCCCCGAAAGATCGAGGCGCACTGCCAGGCTAGTGATGAAGCCTCCGTGCTTGCGCTCGAAAAGCCTGCAGTTGAGTTCGGCCAGAATCTGCGCGGGATCCTGGCTGATCCTACTGATAGTGTGCAGCATGCCAATGAGCATGGAGACGATCATGGCGGCGCTGAGCCCTTTGCCGCTGACGTCGCCGACGACGACAAGAGTTTGGCCGCCGCCGAGCGGGATGACCTGATAGAAATCTCCGCCGACCTGTGCGGCGGGACGGTAGATGGTCTCGATGGCGTACCCGGGAATGGGCGGCAACTCTTCGGGCACCATGAGCCTCTGAATTTCGCGGGCGGCAGCCAATTCGGTGTCCAGGGCAGCTTTATCGAGCTCAAGCCGGAGGCGGCGACGCGCCTCGAAAATCGCGACCACGACAAAACCGGAGTAGCCCAGCACGACGGAAATGACCTCAGCTACTCCGTCAAAGAGGAACCGGTTGTTGAAGCGTTCGAGCTGGGCCGAATCGAGATGGGTAAGCGGCGGAGCGTCCGGCAGCCATTTGTGCAACAGCACCAGGCAAACGTTCTCGAGGATGAAGAGCGGCACCGCCGGAATCCAGAACCGTTGGCGGAGAGTGATGCCGGCAACGGCATAACACGTTGCGAACAACGCGATGATCACGACAGACAAAGCAAGACACAGGGCGGGCTGACGCCCCATGTCCATACCGTCGAATACGAATCCGAAACTCGCGAAGATGAAAAAGGCGGCGAGCAGAAAGACGACGATGGTCCAGCGAGGGACCGTCTTCAAAGCCCCCTTTTGCAAATCATCGCTTGATTCCGATCGTTTCATGCTGTTCCCCAAGGATGACACGCGCAGGCCGGATTTATGCGCTCGATTCCGCAACGCCGGGTGATCGGAAAACCCTGGAATGGGTACCGGAGCTCTCGCGTCGATGCTGCCCCTCTGACTTTCGTGACTCTGGCATCAGGATTCCGTGATGGAGCCCACTTACAAATGCAGCCAATTTTGCGCTACGATAGGCTTCGCCGCGATGTGCCTCGGTTGAACGGAGAGGGCCATGAACCAGTTTCGCCACATACTCACTCACTCGCAAAACGGCGTCAAAACCATCACCCTGAACCGTCCGGACAAGCGCAATGCGCTCTGCCCCTTGCTGATCGAGGAGCTTGCCCACGCTCTCAAGGACGCCGAAACCTGCGATTGCGGCGTGGTTATCCTAACCGGGGCCGGGCCGTCCTTCTGCGCCGGGCTGGATATGGAACATCTCGCCACCATGAAAGCTCGCTCGCCGGAAGAAAACCGCCGCGACTCCGAGAACATGGCCCGGGTGTTGCGCGCCCTGTATGAATTCCCCAAGCCTGTGATTGCCGCGGTCAACGGCGCTGCCCTGGCCGGTGGCATGAGCCTGGCTACTATTCCTGATTTCACCCTGGCCGTGCCGGAAGCCAAATTCGGCTATACCGAAGTGAAACTTGGGTTTGTGCCGGCCATCGCCGCTTCGTTTCTGCTCCGCCAGGTGGGGGAGCTACGCACCCGCGAGCTGCTGCTCTCCGGTCGCACTATGAAATCCCAGGAGGCCTTCGAGCTGGGCCTGGTCACCCAGATTGTCGCTGTCGAAGAACTGATGCAGTCTGCCAGGGCGCTGGCGCAATGCCTGCTGAACAACAGTCCCCAGGCGATGCAGCAGGTGAAACGGCTGCTTGCCGAGCATTCCCGCCAGCGGCTCGACCGGGAAATGGAGGCCGCCATCGAGGTGAATGCGGAGCAGCGTTCGGCCGAGGACTTCCGGGAGGGAGTGCGGGCGTTCCTCGAACATAGGAAGCCGGATTGGCCCAGCCTGCACGCCAAAGTCTAGAAGAGAGGGAAGGGAGCGGGGAGTAGAACGCCGATCCACCCCGCTTCTCCCTGCTCGCTTGTCCTGATATGCTGAATTTTCATCTCACCGATAATCATTCCAGCCATACCAACACGAATCTACCTTCCCAAGCTTCCTTTTTTATGAGACGTGATTCCGGTCCTTGCCAGTCGTATTTGGGCGGGACTAGTATTCCTCCTAGTTCGACCGGGCGTATCACAATTTGAATTCGGCTGTACGCCAGCATGCAGTTTAACCCCGGGACTCGGGAGTTCCACGCAAAGCTGCGCTTACCGGCGCGGCAGGGAGTGTTCCAAGATGGCATGGTATGCCTACTGCATTGGTGAAAAACAAGCCTTTCCTGAATTAGCCAGACATCGCAAACCGGTACCTTTAGAAACCGTCCTTGGCGTCAGTGGAAATCAGGTTTTCCTCTATCCCGCCAGTGACCTTGCCATCATCGTTTCCGAGCACAATCCCACTGAAAACCTGAATCAGAAGGCCGGCATGGATCATGCCAGGGTCATCGCGGACTGCTTCCAGCACTCCACGGTCCTGCCCTTCCGCTTTGGGACCGTATTCAACGACGACGATTCGCTGCGCAAGTCGATTCGTTCTAACCAGCGCCAGTTCCAGACCAATATCGATAAACTCCGCGGCAAGACGGAGATGCACCTCAAGATTTTCGTGGACGACTTCTGCGGCAAAGAGCTGGCCAAGCTCATTCCCGCCGAGGGCGTGGGGCGCGAATACCTGACCAACCTGCGGGAAAACGCCGTGCGGCAGCGAGAGCGCCAGACACGCGCCAGGGCGGTCAGCTTTCAGATGCACCGTCTCTTCAATCCGATGGATGAAGAAGTCAGTTGCCGCCTCACGGAAAACGGCAAGATGTTGCTCGATATCGCCCACCTGATTGACCGCAAGTGCGTGGAGCGCTACCTGAACAAGTTTGCCACCACCAGCGCCACGCTGCGGGACTGCCAGATGCAGCTCTCAGGGCCGTGGCCGCCGTATCACTTTGTCCATCGGCTGACTCGCGGCGTGCCGGCTCCGTCAACGCATGCTCCGGTGCCTCCGGGCGCGCCCGTGGTGCGCATTCCCGAGCCCGCGCATGCCATGATGTAGAAACGCGTTTCGCGAATGTAGTCCTGGAATTCGTATTGAGTCGCAGGCTCCGGAATGATTCCCCGGAGCCTGTGGTGTTTCTGCCCGTTTATCCCGCAATGCGTCCTATTCTTCGGGGCCAATTGCCCATCGCTGAGCTATACTCGCTTCCATCGCGGGAGGTTCCGATGCAACACCGCACGTGCATCCTCTGCCTTCTTTGTCTGGTGCTCATCCCGGTCGCTTTGGCCCAGAATCCCCCTGAAAAGCAGCCGGTTGTCAAGTTCGCCGATGGCGGCGCCGATCCCAGCGGTGTCGGCCCTATGGAAAGCATCTTCATCCCGCCCAAAGCCGGCGCTCCGTTTGACCTCAAGCTTGGCGCGGAGTGGTCGCGGGCCATGGCCAATGGAGGCACCTTCACCCTGGTCAACGAGCGCCGCATTATCCGTGACAGCCGCGGCCGCATCTTCCAGGAGCGCAAAACGCTGGTTCCCAAAGGCGGCGATGTGGAACCGAAGATCACCGTCTTTCAGATCACCGATCCGGAGCAGCACACCTGGTATAACTGCTCGCCCAGCAGAAAAGTCTGCGAACTCCTGCCGTATCGCCTGACGACCACCACGCAGTACCAGCCTCGGCAGGGAACCTCGGGACCGCTGCCGGACGGCAAGGGCTTTCGCCAGGAAGACGATCTCGGCGAGGGCACGCTCCAGGGACTTGGCACGCACGGTTACCGCGAGGTCATCACATTCAATCCGGGAGCCATGGGCAACGACAAGGAGATGAGGGTCACGCGGGAGTTCTGGTTTTCTCCGCAGCTCGACATCAATCTGAGCTCTCTGGTGGATAACCCGCAAACCGGGAAGCAGGTTTTCACGGCAAGGGAACTTTCCACGTCCGAGCCTGATCCGGCGTTCTTTGAAGTCCCAGGGGATTTTCGAGTCATCGATCACCGGGGAGAGGATGGCAGCGCGCCGTCCCAGCGGCAATAGATTGCTGAGCAAAAGCCGCTAGTTCGCCCGCTGCGTTCCCTTGTTCCGGCTCAGTACGAAGGAGTTGCGCCGATCCTTGGACGCGTGGTCGATCTGCTTCCAGAAGCCCACAAAATAATCTACTGCCGAGATGATCGAAACAGCGACGGTGAAGTAAATCGCGGTGATGGCCGTCCACTTGACCGGGAGGATGAGCCAGCCGAACTGCCATTGGAACCAGTGATGCGCCAGGATGGTGGACACCACTGAGACGATCTGCAGCACCGTCTTCAACTTGCCCAGGTCGCTGGCCTGGATGGTGAACCCTTCCGAGGCGGCGATCGAACGCAGCCCGGAGATGAGGAACTCGCGCCCGATAATGACCACGGCGATCCACACTTTGATCACCTGCGGCTCGTACGCCACCAGGGCAATGAACGCTGACGTGACCAGGATCTTATCGGCCAGTGGGTCCAGCAGCATGCCCATCGTGGTGATCTGGCCGCGTTTGCGCGCCAGGTAGCCGTCCACCCCGTCGGTGATCGACGCCAGAACGAAAAGCAGCGACGCCAGCAGCTCCTGCTCGGCGCCCGCCTGCCACGGAAAGTGCGCCGACAGGATCCACAGCAGCAGCGGGATCATGACGATCCGGCTCATCGTGATGGAGTTAGGTAAATTCATTTAAAATCAACAACTTACAAAAACACAATCAGGAATTGTACGAGAATTGTACAAGAGAGCAGCCTTTTGAGCATGGGTTCCGCGACCAGAACCTTCCACGGTCACTGTCACCGTTTACAAGCGGCATACCGCTGATTGTCCCAAGCGAAAGGACCGCTACTGGCGGAAATGTCGCTGTCGCAAGGCTTGTTACATCTACGAGGGTGGAGAGAATCGGCGCATCTCGGCCAGGACCCGATCGTGGGAGCAGGCGCAGGAGTTCGCCAGAGCCGAACGCGACCGCCGCGACCCGGTGCAACAGAGGCTGCATGAAATCGAACGGGCAGAGGCTGAGCGCGCTGCACTCCATGGTGCTAAGGCTACCACGATCCCCGACTCGACGGAGCGATGGCTGCGGGTGCAGCGCTGGAAGGCAAAGGAGACAGAGACCATCTATCGTTGCGCTGCCAAGAGGATCAACACCTGGCGGAAGACCTGGGCATGGCCGCCCTCAGCGATGTGACCGCGGACATGCTCGACGAGTGGCGGGGCATGTGGAGTCCGACCGCTGAGAAGAAGTACAACCGGATCGGACTGAGCAGCCAGTCGGCGTTTCTCGGCTATTCTTGCCACAGCGGTGGAAGCCGGGACGCTGTGAGGTCGACTCAACATTATTTCGTAAATAATGGGTCGATGACGACCTCGACCGTTGCCTTAAAAGCGTCCCAAGTACACGATTGATCGGCTTGGCTGCATCCGGGTACAACCACGGGTACGCGCTCAGGAGGACTTTGGACACTGAGCGGTGTGGCATAGCGCATCTGGTTGAGGGTTTGTGCAGTATAGTAAACCCGCACCGAGTAAGCGCGACCGGCAGCGCGCCAGAGCTCAAATACCAGCGCCCCTCCCGGCGGAGTATCGTCGCGCCGCCCATCGATGATCCAATCAAGGCCCAGAACCCCGGCCACGGTAGCAATGTTGGTGTCGTGCCCAACCAGCACCAGGACCTTGTCGTCCGGCCTCCCGGGGGCGCCGGCAACAGTCTTTCCGGTCGCGCTCTGCTCCATGGCTTTCGCAATCCGGTTGAGCAGATTGGATGCATGCATCCGCGCAATCACGGGAGTCCGGTCGGCGTAGTCTTCCTCGGCGTCATGTAATTGCAAGACTCCACGCAGTCTGCCCTCGTCAAGGCACCCCCAGCCCAACTCCGTTCCACTCATCCCCTGCGTGTACTCGAGCATGAGGTTTTCTGAGAGCGTCGAAGCAGTCGGGAGCGGACCGCGAAATTCCGCGGCGTGATCCCCTTTGCCGGGTCTCAGTACAGCCGGAACGTCAAAAAGAGAGGTCCTTGCCGCATTCGTCGCCGGGACCTTTCCGCATCCGGCCAGGATTTTGTCTAGAACCGCCAGCTGTAGCCGGTAAGCCTGGGCCAGGTTGTTCGGATCGCCGCCGATGCGCCCTCCAATAGCCGCGACCGCAAGCGCGGGATCGAGGTGCGCTTCTGTCGCGCTCATTCCGTGAAACAGTGGATCTTCGGTTCCCTCCGGCAGCGCATGCGTCTGCACGGCGCATCCCGGCATCAGTCCTTCAGCCAGCGCCTTGCCCGTTTCGCGTGTGCGCTGGTCACTGTCGGCCAGAATCGTCACCCGCGTCGCATCATCGCAGCCCGCAGGTGCGAGCAACCCTTCGTCTGCAAGTTTGACGCGGTCGTACGCCCCAAAGAACTTCATCAACTCGTAGCCATGCGGGGTGAGAGCAATTGGTAATGGCCATGTTGTTGTCGCTGCCTTCGGCTAAAGCTACGTATTGCTGGAGCACGGCGTGTTCCGGTCGAAGGATGGCGGCAAGACGTGGCAGAAGGTGCTGTTCAAGAGCGACAAGGCGGGCGCGATTGATCTGGCTATGGACGTTTCGAATCCGCGGGTGCTGTATGCGAGCTTCTGGCAGGTGGTGCGGAAGCCGTGGACATTTGAGAGCGGCGGCCCGGACAGCGGGATTTGGAAATCGACGGACAGCGGCAATACGTGGACGGAGCTGACGCATAATCCTGGTCTGCCCAAAGGTGTTTTCAAGTCAGTTGGTCTGACGGTTTCACCGGCGAATGCGGATGGCGTTTGGGCGCTGATTATGAAGCGCCAGAGAGCAGCGTTATCCGCTCCAACGATGGCGATCTGGTGATGGCGCTGTTTATGTTCCTGTTACTCATTCATCGTATTACTCGATACTCACCCAGCATCAACAAGGTCAGGT